>NZ_AP021889.1:605072-907608 GCF_011398355.1 Thiosulfatimonas sediminis
GATTACCTTGAACTGAGCCAGTTTGAGGTGGATTGCGCTTATAACGGAGAGGCTGCCATTGAGCTGTGTCGGCGTAATCGTTACGATGTGATTGTGATGGATATTATGATGCCCAAACTGGATGGATTGCAGGCGGTTAAAGTCTTGCGCCAAGAGTTAAAGTTGGCGACGCCGGTATTGTTTTTAACCGCCAAAGACAGTTTGGAAGATAAGAAAATGGCGTTTCACAGCGGCGGCGATGATTATCTGATTAAGCCGTTTTCGCTAGAGGAGTTGGCGCTGCGTTTGGTCGCCTTGAGTAAGCGTGGCGGCCGGCAAGATTTGACGTTTCTTAAAGTTGGCCAGCTCTGTTTTAATCAACAAACTGCGCAAGTTACTTGGGGGGATACGCCGATAAAACTCGCGCCGAAACAGAAAGCGATTTTGTTAACGCTGATGCAAAAGCATCCAAATTTGGTGACCCGTCAGATGTTGATTGATGAAGTGTGGGGGCTGGATGAGCCAAAGAGTGATGCCCTGCGTAGTCATTTATACGCGTTGCGCCAAGCGTTGCATAATGGCGAATCTTCAATGTTGCAAACCTTGCATGCACAGGGTTATCGACTTTTGGCGGAGATCAGCGCACCGACCAATGGAGCGTCGTAATGGCGCAAAAGTCCTCTAAATTATTGACTCAGCTGTTTTTGATAAACGGCAGTTTAATGGCACTGTTTATCATCCTATTTATTGTTTTAGTGGCTTTTGCTGAGCAAGAGTTGGAGCAAATTAGCTTGCAGCATTGGATTCAAGCCGAGGCCCAACAGTATGAGCAAGATTATCTGAATTATGGGATTGCTGACTCTTATCCGAATCGTTATCAATTTGATATTTACTGGCAGGGTTTAGCCAATCGTCCGCAGGCTCCGCAATGGTTGCAAGCGTTTACTGTACCGGGCTTTTACGAAGTTTATGTGGGAACAGAGGATAAGCATTTGCTGGTACGCCCCGACCCTTCTGGACAGGGGGTGTACTACTTAGTTTATAAAGAGGGCGCGGATGATTACTTAGATACCTTTGAATACAAATTGCATCTGTTTGTCGCGCTTTTAGGTGTGGTCGTGTTGCTGATGATGTTGTTGTACGTTCATTTAACCTTGAGCAAAGTGGCGCGCCCATTGAAAGCGGTGCTCCAGAAAATTAAACAGATGGCGCCGGATGCGCCGGATTTTAATGTCGATGCACAATATCAAGAGTTACGCCAAATTGAAGACGCCTTATTGAATAGTAAAAGGCAGATTGCGGATTTTTTTCGCCGCGAACGCGATTTTAGCCGTTTCAGCGCGCATGAAATTCGCACCCCTTTGATGGTCTTGAAGGGGTCCGCACAGATTTTAGAGCGCTTAGGACAAAATGATCAGCGGAGTTTGAATGCACAAAGACGAATTGAAAAAAGTTGTGACGAAATTGCGCTGTTAACCGAAACTTTTTTGCTACTGGGTAAGCAGAGCATTGAAGCCGAAGCCTTTAGCGATTGTCATGTGAACCCGATAGTGCAGACGCAGATACAAGTGATACGCGAGCTCTTTCCCGGTGAAATCTTAGCGTATGATTTGCAAGAAAAGGAATCTTTGAGGGTGGCTGCACCAGAAAGTTTCTTTTTGGTTTTGGTACGTAATCTTTTAAAAAATGCCTTCAGTTATAGCAGTGGAACTGTGCGGATTCGCATTGATCAACAGGGGATTTGTGTCGTCAATCCTTGTCAAGCTGACAGCGCTAAGTTATTGCGTGAGAACCGCAGCTATGGCTACGGATTGGAGATTGTTGAGCGGATTTGCCAAAGCTTGGATTGGCAGTTCTTTTATCAGCAGCGGCCGGATGAGTTTTATGCCGAAGTGGTTTTTCAGCCGTTAAAAATCGAGGCTGACAATCAAATTGCTGGTGGAACGCATTAAGCTGTTTTGGCGTTTCCTTACCCGTTCTTGAAGGTCTTCGATAATATTAAGAATAATTCCAGTTTCTTCCGTTGGCTCTTTTTGACGGTTTTCCGCCATGCGATTCCACAGGTTATAAATTATCCTGCCATCTGCTTTAACGCATTGTTGGAGGTCGTTATGAAAAGCAAATTCACAAAGTTCACTAGGAATACCGTGCGCATCGAACAAGTCAACAATAATGCAGTCAAAATTATGAATCTGATTTTCTAAGTCGGCCAGTTCGGCGATGTATTCAATCGCATCGGACTGTACGCTTTCAATTTCTGGCACATCCGGTAGATGAAAAAACCGATAAGCCACATCAATCACAATTTGGCGCAGTTCGACAATCGTCAATTGCACATTTGGTAAAGTGTGGTAAAGGTTGTGCGCCATGGTGCCGCCGCCCATGCCGAGCATTAAAATGCGATACCCTTGTGGTTGGTTACGTTGTTGAAAATGCTCACTGACCAGCGCGACAATTTTTTGCTGATATTCAAAGTTCAGCGTCATTGGCGCATCGCGAAAGATACAGCTCTGCTCGACCGGCGAATCAAAATGCAGTTTGCGCAAAGTACGGTTTTCAATCACTTCGATAAGGCCGTATTGATCGCGTGCTTTATGGATAATGGTGCCGCCAAATTTCATGGTGCGTCCCCTGCATTAAGACCGCTCCACCAAAGGCGTAAGCGTAATCCGATAGCGCTGGTAACACCGACTTCGACAAATTCGATATTGCCGTTGGGTGCGATGACGAAGTCCGCCGGTACACCCTTTGCCCCAAACAGTTTTGCAATTTGCCCGTCTAAATCATTGACGATAATTGAGGTGTCCATTTGGTGTGTTTTGGCGTATTCCAGAAGCTGTTCGTCATCGCCGGACTGCGTGGCGATACTGATGACTTTATGATCGGCGGCGATGTTTTCAATGCCGTCACGACTGAAGGTACAAACCGGGCACCAAGTCGCCCAAATATGAATCAATACCGGTTCGCCTTGCGCATTTAAGGCTTGTAAATCCAGCGGCGTTCCGTCAAGTGTGGTTAATTTTAGGGTAGGGGCTTGTCCTTCGATTACATCGCCTTGCATAAACGGGCGCAGTGCTAAAAACACCGCGATGAACAAAATCACCGTGATGAGATTCTTGCCCCAGTGAGTTTGCCAGAATTTTGTTTTAGTCTGTGTTTCTGAACGCATGGCGTATCCTTTAGAATAGACGAAAATTTGCGCGCCATTATAAACCAAACCGGCGCGTAGAAAATTAAGCGATAAGGAGAATGGAGTGCAAGCAGCGTTTTGGCATGAGATGTGGGCTGGTGGCGTGGTCGGCTTTCATCAACAAGAGATTAACCGTTTTTTGCGTGATTTTTGGCCGCAATTAGAACTTGATGGGCAAGGGCAGGTATTGGTGCCTTTATGTGGCAAATCGTTGGATATGTTGTGGTTGCGTGAGCTGGGGCACGACGTGCTTGGCGTAGAATTATCGCAAAAAGCGTTGCACGAGTTTTTAGCGGAGAATGCACTCAATGCCGAGCCGGTTCAGCATGAGAATTATTGTGGTTATCAGTTGCCGCAGATGACGTTACTTTGCGGTGACTTTTTTCAGTTGACGCCGCAAGATTGCGCGCAAGTCAAAGCGGTCTACGACCGGGCTTCAATTATCGCCTTGCCGCCGGAAATGCGCCGTGATTACGCACAGCATCTGCAGAAAATTTTGCCGCTAGGTACGCCGTTTTTAATGGTGATTATGGAATATGATCAGAGCGCGATGGACGGCCCTCCGTTTTCGGTGAAGGAGTCGGAAGTGCGCGAACTGTTTGCCGAGTTTACTTCGATTGACGTGGTTGACGAGGAAAAGTTTGAGCGTAAAGGCAATGCGGTGACTGAAAAGGTGCTGCTGTTACGCCCTTAGATTGGTGTTACTTAGCGTGGCATGATTTCCGAATAGCTTTCAAAGTACGGAAAGCCTTGCGGGTCGATTTTGTTCAGTTTCGGGCTGACGTAAGTGGCGCAAAGTGGTAGCGCAATGCCGTATTGTTGGGCGGTTGCAAGCGCTTTAAGATTGTCGTCAATCAGCATGGTTCGGCTTGGATTGTAAGGTTCGATATGTTGAATTTCTGACCAGATGCGGATGTCCTCTTTCGGGATGCCTAGATCGTGTGCCGAAATCATGGTGTGGAAATAGCGGCCGATTTCGGTCATTTCCAGTTTGAGTGCCAAGCTGTCGCGGTGCGCGTTAGTGACCATGACCACTTTTTTGCCGTGGGCGCGCAAGGCAGCTAAAAATTCTAAAACTTCGGGATGCACGGCAATTTCGTCTTTAAAACCGCGTTTGAGTTCGGCGATATTCAGTCCCAGTTTTTCGCTCCAAAAATCCAAACAGTACCAATTTAAGGTGCCAGCGTGCTGGTTAATTTCTTTGTGTATTTTTGCTTTCGCTGAGCGAATCGAAATATGCTTTTTATAGGCGTAAGCTTCCGGTACGGCGTGCATCCAAAAATGGTGGTCAAAATGCAAGTCCAGCAAAGTGCCGTCCATATCCAGTAGCACGGTATCGATTTGGTTCCAGTCAAGCGTTTGCAAGTGTTTTTCCTTAGCGTATGATGTTTGAAATCGATATAACGAGCCAAACGAGATTCTTATGAGTCAAAAATTGCCCACTATTTTAGCGGAAAAAATTGCGGCTAAGTCGCGGATTTTTACTGTTCAATATCAGCATTTACAGTTTACAAACGGCGTGGAAGTTCATTATGAACGGCTGCTTGGCAGTCAAGGCGGTGCCGTCCTAATTGTGCCGCTTTTGGCGGATGGTACTTTGCTGCTGATTCGTGAATATGGCGCTGGTGTCGGGCGTTATGAACTGGGTTTTCCAAAGGGTAAAGTTGACCCGGGTGAAACATGGTTGGAAGCGACTTTGCGAGAAAGTAAAGAGGAGATAGCACACCGTCCGCAAACGGTGGAGTTATTGGACAGTGTTTCGCTTGCCGCGGGTTATATGACTCATCAAACGCACATTGTATTGGCAACCGGTTTAGAGCCTGCAATCGCCGAGGGTGATGAACCGGAACCCTTGGAGATTGTGCCTTGGCACATTGACGATTGGGCGAAATTATTGGCTCATCCCGATTTTAGTGAAGGGCGTGCTTATGCGGCCTTGTTTCTTGTTTTAAAGCACTTAGGAAAGATTTAATGGAGCAGTGTACTCAAGCGCATTGGCAGCAGTGGTTACCGCAGGTCTGCCAGATAGCCTTGCAAACTGGGCGCGGTATTTCGCAGATGTATCGCGCAAATCAGGCGCAGCGTTTTGTTGACGTTGAGCAAAAAAAGGATGGCACGCCGGTGACCGAAGCGGATCATTACGCAGACGCGTTAATCTATACGTCTTTGCAAGCGATGACGCCGGATATTCCTTTAGTCACCGAGGAAAGTGTGGCCAAATTTGCGTTTGCAGAGCGCCAGCATTGGTCAACTTACTGGTTGGTCGACCCTTTAGATGGCACCAAAGAGTTTATTGAAGGCACCGGTGAGTTTAGTGTCAATATTGCGCTAATTCATAATCATCGGCCAGTATTGGGTGTGGTGTTTGGCCCTGAAGTGAATCACCTTTATTATGCTGTGCAAGGCGGTGCCGCTTTTAAAGTAGCGGTTGATGTGCAGTCGTTGGATGTCGAGCGGCTGGATATGTCTCAGTTAATGTCGCAAGCGCAGCCTATTCAAACCGCGCGCTTGCAACCGGATGAAATGGCCAATGTGGCGATTAGCCGTCGGCATGGCGGGCGAACGCAATCTTTTATGGCCGCCTTGGGTGAGCATCAAACGGTCAAAATGGGCTCGGCACTAAAAAGTTGTTTGGTGGCAGAAGGCGCGGCGCACGTCTATCCGCGCTTTGGGCCAACGTCGCTATGGGACACCGCGGCTTCGCAAGTGATCGTCGAAGTTGCCGGTGGTGCTGTGCTGAATGCCGCGGGTCATCCACTGGAATATGTGCAAACGCCAACTTTACTTAATCCATTTTTCTTAGTTGTTTGTCAATGTGACTACCCTTGGCCACCGATTCCGGAAGTCATGTAGTATTTTTATTCTGTTATTGTTTAAACGCCCATTTTGAATGGGCGTTTTTTTTGGCGGTATCTAAGTGATGGTCGTTTTTATCTGCACCATTTTATGGTTTTTACCGTTCTTTTTTGGTGCGAGTGTTTTTATTGGAAATCAAGGTGAGTGGTTTGTTTTTTATTAAGTTATTGAAAAATAAGTTTAAATAAGTTTTTGGCATCTCTTGGGCTATATGGAGAACAAAGTTAAATGCTTTCAAAATTTAAAAACAACTCAATCAGTCTTGGAGATTAGATAATGAAAAAATCACTACAACTTAAGCCTCTACTACTTTCACTTGCTGTTGCCGGTTCTTCAATGGCTGCAATTGCACCAGCAGCGGTTCAAGCTGAAGTTTCATATAACGCTGCAGTGAGTAACTTTTATCTATGGCGTGGTACGGATCTAAGCAATGGTCAAGGTATGGTGTCTGGTGGTGCTGATTACGCACATGATTCTGGTTTGTATGCCGGTGTTTGGGGTGCTTCGGAAGATGATGGGACCGAGTTTGACTTATATGCTGGTTACGGTATGACAAGTGGTGACTTTGGTCTTAACGTTGCTTACTGGGCTTACTTCTACCCATCAGACGGTACAAAATCTAACTTCTCTCGCGCAGATGGAACTTTACTTTCAGAGTATGAAGTTACCGGTTCTTACCTAGATTTCTCGCTGACTGCGATGATTGAAACGCAAGATCGTGAAGATATTTACTATGTAGCGAATTACAGTATTGGTCCAGTCGGTTTGTCAGCTGGTTATTATGACTTTGATGCGGACAATGCTGATTACAGCCACTACAACATCAGCTATGCTGCAACGGATAATTTATCGTTCACAATTTCAAAGGCGCAAGGCAGTGGTCTTGCTGATGAAGATAAGAAGCCTTTGTTAAATGTTGCTTACAGCTTCACATTCTAAGTTTTAGGCATTTAGCGTAAAAATCTAAGGGGGCGATGGCCCCTTTTTTATTGTTTTAGAGAAGTTGTTATATGAAAGCATTGCAGACCTCATGGAAAGGCTATTTATCTTTTACCTTGGAAAACCGATTTGGCAAAACCGTGGTAAAAGATAAACAGCATTTTGGTCCTTTGGTTCTTCAGCGAGCTTATTATCAAGAAGAAGAACGTCCTACTATCTTGGTAATCCATCCGCCCGGCGGTATTGTTGCCGGTGATGAGTTGACCACTCAAGTGCTACTCAAACCGAATGCCAAGGTCTTTATTAGTACGCCGGCGGCGACTAAGTTTTATCGCAGTACGGGCGCGTGTGCTGTGCAATTGCAGCAACTTACTTTGTATGAAAATACCCAGTTAGAGTGGTTACCACAAGAGGCTTTGTTTTTTAATCAGTGCAAAGTGCGTAATCATCTGCAATTTAACTTGATGACCGAGCAAGCTGCCTTGATTGCTTGGGATGTGGTTGGCTTTGGTCGTCCTGCTATGAATGAGGTATTTAGCGAAGGGGAGTTGCACCAAAAAATTGAAATTCGATTGGCTGATAAACCAATTTTTATTGATCAGTTTGTGTTTAGGAATATACCAGAATTGATGCACAATGCCTTTGCGTTGAATGGTCAAACCTTGATGGCGACCATGTTGTTTTATCAATCGGATGCTCAGTTGTTGTCGCAGTTAAAAGAGCAATTTTTACAACAAGACTGGGCGCCGCAATGTGGTATTACTTTGGTTGATAAGGTGTTGGTATTACGCACCTTGGACAGTGATTTGGATGATTTAAAAGCCCGTCTGATCGCCGCTTGGCAATTGGCTCGGCCATTGATTATCGGTGCGCCGCCCTTGATGCCGCGGATTTGGAAAACTTAAGTTTATTGGAGATATCTCGATGGAACTCTTGCCGAGAGAAAAAGACAAATTGTTGCTATTTACCGCCGGTTTAGTGGCGGAACGCCGCTTGGCGCGCGGGCTAAAGCTGAACTATCCTGAAGCGGTCGCCTTAATCAGTTGTGCGATTTTGGAAGGCGCGCGTGACGGCCGCACCGTGGCGGAGATGATGGATTACGGCACCACGATTTTAAGCCGTGAACAGGTAATGGACGGCGTGGCGGAGATGATTGCCGAGGTACAAGTCGAGGCGACCTTCCCCGATGGCACCAAACTGGTGACCGTGCATCAACCGATTGTTTAGGAGAACGAGATGATTCCAGGTGAAATTCAAACCCAGCCCGGCACGATTGCGCTGAATGTCGGCAGCAAAGTGATCTGTCTTAAGGTCGCCAACAGCGGCGACCGCCCAATCCAAGTCGGCTCGCATTACCATTTTGCCGAGGTGAATCCGGCGTTGCAGTTTGACCGCGTTGCCGCCAAAGGCTTTCGCTTGAATATCCCGGCCGGCACGGCGGTGCGCTTCGAGCCGGGGCAGGTGCGCCGGGTTGAACTGGTCGCCCTCGGCGGTCTGCGTCGCGTGTTCGGCTTTCAACAAGCGGTGATGGGTGACTTGGAGGAGCAAGCATGAGCTATCAATTAGAGCGCAAAGCCTACGCCGAAATGTACGGCCCGACCATCGGCGACAAGGTGCGTTTGGGCGATACCGCTTTGTGGATTGCGGTAGAGAAAGACTTCACCCTCTATGGTGAGGAGGTGAAGTTCGGCGGCGGTAAGGTGATTCGCGACGGCATGGGGCAGGGTCAAGCCTGTGCTGCCGACATTATGGATACGGTGATTACCAATGCGTTGATTCTGGATACTTGGGGGATTGTCAAAGCCGACATCGGTATTAAAAACGGTTTGATTGCTGCCATCGGCAAGGCAGGAAATTCCGATATCCAATCCGGCGTGACCATGCAAATCGGTGCCGGTACCGAAATCATCGCCGGTGAAGGGCAGATTATTACCGCCGGCGGCATTGATGCGCATATCCATTTTATCTGTCCGCAACAGATTGAAGAGGCGTTGATGTCCGGTGTCACCACCATGATCGGCGGCGGTACCGGGCCGGCGGCCGGCACCAATGCGACCACCTGCACGCCCGGACCTTGGTATCTGCACAAAATGCTCAAAGCCGCCGAAGCCTATCCGATGAATCTGGGGTTTTTAGGTAAGGGCAATGTGTCTGTGCCGCAGCCGATTGTCGAACAGATTGAGGCCGGCGCGATTGGTTTGAAACTGCATGAAGACTGGGGGAGCACGCCGGCGGCGATTGATAACTGCTTGAGTGTGGCCGAGCAATACGATGTGCAGGTAGCGATTCATACCGACACGCTAAACGAATCCGGCTTTGTCGAAGAGACGCTCGGCGCTTTAAAAGGGCGGGTGATTCATACCTACCATACCGAAGGCGCGGGCGGCGGCCATGCACCGGATATTATCGTCGCTTGCAAAATGCCGAATGTGCTGCCGTCATCGACCAATCCGACGCGTCCGTTTACCGTCAATACCATTGACGAGCATTTGGATATGTTGATGGTCTGCCACCACTTGGATCCGAACATTGTCGAAGATGTCGCTTTTGCCGAATCGCGGATTCGTCGCGAGACCATTGCGGCGGAGGATATTTTGCACGATGTCGGTGCTTTCTCGATGATTTCATCGGATTCGCAAGCGATGGGGCGGGTCGGCGAAGTGATTACCCGCACTTGGCAGACGGCGCACAAAATGAAAGTACAGCGCGGTTTTCTGCCCGAAGACGAAGCCGGCGGTGCGGATAATTTCCGTGCTAAACGCTACATCGCGAAATACACCATCAATCCGGCGATTACCCATGGCGTTGCCGACTATGTTGGGTCGGTTGAAGTCGGGAAGTTTGCCGATTTGATTTTGTGGAAACCGGCGTTTTTCGGCGCGAAACCGTCGATGATTCTTAAAGGCGGAATGATTGCCGCCGCGCCGATGGGCGATGCCAACGCCTCAATTCCGACACCGCAGCCGGTGCATTACCGTCCGATGTTCGCCAGTGCCGGTTCGGCAGTCAGCGAAACGTCGATTACTTTTTTGTCGCAAGCCGCTTACAACAGCGGTTTGGCGGCGCAACTCGGCTTGCAAAAGGTGGTCAAGCCGGTCAGAGGGACGCGCACCATTGGTAAAGCCGATATGGTGCTCAACGATTTGATGCCGAATATTACCGTGGATGCGGAAACCTATGAGGTGAAAGTCGATGGCGAGGTGATTATCTGCGAGCCCTTCGACGAGCTGCCGTTGGCGCAACGCTATTTCTTATTTTAGGAGGTTCTGTGAAAGCGTTTTATCAGGTCAATCAAACACCAGAAAATGCCGAAGATTTGGGTTTTGTCACCCTGACATTTGCTCAGCGTGAGCGCAGTCGGTTGCATGTGGAATTGGATATCGGTGAGGAAGCAGGGCTGTTTTTGCCGCGCGGTACCGTGCTCAAAGAGGGTGATGTTTTAAGTAACGAAGCGGGCTATAAAGTCACCGTTAAAGCCGCTGCCGAAAGGGTTTCCACCATCACCGCAGCGGATACGCATTTGCTCTTGCGCATCGCTTATCATTTGGGTAATCGCCATGTGCCACTGCAAGTGGAGCCAACTTGGTTGCGCTATGGTCACGACCATGTTTTGGACGATATGGTGCGCCAGTTGGGCGGTACGGTCATCGCCGAACAAGCGTCGTTTCAGCCGGAAACCGGCGCTTACGGCGGCGGGCATCACCACCACGATAATCGCTTAGCGCCGCTGCACAATCTCCGATTTGCAGACGAATCTGCTTAGTATGTCGTCGGCCTTTGCACAGCAACAGAAATTGTTGCGACTCTTGCAGTTGAATAGCCCGAGTCTGCCGATCGGCACCTATGCCTATTCGCAGGGCTTGGAAGCGGCGGTGGCGCAAGGTTTGGTGGCCGATGCGCAGCAAGCGCAACACTGGCTGCAAACCCTGTTGCGGCATACGCTGGTGCCCAACGATTTGGCCTTGCTGGTGCGCGCCTATCACGCTTGGCAAACCGAGGATTTTGCGGCGATTACAGACCTAATCGCCCACAGCCGTGCGCTGCGCGAAACCGCAGAACTTCTGCAAGAAGACACGCATTTAGCGCAGGCGTTAATTCGCCTTGCCGCGCCGCTCGAAATTCCTTTACCGGATAACTTTGCGCGTAAAAACTCCCTACCGATCGTTTATGCGCGTTTTGCCCAGCACTGGCAAATTTCGCTAGAAGATAGCCTTACCGCTTTTGCGTGGGGGTGGATGGAAAATCAGATTGCTGCGCTCTTGAAGCTTTGCTCGCTCGGGCAGACGCAAGCGCAGCAGTTGATGTTGCGGATGGATCAGCCGATTTTGGACGCGGTGCAACGGGCGATCGACTTGCCGGATGATCTGGTTGGCATGAGCCTGCCGAATTTTGCGATTTTAAGCGCGCAACATGAACAGCAATATTCGCGGCTGTTCCGTTCATAAAAATAACAAAGGAAGAGACAAATGAAACAAGCATTACGTTTAGGGATTGGCGGTCCGGTCGGTTCCGGCAAAACCGCTTTGGCGGAAATGATTTGCAAGGCGATGCGCGACCGATACAGCATCGCGGTGGTGACCAATGACATTTACACCAAAGAAGACCAACAGATTTTGATTCGCGCCGGTGCCTTGGAGGAGGCGCGCATAATCGGCGTGGAAACCGGCGGTTGCCCGCATACCGCCATCCGCGAGGACGCGTCGATGAACCTCACCGCGATTGAAGAGTTGCAGGAGACATTCCGCGATTTGGACATGGTGATTATCGAATCCGGCGGCGACAATTTGAGTGCCACTTTTAGCCCGGAATTATCGGATTTGACGCTGTATGTGATTGATGTTGCCGCCGGCGACAAGCTGCCGCGCAAAGGCGGGCCGGGGATTACCCATTCCGATCTGCTGATTATCAATAAGACCGATTTAGCGCCTTATGTCGGGGCGGATTTGAGTGTGATGGACCGCGATACCAAGCTTCAACGCGGCGATAAGCCCTATGTATTCACTAATCTGAAAACACAAGAGGGGATGGAGCAAGTCGTCGAGTTTATCGTTAAAAAAGGGATGCTGTGATGTTGGAAGCCGGATTCGTCATCGTCTTTTTTTATGGCATGTTGCACGCCTTCGGGCCGGATCACCTCACCGCAATTGCCGATTTCTCGATTGGCCGTGAACGCGCTCGTGTGTTTAAGGTGGCGCTCGGTTTTGCCATCGGGCATGGCGTGAGTTTGTATCTGTTTGCGCTCTTATTGCAGCAATTCAATCTCTCTGAGGCGCTACTGGCTTGGGGCGATATCGCTGCTGTTTCTCTTTTGATAGTGATGGGTGCTTATCTGTTGTATTTGGTTGCGGCGGATCGTATTCATGTTGGTCAGCACGCGCATAATGGGCATGAACATATTCATGTTTGGTACGGAAAGTCTCACGAGCACGCTCGTCAATCGGGAGCGACAACCAAAAAAGGTTGGATCGCAGCGGCTACTTTGGGTGTGTTAATGGGGATCGGTGGTGCGCGCGGCATGCTGGTCTCGCTGGCGGCGCTTTCCGAGCAAGCGGTCACGCCAATGATGATTGTCAGTTTTACTTTAGGTGTGGCGATTATTTTTGTGGTCTTCGGTTTTGCTTTAATGCTAGTCAATAAACGGCTGATGCAATCGCAAAAATTGCTTAGAGGCGGCTATGCCGTTATGGGGGCAACTTCGATGGGCGTGGGCAGCTTCTTGTTACTTTCTTAAGTTGCCATTGATAATCGAATATTCAATGCTGTTAAAAATTCAGTCGTTCCTTACTTGTTCATTTAGTCCACTCTGGGCGATGGCGACAATGCCTCCGCCCTGAAAAATCACCCTGTAAAAAATAGTAACGCAGATAAATTTGCATTCAAGCAGTTTATTTTTGCATCGGTCGGCGCATTTTTATGCTATAAAAACACTAATATAGAATTTGCTAATCAAGCAGATCACACAAATATAATTTATATAGATTTATACGAATATACGAAGTCACTACTACAATGAGGAGAGGGTTTATGGAAGAACCGTCACTACCCTGCGAAGACGACTATGCACTCCTAGAGCCGTCAGCAATCGTTTGGTGCGCTTATCGCAGCGCCTTAATCAGCACGCTTTTAATGGCCGGCGATACCGACCGCTATCCCATGCCATTGCATCAGCGTTTTGCTTGGTTCGGGGCGCTTTGTCTGAGCGGGACTAACCCCCAGCAGAATTTCAACGGCATTCCGAATTTGCGAACCGCTTCACGCTGCGCTGAGTTTGCCGCGCGCACAGTTCAATCCACTGTCTTAGCCCAAGCGGTGACGGCCGTTGCAAACACCGTCGAACGTGCGGCCTCGGAAAGAGCGGCGATGCGCGCCTTTTCCCGCGCCGATGTTCGCGCCCACGCCCAAGCCGCGGTTTATGCGCTGCATGCACTGGTCGATGCCGGTGAGACGGCCTGTCCGCAATTGAATAAATCCTTGCGCCAGCAACTCGCCAATGATTTTGTTCTGGCGCAGCAATACGGCGCTTTGGTTTGGGAAAAAGCATCGGCGGTTTGCGAATGGGATATGCTTGGCGAGGTACTTTCCGAGCAGGCGCAGCAGCTGGCTTTGCAACTGCAAGCGCAAGGACTGGATTTCTTGGCAGTGGATATTTTCCGTTTAGTCAACGGGGTGGCTTTAAGCAAGGCTCGTTTGGAAAACTACGCCTCGGTCTTTAAGCTGAAAGTAGGGTTGCGCAATGATGCACAAATGCTTAGAGAGCGTTTCGGTATTGAAGGCAAAGGGGTGTTGCGCATCGCCTAAGTGAAAACGGCGGCCTCTAAATGCCGCCTCGATTTGAAAGGCACTAAACCGATAGATATTGTTCGACCACTTCGTCGGTGAGTTGGTCGATGGTATTTTCGGCGACCACGCGACCGCGCTCCATAATCACAAATTGGTCGGCGAATTTGCGCGAGAAGGGCAGCTTTTGCTCGACCAATAAAATGGTGAAGTTTTCTTCCTTGGCGAGTTTTTGAATCACTTCGCCGATCATCTGCACGATGTTCGGTTGAATGCCTTCGCCGGGTTCGTCAAGAATCAGCATCGACGGGTTGGTACACAGCGCGCGGCCAATGGCCAGTTGCTGTTGCTGTCCACCGGATAAATCTCCGCCTTTGCGATGCAACATCTCTTTGAGTACCGGAAACAGTTCATAGATGCGTTGCGGAACTTCTTTAACCTTGTCTTTGCGCGCCAGTAGGCCGATTTTCAGGTTTTCCTCGACCGTCAGTTGCGAAAAGATTTCGCGTCCTTGCGGCACATAGCCGATACCGATTTCGGCGCGCTTTTCCGGGGCAATACCAATCAGTTCTTTGCCTTGATATTTGATCGAGCCGGAAGACGGCAGCAGGCCCATAATGCTTTTCATCAGCGTGGTTTTGCCCACGCCGTTGCGCCCCATGACACAGGTGATTTTGCCGGGTTCAGCGTTTAGGTTCATGTCCCAAAGCGTATGGCTTTCGCCGTAAAATTGGTTCAGGTTGGCAATTTCAATCATCAGTTATTCTCCAAGATACACGCGGCGGACATCTTCGTTGGCTTGAATCGCGTCCATATTGTTTTCCGCCAGCACAGAGCCTTCGTGCAGCACCGTGACTTTACGCGCAATCGAGCGCACAAACTCCATATCGTGTTCCACCACTACTACCGAGTGATGATGCTCGTCGGCGAGCGAGTTGAGCAGTGCGGCGGTTTTGTCAATTTCTTGCGGCGTCATGCCGGCAACCGGCTCATCGACCAGCAGCAGTTTCGGGTTTTGCATCAGCAGCATGCCGATTTCCAGCCACTGTTTCTGACCGTGCGACAAGGCGCCGGCAGGGTAATTCGGTTGTTCTTTCAAGCCGATTAGTTCGATGGTTTGCTCTAATTTGTCTTTTTGTGCGCCACTCATTTTGGCGAACAGGGTGGCGAAAACGCCTTTGTCCGCTTCCATTGCCAGTTCCAGGTTTTCCCAAACCGTGTGGTTCGGAAAGACCGTCGGCTTTTGGAATTTGCGCCCGATGCCGATTTTGGCAATGGCCGGTTCGTCCATTTTTAACAGGTCGATATCGTTGCCGAAAATGACCGTGCCTTCATCAGGTTTGGTTTTGCCGGTAATCACATCCATCATGGTCGATTTACCGGCACCATTGGCACCGATAATGCAGCGCAGTTCGCCGGCGTTCACCGTTAAGCTGAGGTTGTTGAGTGCTTTAAAACCGTCAAAGCTTTTGCTGATGTTGTTCACATAGAGCAAAGTGTCGCCCAGTTTGACGTTTTCTAGGCCATGTTGCGGTTCGCGTCTAAGCTGCATTGACCTTCTCCTTCGTGAATTTTTTAACCCATTTTTGCGTCTTGAGTTGTTGTTGTATGCCGGAAATCCCCTTTGGCAGGAAGAGGGTGACCAGCACAAACAGCGCACCGAGCGCATAAAGCCAAGCTTCCGGGAAAGCGCCAGTGAAATAGGTTTTACTGAAACTGACCAACACCGCGCCGAGAATTGCGCCATACAGAGTACCGCGCCCGCCGATAGCAACCCAGATAATCAACTCGATGGAGAACAGTGGCGAAAACACCGCCGGGTTGATAATCCCGACTTGCGGCACATATAAAGCTCCGGCAACGCCGGCCATCATCGCGGCCACCACAAACACAAACAGTTTGAAGTGTTCGACTCGATAGCCGATGAAACGCACGCGCGATTCTGCATCGCGAACCGCCATGACCACGCGGCCGAGTTTGGAGGTGATGATCGCGCGTGAAATCAAATAGCCGACAATCAGTGCGAAGACCGTGATTAAAAACAGGCCGACGCGGGTGCTGTCGGACTGTAAATCAAAGCCGAGCACGTCTTTGAAGTCGGTCAGGCCGTTGTTGCCGCCAAAGCCCATGTCGTTGCGGAAAAATGCCAGCATTAAGGCAAAGGTGAGGGCTTGGGTGATAATCGACAGATACACTCCGGTGACCCGAGAGCGGAAAGTCAGCCAGCCGAACACAAACGCCAAGAGCCCGGGAATGAACATCACCATTAGCATGGCGAAGAAGAAGTTATCGAAGCCGTACCAGAACCATGGCAGTTCTTGATAGTTTAGAAACACCATGAAATCGGGCAGAACCGGATCGCCGTAAACACCGCGATCGCCGATTTCGCGCATCAGATGCATGCCCATCGCATAGCCGCCGAGGGCAAAGAAAGCCCCGTGGCCGAGGCTGAGAATGCCGAGATAGCCCCAGACTAAATCCAACGACAGCGCCAGCAGTGCGAAGGCGAAGTATTTGCCGAGCAAAGTGACACCGTAAGCGGAGATGTGAAACAACGATTCCGGCGGAATCACTAAGTTGGCGATGCTGACCCAAATAGCGGTCAGAATCAGTAAGCTGATGGTTATTTTGCCACCGCGGTCATGTTCCAGCAGTTTGACCAGTACTGGGGTACGTTTTTGTGTTGCAGTCATTGTCGCACTCATCCATTAATCCTCCGCATCTCGGCCTTTTTTCGGAAAGAGGCCGCGTGGTTTTTTCTGAATAAACAGAATAATCAGTACCAAGATAATCACCTTGGCGAGAACCGCACCTTGCCACGGCTCGATGAATTTATTCAGCTCGCCCAGTGCGAAAGCGGCGATGAAGGTGCCCCAAAGGTTGCCGACGCCGCCGAAAACCACCACCATGAAGGAGTCGATAATATAGGCTTGCCCAAGGTTCGGGCCGACGTTGGTCAGTTGCGACAGCGCGACACCGGCGATGCCTGCCAGTCCTGAACCGAGGCCGAAGGTAATCATGTCGATGCGGTCGGTGTTAATGCCCATGGCTTTGGCCATTTGGCGGTTTTGCGTGACCGCGCGCACCTGTAAACCCAGCGAGGTGTATTTCATGATGTATAGCACGGCCAAGAAAATAATTACCGAGAAAATGACGATATACAGACGGCTGTAGGTGATGGAAAGCGCGTCGTTGATTTGCAGCGAGCCGGCAAGAAACTCCGGCGTGATGACTTCTTTATTAAGCGGCGAGAAAATCGTGCGCGCTAACTGTTGCAGAATCAGGCTGATACCAAAAGTGGCCAGCAGGGTTTCCAGCGGTCGGCCGTACAGATGGCGAATGACCAGTCTTTCAATCAAGATGCCGACCAGTGCGGCGGTCAGGAATGCCATGGGAATAGCAATCCAAATGGACAGCGCGATAAATCCGGGCATGATTTGTTGCATCACAAAAGCGGTATAGGCACCAATCATAATCATCTCACCGTGCGCCATATTAATCACGCCCATGACTCCGAAAGTAATCGCGAGACCGATTGCCACAAGTAATAGTACCGAGCCCATGCTTAAACCAAAAAAGAACGTTTCCACATGGCTCCATAGGTCACGATGAAATTCGATGGTTTTGATCGCCTTATCGGCGGCGTTAGCCAGTTCAATGTCTTGGGTAAATTCGCCCTGTGAATTTTTCGCACGTAAGGGCAGTAAAGCTTGTATCGCTTCGTTGCTTAGAGCGTCGGAGAGCTCTGTAATTGCACTTAGGCGTTCTTCTTTACTCTGTTTGTCGTCACTGACTTTTAGGATTAACAGCGTCTCTTGTAGAATGTTCTGGATGGTTTCATTGGTTTCGCTTTGTAAGGCGTTTTCAATCAGAAGTCGTTCATTTTCCGAGGCATTGCTGCGGATATTTTGCGCGGCGAGCAAGCGTTTTTCCGGATTGGCATCGGTCAGTTGCAGCTTAGAGATGGCGGCGCGGAGCATTTGCCGAATTTTGTTTTTGCTGCGCACCTTTTTAATGAGTGCAGCGTCTATAGGGTTGAGTGCATCAGCGGTATAAGCATCTAATGCCGAATAAGGCGATTGATTGCTGGTTAATATAATCAGTTGTTTCGTGCTTTGTACATAGTAAAGATTGTCGTTTAAGTAGGCGCTAAAAATTGCCTCTAATCGTGGGTGGTTTTGGTCGCTTAGTCCGGTGATAACGCGTTCGTTGGTACTAAGTTTTGCATTGGTGAGTTGTTGCAACTCCGAACGAAGTTGTTCGTCGTTAATACTTTGCGCCCAAGTTGTCTGGGTGAGCAGCATCAAGAAGCTCAAGGTGAGTAGTCGTATAAGCATAGGTCGTATCCACAAAAAAGCCCAGTGCGATCACTGGGCTTGGATTAAACGAGATTAGAAGTTTTGACCAGAGCATTTTGCGGTTTTAACATTGTAGTTACCGCACTCTAGTGGCGCACGCCAATCAGAAATTAAGTCTTTTGAATCCGGTAAGAAATCTGACCACGCATCGCCGACCACTAAGCCCGGCGTTGACGAGACCACTTCAAACTGACCGTTTTCTTGGATTTCACCAATCAATACCGGTTTGGTAATGTGGTGGTTTGGCATCATTGAGGAATAGCCGCCTGTTAAGTTGGGGACTGAAATACCAATCATCGCATCGACCACGGCGTCTGGTTTATCTGTTCCTGCTTTCTCAACTGCTTTTACCCACATATTAAAGCCGATATAGGTGGCTTCCATCGGGTCATTGGTGACGCGTTTATCGTTTTTAGCGAATTTTTTCCAGCTTTCGATAAATTCACTGTTCGCATCGGCTTCCACGCTTTGGAAGTAGTTCCAAGCGGCTAAGTGACCGACTAGAGGTTTCGTGTCTAAGCCAGATAGCTCTTCTTCACCCACCGAGAAAGCGACGACAGGAATGTCTTCTGAAGAAAGTCCTTGGTTCCCCAATTCTTTATAAAAAGGAATGTTGGCATCCCCGTTAATGGTTGAGACCACGGCTGTTTTCTTGCCGGTTGAACCAAATGATTTAATTTCTGAAACGATAGATTGCCAGTCTGAATGCCCGAAAGGGGTGTAGTTAATCATAATGTCTTTTTCCGCAACGCCTTTGGACATCAGATAAGCTTTGAGGATTTTGTTGGTGGTACGCGGATAAACATAGTCTGTTCCGGCCAGTACCCAGCGTTTTGCGCCAACCTCGTTCATTAAATAATCCACTGCTGGAATGGCTTGTTGGTTTGGCGCAGCACCGGTATAGAATACATATTTAGAGGACTCTTCCCCTTCGTACTGTACTGGATAGAACAGCGGCGTTTTGAGTTCTTCCAAGACCGGTAATACCGACTTACGTGAAACCGATGTCCAACAACCGAAAATGGTAGAGACCTTGTCGTTTTCAATTAAGCCGCGCGCTTTCTCAGCAAATAGCGGCCAATCAGAGGCTGGATCAACCACAACGGCTTCGAGTTTTTTACCCAATACACCGCCTTTTTTGTTTTGCTCTTCGATCAGCATTAAAACGGTATCTTTAAGCGTCGTTTCAGAAATCGCCATGGTGCCTGAAAGGGAGTGCAGTACGCCAACTTTAATCGTATCTGCGGCCTGTGCAAATCCAGCGGTGATTAGCCCGAGGGTGAGTGCGCCAATTTTAAAATTCTTGTGAAGCATCGACATTTTGGAAAGTCTCCTAAGATAGTGCAAGATTAAAAACCGTAACGACTACTTAAAGCTTTAGTTGTGCCTAATGTTGGATAAGTGTTTTAAATCAATTGGTTAATTGTAATTAAAGGGGTGTTTTACTGTAATTTAGAATTTTTTTGGTTTTAATTGGTGCTTAAATGTTTATATGTGGTGCGATTTTAAAGGTGTTGTTATACAGTGATGAACAGGCATGACGGATAACAAAAAGCCCCCAAAGAATTAATTCTTTGGGGGCTTTTTTCGTATCGCTATAAGGGATCAATAATTGTTGAATGTTTAAGACGTCACAATCACAGTTTACAAGCTCCGCCAGCGCAGCCGTCGTCTTCGTGGTTATCATCGGCACCATCACGAGTGTTGTGGTAGTACAGCGTTTTTAAGCCCATTTTATAAGCATACAGCAGGTCCTGCAGAATCAGTTTGACCGGTACTTTATCTTCATCAAATTTGGCTGGGTCATAGTTGGTGTTGGCGGAAATCGCTTGGTCAACAAACTTTTGCATGATGCCCACTAACTGCAAGTAGCCCTGATTATTTGGAATCGTCCACAGCAGTTCATAGTTTTGGCGATGTTCTTTAAAGCCGGGTACAACTTGTTTTAGGATGCCATCTTTTGAGGCTTTTACTGAGACAAAGCCACGCGGTGGTTCGATACCGTTGGTCGAGTTGGTTATTTGCGAAGACGTTTCGCAAGGCATCAACGCGGTCAGGGTCGAGTTACGCAGGCCGTGCTCTTTGATGTCGGCACGCAGGCTTTCCCAATCCAGGTGCAAAGGTTCATTACAAACGCTATCAAGCTCTTTTTTATAGGTGTCGATCGGCAAAATACCTTGCGAGTAGGTGGTCTCATTATAATATTCGCAGGTACCCAGTTCTGCGGCTAGTTTGTTCGACGCTTTCAGTAGGTAGTACTGGATGGCTTCAAATGCGCGGTGCACCAATCCGTTTGCAGAACCGTCCGAATATTTGGTGCCGTTTTTCGCGAGGTAATAGGCTAGGTTGGTGACGCCGACACCCAGAGTGCGGCGTCCCATGCTGGCGCGGTGTGCTGCAGGAACGGGATAATCTTGGTAATCCAGCAAGCTGTCGAGTGCGCGAACAATCAAATCCGAGAGTTTTTCCAATTCGTCAAGATTTTCCAATGCACCTAAGTTGAATGCCGAAAGTGTACAGAGTGCGATTTCACCATCTGGATCTTCGACTGAGTTCAATGGTTTGGTTGGTAAGGCGATTTCTAGGCACAAATTCGATTGATGAACCGGTGCTACTTTGGCATCAAACGGGCTATGCGTATTGCAGTGGTCGACGTTTTGAATGTAAATACGCCCAGTTTGCGCGCGTTCTTGAGCAACTTGGGTAAACAAGTCAATCGCTTTAACCTGCTTTTTACGAATGCTCGAGTCGGCTTCGTAGAGGCTGTACAGACGTTCAAATTCGGCTTGGTCTGCAAAGAAAGCGTCATACAGTCCTGGAACGTCCGATGGACTGAATAGGGTAATAAGACCGCCTTGCAACATACGTTGATACATCAACTTGTTGATTTGGACACCGTAATCAAGATGACGTGCACGGTTTTCTTCAACCCCTCGGTTGTTTTTCAAGACGACGAGAGATTCAACCTCTAAATGCCAAATAGGGTAGAACAGCGTGGCCGCACCGCCGCGCACGCCGCCTTGTGAGCAAGATTTAACCGCTGTTTGGAAGTGTTTGATAAACGGGATCATTCCAGTGTGATACGCCTCGCCACCACGGATTTCTGAACCCAGTGCGCGGATGCGACCAACATTGACGCCGATACCGGCACGTTGCGAAACGTATTTCACAATCGACGATGAGGTTGCGTTTATTGAGTCCAGTGAGTCGCCACATTCGATTAACACACAAGAGCTAAATTGACGAGTTGGCGTGCGCACCCCAGACATAATAGGGGTGGGGAGCGATAGCTTAAATAACGATGCCGCATCATAAAAATCTTTAACATATTGCATTCGTGTGGCTGGCGGATAGTGAGCAAACAAGCACATCGGAATGAGCATATAAATAAACTGCGGACTTTCGTAAATCTGCTTGGTCACACGGTTTTGTACTAAATATTTGCCTTCCAGTTGTTTGACTGCCGCGTAGCTAAAGGTTAAATCGCGATCGTGGTCCATGTAGTCATTTAATTCAGACAGCTCGTCCTTGCTGTAGTCCTGAATGATTTGACGGTCATAAACGCCACGTTCGGTCATCGCTTCGATATGGTTTTGCAGGTGCGGCGGTTCAAACTGACCAAACGCTTTTTTACGCAGGTGAAAAATCGCTAAACGTGCGGCCAGATGTTGATAATCTGGGCTTGTTTCCGAAATCAGATCCGCAGCCGATTTAATGATGGTTTCATGAATATCGGCGGTTTTGATGCCGGTATAGAACTGGATGTGCGAACGCAGTTCCACCTCGGAAACCGAAACATTTTCCAAGCCGCTGGCGGCCCAGTTAATCACACGATGGATTTTCTCAAGGTCGATTGGCTCGGTAGTGCCGTTGCGTTTGGTGACAAGTATATTTGGCTGGCTCATGGACGGATCTTTTAACCTGTGTATAAATTTCGCTGCGTAAAATTTATGCGATTGACGGATTTAATTGGTATTTCATAGGCTTAGCGATTACTTAGGTAATGCTGTGTTAAATAAATGGCCTATATTGCCTGTGTGCTTCTTGCTAAAGCCTACTATATGTAGTTGCCTATTGGCAATGCTGCACAGAATATAGTGGAAAATGGCCTTTGCCGCAAGTGTTAAGAGTCTGGGGATAATTCACAATTTTTTATCCACACACCTGTGGACAGTGTTGCTAAGCCCTGAATATATCGGCCTTTTTGCGGCGAATAAATCTGTGGATAACTTTGTGAATAGTGCATAGAAAAAAAGAAAATTTTTTTTATTTACTTTAAAAAAAAACTAGTGTAATTACGCCATTTTTTTGTTGAAAAAAACTTGCCTATTCTTGAGACCAGCTAGGCAGGGACTTGCAGACAATTCAGTAATTTCTGATATATTTCAATCGCTTGTTGACTTGGGTCCTCTTGCGTTACGGGGGTGAACAGAAACTCGACGCGTGAGTCGTTCCGATAGGCGATGATTTCACGACTCAGTTGTTGGTTACGCCATTGAAAGAGCATCCAAGGTTTACCGACTCGAAAGACGCCTTTCATGCGTAATAGAAGGGTGCCGTGTGCTGGTTGTTGTAAGCTTTCAAACAGCATTTGCAGGGCGCGCCAATCGAAAACGGCTTGTTCACAAAAACGCCAGCCAATGCTAAGCGTTTCTGCAGACGTTTGGAGTTGGAAGTCTTGTAGCATTGGATGCGGTTCAAAAGAGAGTGATTGTGTTTGAGTTTGGATGAAGTGCTGGCTCTGTGCGGTTAAACCGAATTTTGGTTGAACGCTGGGAGAAAATACCCACGCTTGAGTTGGTCGGCTGGCACTCTGCAGCGCCGCCAAAGGCAGTTGCGCTTGCTGGGTAAACAGCAATTGGTGTTTGGGTGGATAGAGTTGCGCGCCGAGTTGTTCCAGCAGAGCAAGTTGTGTTGTTGAGCAAAGATCGGTTTTATTGAACACTAAAATATCGGCCATATTGGCCAAATTTTGCCAGCTTAACTGTGTGTGCCACCGCGAGGCGTCAACTTCATCTGCGGCTAAGACGCAGATAATGTTATCCAGTTGTACTGGGTTGTGTAGATTGAGTTGGCGAATCATATCGACGAGAGAATCGACTTCGCTTAGGCCGGTTGGTTCAATCAAAATACGTTGATAACGATTGCTATCAATCAGTTGTTGCAGTTGGTTTTGTAGTTCACCGAGTGCGCTACAGCAGATGCAGCCGCCCGGAATTTGTTGGATGTCCACAGCGCCTTTGGCTTGTAAAATCGCTTGGTCTATGCCAATGGCACCAAATTCGTTGACAATCACTGCCCAGTTTTCCGTGGCGGGTTTTTGGCTAAAAAGGTGTGACAGTAATGTGGTTTTTCCAGCGCCTAAGGTGCCGCAGACAAGGGTAATATGAGGAGAGTTTTGCATGAGCGCTTTTCGTTGTGGAGAGCCGCTAATGGTATGACATTAGCGGCTTGAATCGATTATTTTTCGTATTTGATGTGCGCGTGTACTGGGCAGGTTTGCACGCCAAGTAGCGTGTAAAGCGGACACCATTTGACCAGTCCGGTGAACAACGGAATTGCACCGATGTAACCCCAAACGCCAATGATGTCGAAGTAGGCCAAAGCAATCAAAGCTGCGCCTAAAACAATACGAATACTGCGATCTAATAAACCAACGTTCATGTGTTTTCCTTTATTGAATCGTGCGCTGCCGAAGTAACGCTGCGAATTTTCACATATTTGCATTTTTTGCCGTAAATTATCGACAAAGGTGGCTATATCCTCCTAAGTCCGTAAAAGATTGTCAATCTTTTCGGTAATTGTTGATAAGATTTGTACGCTTTGGCACTTATTTTGTGTCTTCTTGGATGTTTGTATTGGATTAAAGGTTAGGGAATCGCATGACGCTTTTGGCTGATAAAACTGCTGCGCTGGGCGCCAGTCAAGCCGCTGAATTGGCTGAGCAGGATAAAATTCCAGGCGGAGCTTATTCGGATTGGTTGCACGCACGTTTGTGGATTAAAGGTAAGAACCGGAGTTTTATCGGCATTGGACGCGTCGAATTATTGGAGAATATCGCTCGTTACGGTTCGATGAATCAAGCGGCCAAAGAGATGGGAATGTCTTATAAAAAAGCTTGGAAGTTGGTGGATGAGCTCAATGAGATTTACGAGCAACCGTTGGTTGCAAAAGCGCAAGGTGGTAAGTCCGGCGGTGGCAGTGTCTTAACGCCGAAAGGTGAGGCATTGGTTGCGTTATTTCGGCAACTAGAGCAAGGGTTGTCGGATCATTTACAGCAAGCCAGTCAGCAGATTGAGGCATTTAATCAGCAATAATTTTTTCTGAAATTTGGTGCAAGCTTTGCACCAAAGTCTGTAAAATCCGCTAGTTTTCTTCTAGCCATTTCTTTAGGTAGACACAGAACAAGTCTAAATGGCTTTAGGCATTGAAGCGTTTAGCTGAGCAAGGCGGCTGTTTCCAGTCATGCCTAGACCTGACAAAAACAGGTGATCTTGCGCTGAAGTCAATCGGGATCTATTCTGTGTTTCCTTAGAATCGCTGCGTTTTTAGTTTTACAAATTCTTAACCTTTTGATTTTAAATAGCCTTGCGACAGACGGTTTGTCTCGTGTTTAGATATGCTGCGCAACTATTTAAGCCGGTAACTTTGGAGACCTTTATGAAATTTACGCTTAATTCTTTTGCGCTGGCCCTTGCGGTTGGTACCTCGACTGTTTGTGCTAGCTCGGTTGCTCAGGCAGATGCTGGCATGAGTGCCACAATTGGTGCGGTCAGTAACTATGTTTTCCGTGGTGTTGAGCAGAGCGATGGCGCTTATCCAGCGTTGCAAGGCAGTCTTGATTATCAAAACAGCAATGGGGTTTACGCAGGTATTTGGGCGAGTAATGTCGATTCTAGCGAGCAAGAGTACGATCTTTACGTTGGTTGGGGCGGTAAGCTGCAAGCTTTTGATTTTGATGTGGCTTACACCAATTACAACTATGTTGATGGCATTGGCAGTAAAAATCGCCGTTTTAATGCGTTTCAAGAAGTGAATTTTGCGGTTGGTTATGATATTGCAACCTTTGATGTTGATTTTGGTTTAGATCGTACCGCGGCAGATAATCAGAACTATAACCATATGTCATTGACGGTCGATTTAGATCAATACCTAAGTGGTATCGCTTTGACTTACGGTTTGAGCAGATACGAAGATCAGTCCTTCTCGGATAGCGTGGGGTATTTTGATATCGGTTATGCGCGTACTTTGGCATACGGTTTGGATTTGACCGCAAATGCGGTGATTGGTCAGAATAATGCGGGTGCTAAAGATAAGAATTATTTGTTGATTGGCATCAGCAAAACCTTTGATTTAATGTAAGGTTTGGTCTCAATTTTTTTGACCTCTTAATTTAGGTTTTTAACCGGCGTTCCCGCCGGTTTTTTTTGCCTGATAAAAAACCAAAGCAGCGAATTATTTTGCGCTAAGAGGGGTGTCGGCTGGGAGTGTGTCCGAATTTTTTTCAAATGTCGGTTCCGTGCTTCTTGAAGGTACTTTATCGTTGCCTGAAGGGTTGGTGTACTGGTCATTGAGTTTTTGGATGGCGCTTTTTGATGCGCTGCTAATTTTATTTAGTAGTTTACGAGAGCCGTAATTCCAACCACGCGGTGCCGTGTGAAACATACCACGCCAAAAACGGGTGCTATGCGCTAAACCATTTGCGATTTTAACCAATCCTTGCTTGTGTAAACTTTTTTGTTGCCACTGCGCAAGTTTGTAGCGCACGCTGTGATGCACAGCAAATACCGATAAGAACAGTGCCACAGCAACCGAACTGCCAAGCAAGCTTGAGGTCTGCATGGCAGCCACAATTGGCCATTCACTGATTGGCTGCTCAAAGGCACCAAACGTGGAGAGACTAAAGCTAATGAGTGCCGCCAAGCTGCTAAAGACAAGAGCGTCGGTTAGCAGTACGCGTGAACGCCATTTTTGCAGTTCTTGCTGAATGCGTGGAATTTGCTGTTGTTCGATATCGTTGGCGATGTTTTCCAGCGCGCGTGCAATTCGATAGCTGCGTTCAACGCTGACTTTGTCCATACGATGAATAATTTTAGCCAAGTCGTTATCGCGTTTGCGCTGAAAGCGTTCGCTGATTGCTTGGCTGGAAAACGCATTGGCGGCGGCTTCGTTGTAGATGGCGTAAAAGTTTCCGCCAATCAGCCCCTCGGATGAGAGGGCGCGTTGCCATGAACCAATAATTTCTTCAAGATTGTCTTCTTTCGCCGCAGTGTCGATTTGGTTAAGGATATACAGTACTTTGTCAGAATCGTGGCGTTTGCGGGTTGAGGCGACCAAGTGTTGAAGGGTGTCACGCATTGCCCCTGGTTCAGGGTGGCGAGCGTCAAAAAACACTAACACTAAATCAGACAGGTCGATAATGTGATTGGTTAGGCGCAGGGTGGCATCTCGTTGCGAATCGGCATCAAACCCCGGTGAGTCAATTAATATTTTGCCGCGTAAATGCTCAGCTTTAGTGGTTTTGAGTTGTAGATAGCTGTCGATGCGACTGCCTTCACCGAGTTCCACCTTATCGATTTGTTGGCTCATGCCGTAAAACGGAAAGCGCGGATCAGAATCCAGTGCCAGCCCTGGGAGGGTGGTGACGTCATCTTCGTTGCCATGACAAATTACCGTGAATTTATCGTCCACTGCTTGATTGCCTGTGGCCTGCATGGTTTTGCCAATGTACTGATTAATGAAACTGGATTTTCCGGCAGAGAAAGTTCCCAAAACTGAGATCAGCGGCCACCAAGAAATCTGTTCGGCATAGGACTGATTTTTGTTGAGCAGGCCGGTACGTCGTCCAACTTTATCCAAATCTTTGTAGCTTTGGATAATGTTCAGTAATACCGGATTTTCGCGGCTAAGCAGCTGTTCAAGTTTTTGGTAACGCTCTTTGGGAGTCATTTATTGGCTTTCCTGTGCTGACGATTGTGGCTGGGCGCCGGGAACTTGTGGTGCGGGTGCATAGTAGTTTGGCGTGGGTCTTTGATTATTTTGCATAAAAGACCATGGCATCATCGAGTTAAACGTGCCCATCGGAACCGAGATGTTGCGATTGAGTTCACCTAAATTACCACTCATGCGGGTCGCGGCATGATTTAGGCTGTAAACCGATTGATTCATCTGTGTCATGCTTTGGTTTACTTGGTGCATATTATCGCTCATTGTGAGTATGTGTTGGTTTAGCTCTTGTATCGAGCTGGTGATCTGTGCGATGTTTTTGTCTAAGTTGGGAACCGCACGGATGTTTTGATTCATTTTATCCATATGAATGTTGATTGCACCCATCTGATGATCAATTTGATTCATTTTTTGGTCAAGTGTTTTGGTGATATCCACAACGGCACCGGTCATTGCGGTCATGTTTTGAGTAATTTGATTCATGTCTCGAGTGACGTTGTAAATCAGGTAGAAACCGTAAATAGCCAAAACGATGAATGCGACCATCATCGGATAAATGACTTTTTCCCAACGGCGAATGCCGTAAGTCATGGTCTGTGCCAATTTATCTAAATTTTTTGCTTGTTGGATCTGTAGATCAGCCAGTTGTTCGGAGTTGGTGTTCATAGCGAAGCCTTAAATATTATTTTTTAGTGTTGTTTTTTTATTGTTGTGGTGTGTTCGGGGTGTAAGGCACACCATAGTATTGTCCATTATTCTGCATTTCCGGCTTTTGGCTGGGGTAGGCAGGATAAGTTGGTTGCATCGCTCGTGGCGTAGCGGAATATTGTGGGTGTTGCTGAATAATCATGCGATAGGCTTGTGGCGCAAGCTTGCGTAACTGTGCGCTGAGCTGCTGCGCTTCTTGTGGGCGCTGTTCGTACAATAGAAAGTTGAATGCCTCAACCCATGCATATTCTGCCATTTCGTGATATCCCAGACGGTATAGTTGATTAGCGATTTCACCGAGTAGATTGGCATTAGGTTGTATTTGCAATAACTGCGTATAGCGGTTTTGTGCGGTTTGCAGGTCGTTTTGTTCCACGGCGATCCGCGCTTGTTGTAACAGCAGTTGGATTTGTTGTTGCAACTCAGCCGGTGTTAGCTGTTTTGGCAAAATTTCAGCGGTTTGCGCAGTGCTGTTTGCAGGAGATGAATCGCTTTCTAAAATTTGTTCCATCTCAACATCGCCGGGAAAGATCGGGGCTTCGGCAATGGAGGGTTCGATTAAAGGGGAGGCTTCTTCTGCAATCGGCGGAGTGGCGTTTTCGTTCTGTAGGTTGTCGTTTGCTGCAGTGGTTTGCGCAACGGAATTTACGTCGGGTTTGAGCTCGCTATCAGGAGTCGCAGCGCTTTGCTGAGACGCTAAATTGCTTGGCGCGACACGGATTTCGGCTGGGAGAGTCGGTGCTGAGTTTTCTATGGTCTGCGTGCTGGTTGGCGGAGTGTTATAGAAAATATAGAGTGCAACAAACAGCAACAATAGTGCTATCCAGAAGCTGTTATTAAGTAAGACGCGAATGAGTGGCATAGTCTCTCCTTGAGGTGTTAGTGCCGGACAAACCCCTTTCCGCAAGCGACTGGAGCAATCGGTTGGGGAAAGTAGAACGCATAAAAAAAGAGATAAGCCAAGGAATTTGACTTATCTCTGCTTTTAAATGACCGGATTACGGCTTCGCTTCAACCTGAGGTTGCGCAGCTGGTGCTGCAGCTGGAGCAGCTTGTGGTGCCATGTGGGGGGCAGGCATTGGCTGCATTTGCATTTGTGGCATAGTCATTTGCGGCATTGGCATTGGCTGCATTTGCATTGGTTGTGGTGGGTAGTAGTAAGGCATGCCACCGTATGGTGCGCCCCACATTGGTTGACCATAACCGTAGCCATAACCGTTTCCGTAACCATTGCCATAACCGTTGTAATTTTGGTTGCCGTTATAGTTTTGGTTGCCTTGGCCACGACCATCAGCTTGACCTTGCATATCAGATTCAGCATTAAAACCAAAGTTGAAAGAACCTTTTGCTTTACCTTGGCCTTCACTTTTTGCCTGACCTTCACCTTGTCCTTGACCCTGACCTTGTTGAGCGCCTTGCGCTTGACCTTGTCCTTGACCCTGGCCTTGGCTTTGTTGTACGCCTTGTCCTTGGTTGTTGCCCCAAGGTCCGCCCCAGTTTGCTTGTGCAGAACCTAAAGCGAAAGCAGATGCAGCGGTAGCTAATGCGATTGTTGTTAATTTCATTGTTTCATTCTCCTAAAAAAGTACTCTAAATATTTGCACTTGATGCGTGAGTACAAACGCGCCAAGTCGTTAAAATGGTTGTTAATTTTATGTGCTTACCAGCCCATGCCCGGCATTCCCATACCAGGCATTCCTGGCATGCCGCCCATACCTGGCATTCCCATGGTTGGCATGCTGAATGATGGACTTGGCATGTCGAAGTTAGGCATCGACATATCGTTCATATTTGGCATCCAGTTATTCCATGGCGTATTGTTATTACGATTCGTGTTATTTCCCCAGGGAGCATTATTCCAAGGGCCATTGTTCATGCTAGGCATTTTCCAGTGCCCCATGTCCATATTGCCCCAGTTGCCGAATGGCACAACATTGCCGTTTGGCCAACCGTTATTCCAAGCTTGATTTGGCTGGTTATAGCCTGGTCCATAGGGCGCATAACCATAAGGTGCGTAGCCTGCTGGCGGCATTTGTTGCGGAGCCGGTTGTGGGTAGTATTGCGCTTGAGGCGCATAACCATATGGTTGTGGGAATGCTTGCGGTGCAGCCATATTGTTTGGGTAGCTGTAAGCCGGAGGCATTACTGGTGGCGCAGCTTGAACCTGTGGCTGCGGCGCGTAGCTCGGTGCTACGTTCTGTTGCACAGGTTGAATATGGGTCTGCGGAAACGGATAGCTTGGCGCATTATTTGCCGGCATGTAGTAACCGTTGTTTGGTGGATAATTAGCAACTCGAGTTTGCATAACCGGCATTGCTGGACGTTGGACGTTTTGGACCGCAACGGTCTGAGCAGGTTGGGTTTTCGCGTCAATCCACTGCGGCGATTGAATCGTCGATTGGTAGGCGCTTTCTGGCTGTGGCCAGAAGTTTTGTGCTTGCGCGCTACCCGAAATGACGCTACCGCAAATCAGGCTGCTAATCGTTAATTTAAGTAAGTTAGATTTCATCGCTTTCTTCCTTTAGGTGGGTTTTAGCGGCTTGTTTAGCTCTAAGCGATTGGCGATTAGAGCCGTGTTGCAAACCTGCATGGTCTGATAAAGGGTCGCTCGTTTTATCAGGTGAATCTATGGTGTTTTGTTCGCTGACTGGCATTGTCATTTCTTGCGCGGCTTGTGCCGAATCGGATAAGCGTTGTTCACGATCTTGTGCATGAGCCAGTGCTTCTGGGTGCGGATCGCTGCTTTGCACGATGCTTTCAGGGGTGTTGTCCTCGGTTTTTTCGACCGGAGCAACCGGTGCAAGCGGCGCTTCAGGCATCGCGGTTACGACTTGGTAGCTTTTGAAAGCGGCGCTCGCGCTGACGCAACCCAGCGGAATAACCACTAGCGTAAGCACCGTGGCAACCACGACACCAAACATCAACGAAATTGCCATCCCTTGGAAAATTGGATCGAACAGAATAACGCTTGATCCTAATACCAGAGCGGCAGCGGTGATGATGATTGGACGGGTACGCGCTTTACAGGCTTGAATAACCGCTTCAGTGATTGGATGCCCGTGTGTAATTTCTTGGCGGGTAAAGTCCACCAGTAGAATGGAGTTGCGCACGATAATCCCTGCCAAGGCGATAAAGCCGATCATCGATGTTGCGGTAAATTCCGCGCCCATAATCCAATGCCCAGGAATGATGCCGATTAGGGTTAACGGGATTGGAGCCATTACAATTAATGGGATTAAGAAGTTTTTAAATTCCCAAACCACCAGCATATAGATAATTAACAGCGCAACCCCAAAGGCTAAGCCCATATCGCGGAAAGTTTCATAGGTGACTGTCCATTCACCTGCCCACATAAAGCCAGGTTCAGAAACCCCTTCAGGACGGTTAATGAAATTGCCTTTTAAACCGTTTAGTGATTCGCTGTTGTCGATAATCGCTTGGGCCTCTAGCATTCCGTAAATTGGTGCGCCTAAGCGTCCAATGCCGTTAGCGGTGACGTACTCAACCGGTTTCAAATCTTTGTGGTAAATCACCCCTTGTTCATTTTCAAGAACAAATCGACCCAGTTCAGAAAGCGGCACCTTATTGCCGTTCTCGGCAACCACTGGAATGCTTCCAAGGCGTGCAAATTCGACACGCACATCTAACGGAACTTCAAGTGTGATGTAAGTCGGTTCACGGACAAAACCTTGTTTGACGTCGCCTAGTCGGTAGCCACCCATGGCCATTTGTAAGGTTTGGTTGATATTGGCCACACTGATGCCGCTTTCTAAGGCTTTCTGCTTGTCGATGACAAAGCGCCAAGACTGATGCGGACTGGAGATAAAGTTATCAACATCACTCAAGTTGTCTGCGCTGTTGAACACATCGGTTAAGGCTTGCGCGGTCGCTTGACGAGTTGCTTTATCCGGGCCATACACTTCACCGACCACAGCTTGCAGTACTGGTGGGCCTGGAGGCATTTCAACGATTTGGATGGTCGCAGGGGTTTGCGCCACAATTGGTCGTAGTTGTTCACGAATCAATTCGGCGATTTCATGGCTTGAACGGTTGCGTTGATCTAAACCAACCAAATGCAGTTGGATGTCTGATTCCCAAGGGTTTTGACGCAAGTAGTAGTGGCGCACTAATCCGTTAAAGTCATAAGGCGCGGCTGTGCCAACATAGCTTTCCATCGTTTTGACTTCTGGAATGGTTTGCAATGACTTAACCAATTCATGAGTTAAGTTTGCCGTGACCGGCAGGGCAGTGCCTTCTGGGAAGTTAATTACCACGCTCATGTCAGGTTTGTTGTCGAATGGTAATAGTTTGACTGGCACTAAGGTTTCATAAATCAAGAAGATCGAGATACCAAAAGCGGCAATAATGGCAACCAAAAAGCCCCAGCCTTTCACTTTACCAATTAACAGACTGTTTAAAATCCAGCGGAAAAAGCGTTCAAATTTGGCACTTTGTTGATGTTCTTTTTCTTCCGCTTTGTGCAGGTATTTCATGCTTGGTTTAATGCGCATCGCCAGCCAAGGGGTGAATGCGAAAGCGGCAAACAGTGAAATAAACATAGCCACTGAGCCAAGTGCTGGAATGGGTGCCATATATGGCCCCATCATGCCGCTTACAAAGGCCATTGGCATCAGTGCTGCAATTACGGCTAGGGTAGCGATAATCGTCGGGTTGCCCACTTCTGCAACCGCTTCAACCGACGTTGAGGTTTCTGTATTGTTGGCGATAAGCCAACGACGATAGATGTTTTCCAGCACCACCACCGCATCGTCCACCAAGATCCCAATTGAGAAGATCAAGGCAAATAGACTGACTCGGTCAATGGTGAAGCCTAAAATCCATGCCATAAAGACGGTTGTTAGAATGACTGAAGGAATCACTATCGCGACAACCGTTCCTGCACGCCATCCAAGGAACATCCACACTAACAGGGTGACGGCACCCGTAGCGATAAATAATTTGAAGATTAGGTTGTTCACTTTATCGTTGGCGGACTGACCGTAATTACGGCTGATGCTGACGTCCACTTCCGGAGGAATAATCACCCCTTTCAGCGACTCCATTTTCTCAATCGCTTCATTGGCAACACTGACACCATTGGTACCTGGTTTTTTGGCTAAAGCGATGGTGATGGCATTGCGACCGTCAATAGCAGGACGTTCCCCTTGGTAACCTTGACCGGTGTAGTAGTTCACTTGACGAGTAACATCGGCGTTGGTTTCTACAATGCTGGCGATGTCGCGCACATAGACAGGGGCGCCGTCCTGAATCCCGACAATTAAGTTGCCGATGTCTTCGACATTGGTTAAGAAATCACCGGTGTAGACCGTGAAGACCTGTTGGTTGGCTTCAATATTACCGGTTTCGATTTCACTGTTAGCGGCATGAATTGCTTGCCCGATTTGGGTTAAGGAGATGTTATAGCCGGCCAGTTTCTCTGGCAGAACTTGAATTTTGATTTCGTTTGATTCCCCGCCGATAACATAGCCTTGCGATGCTCCGTCAATGGCACCCAGTGATTGCAGAGCATCTAGCCCAAGCAGACGCAATTGTCCGGAGTCCAGAGTGTCGGATGATAAGGTAAAGCTGATCATTGGGACATCATCAGCGCCTTTGGGTTTGATTACTGGGCGATTGACGCCTGGTGGAACCACATCGGCATTGGACGACATTTTGTTGTACAGATTGACCAGTGCTTTTTCCATGTTTTCACCGACTTCATACTGAACGGTGATTAAACTCTGACCGCGCATAGAGGCCGAATAAACGTGTTTGACGCCATCAATTTCTTTAAGCAAACGCTCTAAAGGCTCTGAAACCAAAGCTTCAACCTGTTTCGCAGAAGCCCCTTGGTACTGCACGATAATATCGGCCATAGGCACGGAAATTTGGGGGTCTTCTTGGCGTGGCGTGAAAATCACACCAAAGATACCAATCAAAAAGCTGGCAATCAGAAACAGTGGCGTGATTGGCGAGTTGATATAGTTGCGCGCGATATTGCCAGCAATGTCGTGACTTTGTTCGGTGTTCGCCATGGAGTGTTTTCCTTTAAAATTTGCCGCTTATTACGCTATTGGGTACGGCAAACATCATTATCGTAAGTGTTAGGTTCTCAGTTCGATGCTTAGGGCGTCGTGGTCAGTAAACGACCGTTTTGCAAAACACTGCCAGAAACAATGCCAGCCGGCGGATTCAAAACAATCTGTTCGCCACTTTGCAAGCCAGACAAAACGCTTAAATAGTTACCATTTGACGCTTGTCCGGTGCGCACAATACGCATACTGACTTTGTTATTTTCTGGGTTGTAAACAAAGACACTTGGCAAACTGCCGCGTTGAACGACGGCTGACTTAGGAATCACTGGAAAACTTTGTTGTTGAGATTGGCTATTGTGAACCATCACTTGGGCATACATTCCCGGTGCTGCTGCCGCACCTAAAGGCAAATCCAATTTCACTTTAACGGTGTGTTGTTGACCGTTCGCGATTGGGAACACTTGAGCAACGCGCACTGGAATCGGTGAGCCGTTAGCAATGCGTGCTTGGAAAATTTGTCCTTTATTGATGCCATACATTAAATTGACGGGAACATTAATCTCGATGCTTAAATGATTGCTTTTGGCAAAGACCAATAGAGGTTGTCCGGGTTGAACGGTGTCGCCAGCTTCAACTAATTTTTCAACAATAACGCCGTTAAAAGGCGCGGTTGATTTAGTGTCATTTAAACGCACATCAATTTCATCAATTTGCGCCTTAATCATCGCGATTTCTGCTTGTGATTGTTGTACCACGGCAGAGGCATTGGCTAAATCAGCACGTTTGCTCACTTCGCTGTCGCCCATGCCCATTTGATTTTGCATTGGACGAGCAAACATTTGATCCATTAGGTTTGGCAGTCCCATGCCCGGCATCGCTTGTTCGGTTTTAGGTGACCATAATTCTCGGTTATATTGAGTAATCGCATTTTGATGCGCGACTTGTGCGCGATTCCATTGTGCAAGTGCCGCTTCACGCTGCGCGCGCAGAGCCGCGTCATTGATTGCGACTAATAAGGTACCGGATTGAAAAACATCGCCTTCAATCCCTGCTAAATAATCGATTTGACCAGCGGTTTGCGCGGTAATCATCACTTCTTTGAAGGGGATAACCGTGCCACCCAATATTACTTGTTGATCATAAACATTCTGCCCAACTTCGCCAATTTGAATACCGTTTGAACTGAACTCATTCGCTTGCGTTAAAAAAGGGATCATAAATAAAGCAATACTGCTGACGAGTAACCATTTTTTTGGCTTAGATATAAATTGATTGGTTAAATGAATCATCATTTTGGTTCCGATTTAATGCGACTGTGGACACCTTAAACAAAATTTACTCTAAAGGCATTTAATAAATTTTTATGACCTTACAGAAAAGTACTTATTTCGGAGTTTTCTTATGTTTTCTTTAGGATTCTTCTGTTATAAGTTGTTGATAATATTGTGAAATTATTAAATATTAATATTCTTAATCGCTAATATTTTATTTTTTTATGCATCCCTGCAATAAGACTAATTACGTAGTTTTATTATTTAATTAAATAATGAAATGCTAATTATTGGAAAAGTAGCGGTATTGTTGACTTTATAGGATGGCTATTTAGATGACTGCCAGTGCCAGGGTATAAAAGTATTTATATAAGAATATTTTAGAAAGCTTTTATTAATATATTTTGTATTGTCTGATTAATAACTTCTAAGAAAAAAGTTTTTATTTTAGTGTACAAAGTTAAATGGTGGCTGGCTAGATTATATTTTTTAAGTCGATTATTTGACCAGTCTCATACGATAAATAATTCTATTTTTGAGGTGGTTTATGAAACTTAAGTCAATATTTATCATTAGTTTTGTTTTAGGAGTAGCGCCTTGTGCAATCCACGCGGCGCCGGTGAACGTTAATAGTGCAGATAGCGCACAAATTGCCAGTGCCTTGCCGGGCATCGGTTTGGTCAAGGCGCAACGCATTGCGGAATACTGTCAGAAGAATCCATGTCAAAAATCTGAAGATTTGTTGGCGGTAAAAGGAGTAGGGCCTAAAACCTTAGAGAGAATCCAGCAAGATTTACGTTTTAGTGATCAATAGGGTCTAGTTGTATGCCCACTAAACGACCGTTTTGTTCCTTAGTACGCCTAGCTATGCTGGGCGTTTTGTTGTGTGCAAGTTTAAGTGTTGTGTTTCTGCCTACGACCAGTTTGGCCACAGAGGTCGCGGTATTTAAACCGGTTGCTATGGAGATTCAGGTAGCACGGACTTTATTTAATGATGCGGCTTATGGCCAAGCGGATTGGATGATGAGCCGAAAATACGATGGGGTTCGTGCACTTTGGGATGGTAAAACATTACGTACCAAACAAGGTAAGCAAATTTTTCCGCCGGCAGATTTTTTAAAGGACTTTCCTGATTTTGCTTTGGATGGTGAACTGTGGCTAGGTACAGCCCGTTTTGATGAGGTGAATCAGATGGTGTTAAGCAGTTTGCAACCCACGTCTTTTTTTAATCCTTCGTGGTCTAACGCATACTATAAGGTGTTTGAGGTACCGCAGGCGTCTGGAGGATTGCAGAAGCGAATGGAGCGATTAACAAACTATCTTCAGCGATTTTCGGTATCAAAAATCCAGCCGGTGGAGCAGTATCCGGTGAGCCAGTATCGACAATTGCAGGAGTTTTATCAGCAAATTATCGATTTGGGTGGTGAAGGTATTATTGTTCGGGATGCTTCGCAAGCTTTTCAAACAGGACGTTTACATACCACGATAAAAATCAAACCTCGGTCTGAAGCGGAATGCGTGGTGCGCGGTTATCTTGCTGGAAAGGGGCGTTTAGCCAATTCCGTTGGTGCTTTGGAATGTGTGTTACTCAATCGCCAAAAAGCACGTTTATTTCCACAGTTGAATCTTCAGCAAAGTACCCTCATACGGCTAGGCTCAGGGTTGAGTGATCAGCAGCGCCAGCAGCCACCTCAAATCGGAGCGGTGGTGACTTTTCAATATAATGGTCATACCAAGTATGGTTTGCCTCGTTTTGCGGTGTTTCTGCGCGAGCGTTACAGCGCAGAGCAAGCGCAGCAATTGGGGATTACTTGGCGTTAGAGTGATGGATTTCCGGTCTTTTATAAATAAAAAACCGCCAAAACGGTTTACGGTTTAGCGGTTTGATTGACTCGATTTGAGTGAAAAGTTTAATTGGCTTGCATAAAGGCTTCGATGCGATCTAAAGCCGCAACTAACACTTCCATGCTGGTCGCAAATGAGATACGCAAATGGCCTTCACTACCAAAACCAGAGCCTGGCACGGCGGCAACCAGTTTTTCTTCCAGTAAGGCGCTGGCAAAGTCGGCGTCAGATTTAAAGCCTTTTATCTGCATTGCTTCTGAAATATTCATAAAGGCGTAAAAAGCGCCATCCGCGTGGATACACTTAAATCCAGGGATGGTGTTGATACGTTCTACCACATAAAGATGGCGTTTTTTAAACTCCACTAACATGGTTTGGATACACTCTTGCGAACCATTGAGTGCGGCAACTGCCGCGGCTTGCGAAATCGAGCATGGGTTGGACGTGCTTTGCGATTGTACTTTACGCATGGCTGCAATAATCGCCACAGGCCCGCCAGCGTAACCAATGCGCCAACCGGTCATTGAATAGGCTTTAGAAACACCATTTAAAACGATGGTGCGTTCTTTAAGTTGTGGACAGACTTGCAGAATATTGGTGAATTTTTTATCGCCAAGCATAATATGTTCATACATATCGTCTGAGGCGATCAGCACATGTGGATATTTTTCCAGCATCTCGCCAATAGTTTGCAGTTCGTCAGCGGTATAGACTGCACCTGTAGGATTCGATGGGCTGTTTAGCACGACAATTTTAGTGTTTGCATTAATCGCAGCTTCCAACTGTGGTGCGGTGACTTTAAAGCCCTGTTCGATGCCTGCATTGATAATGACCGGCGTAGCGCCACCCAGTAAAGCCATATCTGGATAAGAAACCCAGTAAGGCGCAGGAATAATCACTTCGTCGCCATCATTTAATACCGCTTGGCACAAATTGTAAAAACTCTGCTTGCCTCCGGATGAGACTAAGATTTGGTCAAGTTGATAGTCAATGTCGTTATCGCGTTTAAATTTGGCCTGAATCGCTTTCTTTAAATCCACTGTGCCGTCGACTGCGGTATAACGTGTTTCACCGTTTTCGATGGCAGCAATTCCAGCGGCTTTAATGTGCGCTGGTGTATCAAAATCGGGCTCCCCTGCACCTAAGCTAAGAATGTCCTTGCCTGCGCGTTTCATCTCGCCTGCTTTTGCGGTAATAACAAGCGTTAAAGAGGGTTTTACTCGCTTGACACGGTCAGATAAGATGCTCATCGATTGTTTTTCTCCACACATTTTCGAGCTTGTATAATACGCACACCAGACGAGATTGGCGTGGATTAGGGAGGGGCGTAAAATCATTGGCTCTTTTACAAAAATATTAGGCCGCATTTTACTGGATTTACTCGGCGTTAAAAAGGACTAATTGTGGCGAAAAGTGATAAGACATTCGATTTGGTTTCCAGTTATGCACCAAATGGTGATCAACCCAGTGCCATCGCCCAATTGGTTGAGGGTTTGCAAGCCGGTGAAGCCTATCAAACTTTGCTGGGCGTAACCGGTTCGGGTAAAACGTTTACCATTGCAAATGTGATTGCCGAGGTACAGCGGCCAACGATTATATTGGCGCACAACAAAACGCTGGCCGCTCAGTTATATGGCGAAATGAAAGGCTTTTTTCCCCACAATGCGGTCGAGTATTTTGTTTCCTATTATGATTATTACCAACCCGAAGCCTATGTCCCGGCATCGGATACCTACATTGCAAAAGACTCATCGGTCAACGAGCAAATTGAGCAGTTGCGTCTTTCCGCCACCAAAGCCTTGCTAGAACGCAAAGATGTTATTTTGATTGCCACCGTTTCTGCGATTTACGGTTTAGGTGATCCAGAAATGTATCTTAAGATGATCTTACAGTTGCGTTTGGGTGACATCATTAAACAGCGCGATATTTTGCAGCGTCTGACGGCGATGCAGTACACGCGAAACGACATAGAGTTGTGGCGTGGAACTTTTCGTGTGCGTGGCGAAGTGATTGATGTTTTTCCAGCTGAAGCCGAAGAATATGCGGTGCGTATCGAATTGTTTGATGACGAAGTTGAAAAGATTGTCTGGTTTGACCCGCTTACCGGTGAGACGTTGAGTCGCCCATCGCGGGTAACGATTTATCCGAAATCGCACTATGTTACTCCGCGCGAACGGGTATTGGAGATGATTGAGCAAGTCAAAATCGATCTTAAGTTGCGCTTAGAAGAGCTGCGTGCGATGCATAAATTGGTTGAAGCGCAGCGTCTTGAAGAGCGAACCAAGTTAGATATCGAAATGATGTTGGAGCTGGGTTACTGCAGTGGTATCGAAAACTATTCGCGTTATTTATCGCAGCGAGGCCCAGGTCAGCCGCCGCCGACCTTAATTGATTATTTGCCTAAAGACGCCTTAATGGTGATTGATGAAAGTCACGTGACGATTCCGCAAATTGGCGGTATGTATAAAGGCGATAGATCACGTAAAGAAAATTTGGTCACTTATGGTTTCCGTTTGCCCTCTGCAATGGATAATCGACCGCTGAAATTTACCGAATTTGAAGGCTTGATGCCGCAAACCATTTTTGTCTCGGCGACGCCTGGTAAATATGAGGGTGAGCATACCGATACCATTATCGAGCAAGTTGTACGCCCGACCGGACTCTTAGACCCGATTTTAGAAGTACGTCCAGCGTTGACACAGGTAGACGATTTGCTTGGTGAAATTCGTTGGCGAGCGGCCAAAGGGCAGCGTATTTTGGTTACAGTATTAACCAAGCGTATGGCGGAAAATTTGACCGAGTACATGGAAGAGCACCATGTACGCGTACGCTATATGCACTCGGATATCGACACGGTCGAACGGATTGAAATCATCCGTGATTTGCGTCTTGGCGAATTTGACGTTTTGATTGGAATTAACTTACTGCGTGAAGGTTTAGATATTCCCGAAGTTGCGTTGGTCGCGATACTGGATGCCGATAAAGAAGGTTTCTTACGTTCTGAACGTTCATTGATTCAGACCATCGGTCGTGCTGCGCGTAATGTCGAAGGTAAGGCGATTTTGTACGCCGACAAAATAACCCGTTCGATGCAAGTGGCCATGGATGAAACTGAGCGTCGGCGTGAAAAGCAGTTGGCGCATAACCAACGGCACGGCATTACTCCGCAGGGATTGAATAAAAAAGTCACCGATATTCTTGAAGGTTCGCCTTACGCCAGCAAGGCCGGAAGTTCCACGAAAAAACAGAAGGCGGCTGAAACTACTGGGATTTATGCGTCACCACAAAAATTAACGCCATCGCAGTTGGGTGCAGAAATTAAAAAGCTTGAAAAACAGATGTATCAAGCGGCTAAAGACTTGGATTTTGAAACGGCGGCGACCTTGCGAGATCAGATAAAAACGCTGAAATCGAGCATGGTCGGAGTCGGTGATTTAGGCTAGAATAGCCAACTGCTGAGAAATTTTAACTTTTAGGATCATAATGAATACTGCTTCTCGCATTGTCGATAACTCTTTGAAAACCTTAAGCTCCGCTACCTTGTTGAGTTTAGCTCTGCTTTCGACTACGTCGGCCTTCGCGGATATGACGGTCGCGCAACAGCAACAAGCTTTCGAGCAGGGCTGGCAAGCGATGAAAAGCAATGATTTGGATCAGGCGTTTAAAATTTGGGACCAGCTCAGTAAGAACCCGAGCAATTCTCCCGAGTTGAAGCGCGCCATAGAGAATAATTTGGCTGTAGTCTTGATGCGTAAGAAGCAATATGATGAAGCTCAAAAACGTCTCGATGCCGCTTTGCAGGCGGATAAACAAGTTGCAAGAACGCTGGATAATCTCAATCAAATTTACGCCTATCAAGCACAGCAAGCCTACAAAAAAGTGTTTGAAAAAACCACAGTCAAGCAGCCGCAAGGCGAATGGCTATTTATTGAGTTAGCGCAGGCTGATGCGGTTTCTTCTGTTGAACAACCCCCACAGAAAGCCCCCGAAAAAGTCACCGAGCCAGCGCCGGTCGTTGCGGTTGCCAAACCCGAGCTGACTCCTGAGCCAATGAGCAATGCGTTATTTGAGGTGAACGGTTTGGTCGAAAGTTGGCGTCGAGCGTGGTCTGCGCAAGATGTGAATCGCTATTTAAGTTTTTATGACCAAAATGACTTTCAGCCTAGAGGCGGGATGAGTTATGCTTCTTGGGAAAAAAGTCGTTATCGCAATGTGAAGAATCCAAAGTACATCAAGATTTATTTGGATGACCTTAAGCTGACCGAATTGCCTGACCGTCGAGTTCGTGTCGATTTTGATCAGCGTTATGAGTCAGATCGTTTTAACGATACCATTCATAAATTCTTGATTTGGAAAAATGACCGTGGCGATTGGAAAATCGTTCAAGAGGATGTCGTTTATGCGAACCCGTAATCTGTTACTTGGCATCGCCTTGGCGGTGCCGATGTCAGCGGCCGCGCAAGCCGATCAAGTGCTGATGGTTGAGCAAAAACTGCTGACTGGTATGCAAGCAATGCAAAATTTGGCCTTAAATCAAGCGGTTGGTGCCTTTGCCGAACTGAGTGAAGAACACCCAAACTATAAGCTAGTTCAGTTGATGCAAGCCGATTTATTGGCGTTAAAAGCCGGTCGGCAAAGCATGCTGGACGAATATCGTAAAAGTCATCCGAATACGATTGCAAAATTAGAAGACGAAGCGCGAGTGCGTTGGCAATTTGCGGAAAATGCACTGCAAAAAAACTCCGGCTTCGAGCACTATGTTTTAAAAAGTGCGCAACAGAAATACATGGTTATTGTGAATATTCCCGATAGTCGTTTATACCTGTTTGGTGCCGACAAAAACGGTCAGATGCAGCAGTTGGCTGACTACTATGTGACCGTAGGTTCGAAGGGCGCGGGTAAACAGAAAGAGGGCGATCGTCGCACCCCAATTGGCGTTTATCATGTGGTCGATATGATTGCGGATGACCAGCTGCCAGAGTTGTACGGTGTAGGTGCTTTGCCGATTAATTACCCAAACCGTTGGGACAAGTCGCAAGGTAAAACGGGCTCTGGTATTTGGTTGCACGGCGTGCCGCGCGATACTTACAGCCGTGCGCCGCGTTCGAGTCGCGGTTGTGTGGTGCTAAATAATACCGCCATGCAGAAGTTATTAACCGACTATCAATTGCCGTTGAGTACGCCGATTTTAATAGTTGATGAAGCCAGTTCACAACTGACGTTCAATCGCGATTCGGTTTATTTGGTGGATGAAGTGCGTGCTTGGCTTGGTGATAATCAGCCTAATCTGGATTGGAAGACGGTCTCTATTTACCGTTATCCGAGTGAAGAGAATCTGTACTACGTCACTTTTCCAGCAAAAGACGATAAGATGGTTCACCAGTTCTGGAAGCGGGATATGGAAGGCGGCTGGGGAATTGCTCTGCAAGACACCGAAGCGACTGAAATCAAGTACGTTTTTCGTTAAACACCTTATTAACCAATAAAAAAGCAGCGATAGGCTGCTTTTTTATTGGATTAGAAATCTCGTTCTAAATGGCGGATTTTTTCATTTGACCATTTTTCAATATCTTGCCACATCTGAACAATTTCGCTCTCTTTGGGCATAGTGCCTGCCGAACGCAACTCTAATGTTAACACGGGTATATGCAAGTGCTCGCCTGCATAACGACCAAGCGAGCCGGGAAAGGTGCCTAGTTCGCGATGCGTGAGTATGCCGATTTTTGTGGGTACGGCGTGCTCAGGGCCATCGTAATCTAGCAATCCGTATGGCGCGTGCACGGAAATAATCGCGTCCGGCTGAAAACGCTCAATGGTCTTGACCATCCATTTGGTTTCAATCTCTGAAGCGGCCGATGGGCCAGGGTAACGGCGCACGTTTTTACTGTAGTAACGCTCCCAAAATTCTAATGCACTGTGCTCCCAATCAGGGGATGGGAAGTTGCGGTTTAAATCGACACCATTCGCATTTTGTCGCGTGGCCGGATCACTCCGAAACAAGCCATCTGGATTGGTTAATGGCAGGAACAGCCAGTGGTGATTGCGTGGGTTTTGATTGTTTTGCATTGCCTGCATCCACAGGTAGGTAATACTGATGGCGGAATATTCATCGCCATGAATACCGCTGATGAACAGAATTTTTCCTTTAGGTGGCACGGTCTGACCGTTGATTTTACTGGGTAGATATTCGCGATAAGTGAGTAGACGTTTTTCTGGAGAGCGGACATCGGCGCTTTTCAGGTCTAATTTCATGCAGCCATCATATTTAATGGTACGCAGTTTTTTAGACCATTCGGTGCAAAACTGGCTGACGGAATCCTGTTCGCTATTAAATGCTTGCGCTTGAGCGGGTTGATGGTTCATCGCCAAAATAAAAACGCTGCTTAATGCAGCGACAAGTGGATTTTGCAGGCGCTTTAACGCGAAAATTTGCCAGAGTTGCTGTGCTCTCATTCTTCCTTGCTCTGTTCTCTAAGGGTAAAGTTCCCCCCTGCTAGGGGGCCGCCGAGCGCTTCTGGCAGAGGTAATTTACTGTTTAATTTTATGTTTAGACGTAAGTCGTTCATCGCATCGGAGTTGCGCAGTGCGTCTTCGTAGCTAATCTGTTGTGACTCATACAATTGGAATAGATGCTGGTCAAATGTCTGCATCCCTTGCGCGGTGGACTTAGCCATAACTTCTTTGATTTCACTGACATTTCCTTGTAAAACCAGCTCGGCTACGCGCGGAGAATTAATTAAAACTTCCACCGCAGCAATCATTCCACCACCAATTTTAGGGATAAGACGCTGCGAAATAATAGCACGTAAGTTAAGTGAAAGGTCGAGTAAAAGATGGTTTTTATGGTCGATTGGAAAAAAGTTAATAATTCGGTCAAGGGCCTGGTTAGTGTTGTTAGCGTGCAGTGTGGAGAGGCATAAGTGACCAGTTTCTGCGAAAGCGATGGCGTGCTCCATGGTCTCTCTGGCACGAATCTCACCGATAAGAATGACGTCTGGCGCTTGTCGTAAAGTGTTTTTTAGGGCGTTTTCGTAAGAGTCGGTATCCACTCCCACCTCGCGTTGAGTGACGATGCAGCCAGCGTGACGATGGACAAATTCGATCGGGTCTTCGATGGTAATAATATGGCCTTCGGTTTCGTGATTACGTACTCCAATCATACTTGCTAAAGTGGTTGATTTACCGGAACCGGTTCCACCAACAATCAGAATCAACCCACGTTTTTTGAGCACTTGTTCCCTAAGTATCGGCGGCAAATTAAGGGCCTCAAAACTGGGGATTTCGGTTTGTACTGAACGAATAACCATCCCTGGCGAGCCGCGTTGCACAAATACATTAACACGATATCGGGCGCGGCCGGTGATGCGGTATGCAAAGTTTGCTTCCGAGGTAGCTTGGAAAGTGGACAGCTGGTCGTGGTTCATGATTTCATAACAGAGTTCACGCGACATATCTGGGGTGACTTTGTTTTCGGTTAAATCCACCAAACGGCCGTTTTGTTTCATAGCAATCGGTCGCCCAGCGGTAATGAATAGATCGGAACCGTTGTTTTCTGAGAAGTGAATCAGGAGTTTTTGTAGGTCGCTAAATTCTTGTTCCATGCCAACCTCTTAAGTAAAGTTCTGTTTATTAACGGCTTTCGAGCGTGCCGCTTCACGGGTAATAATGCCGTTATCAACCAACTGTTTTAAGTTTTGGTCAAGTGTCAGCATACCCAGTTGATTCGAGGTCTGAATGACCGAATACATTTGTGGGATTTTCGCTTCACGAATAAGGTTACGGATTGCCGTGGTCGCAAGCATAATTTCATGTGCGGCAACTCGTCCACCGGCAGTACTTTTTAGTAGAGTTTGTGAAATAACCGCTCGCAGCGATTCGGATAGCATTGAGCGCACCATGTCTTTTTCTTCGGCTGGAAAGACATCAATAATCCGGTCGATGGTTTTCGCAGCCGAGCTGGTGTGCAGAGTACCGAACACTAAGTGTCCGGTTTCTGCGGCGGTCAGTGCAAGGCGAATGGTTTCTAAATCACGCATCTCCCCAACAAGGATAACGTCTGGGTCTTCACGCAGTGCTGAACGCAAGGAGTTGCTAAAGCTTTTGGTGTCACGATGCACTTCACGTTGGTTAATCAAACTCAAAATTGGGGTATGAACAAATTCGATCGGGTCTTCGATGGTCAAAATGTGTGAGGCAAAATTTTTGTTCACATAATCAATCATTGCAGCCAGGGTTGTTGATTTCCCCGATCCCGTCGGGCCGGTCACCAGTACGATGCCACGCGGAAAGCTGGAGATGTCTTTAAAGATTGCTGGCGCTTTTAATTGCTCTAAGGTGAGAATGGTGCTGGGGATGGTACGGAATACCGCGCCAATACCTCGGTTCTGACGAAATACATTCACCCTGAAACGCGCTAAATTAGGGATTTCAAAGGAGAAGTCGGATTCCAGTTCGGCTTCAAAATGACGACGTTGAGCATCGTTCATCACGTCATAAATCATCAATTGAAGCTGTTCTTCTTCAAAGTCTGCAGCATCGATACGAGTAATGTCGCCGTTGATCCGTAAAATCGGCGGTTGACCTGCAGAGAGATGGAGGTCGGATGCGCCTTGTTCAACACTGAATGACAGTAGGCTGGTAATGTCCATAGCAAAGCCTCTAAAGTGGAGGGGAGAAAAGTGCGAATGGATTTAATTATAGAGAATGGCTTTTTTAAAACCTAGCCAAGATTGAAATAATGGCTAGGGATATGTGTGAAATCATCTTTTAAGGGCGATTGTGGCCAGTCAGATTGGTGATTTAATTTGGCGATGCAAGAGTGCACATCACTCATCACAAAATGGTGAGGCTTAGTTAAAACCGATTTTATGTACAATGGGTTCAAGTTGTCGAGATTGATAATCTCTCCAGCGTTGCCGTCCTTTTTGGATGAGAAAGTCCGACTGGTCAACCACTTCAATTGTGCGTTGATAGGCCTGATGTTGCTCACAGAAATTCGGATGGAGATTAATCAGGACATCTTGGCATGGCTGGTCGATGTGGTCAGCATAGAGTTGAATCGGGGCAGATATTTGGCGCTCTAGGCTATGCGGAATAAAACTGTCCGCACGCCAGTTCCATAACGTCAGTTCAAAACGCTGCGCTTGCTGTTGATCGGCAAAACGCAGGTCACAACGTCGCCCTTGTTGGTAAATTTTATTGACCAATTTACACACAAAGGCGTCGAGTTCGTTTAACTCAGTGCTGTTGAGGATATAAAACAGCACTTCTTTTGGTTCAGCGTGCGAACTCGCGTTATCGTCGGTCACGCGTTTTTAGCCTGCTGGGTTAGGTATTCAACCAGTGCTGGTACCGGGCGACCCGTTGCGCCTTTTTCTTTACCGCTGACCCATGCGGTTCCAGCAATATCTAAATGTGCCCAAGGGATGTCTTTGGTAAAGCGTGCTAAGAATTGTGCCGCCGTAATTGTACCGCCGGCACGCCCACCAATGTTTGCCATGTCAGCAAAGTTCGATTTTAGCTGTTCGTCCCATTCGTCGCCCAGCGGCAGTTGCCACAGACGGTCGTAGGTTTCTTCACCCGCTGCGCGGATTTGTTCAATTAAGCTTTGGTCATTGCCCAGAATCCCTGAAACGTGATTGCCTAAAGCAACAATACATGCACCGGTTAAGGTTGCCATATCGATGATTTTAGATGGCTGGTACGTCTGTTGTGCGTAGGTTAGGGCATCACATAAAATCAGACGGCCCTCAGCATCGGTGTTGAGGATTTCGATGGTTTGTCCGGAAAGAGAGGTAACCACATCGCCGGGTTTGGTTGCGTAACCGTCTGGCATATTTTCGGTTGACGGAATGACGCCGACAACGTTGATCTTGGGTTTTAATTCTCCTAATGCCTTAAAGACGCCCAGTACGGTGGCCGCGCCGCCCATGTCGTATTTCATTTCGTCCATGCCTTCACCCGGTTTTAGCGAGATGCCGCCTGTGTCGAAAGTGACGCCTTTCCCAACCAAGGCAATCGGTGCTTCATCGCCGCCGCCGTGATATTCCAGACAGATCATTTTGGGTGGTACTGCACTGCCTTGCGCCACCGCCATAAATGAGCCCATTCCCATTTCCAGCATTTGTGTTTTTTCTAAGACATTGACGCGAAAACCAAATTCGCTGGCCAGTGCTTCGGCAGTCTGCGCTAAATACCCAGGGGTACAGAAATTCGGTGGTAAATTAGCGAGGTCTTGAGTCAGTTCCATGCCCATCGCGGTGGCCTGTGCGATGGCGATAACCTCTGGGGTAACCGCTTGGCTAAAGCTCATTGCCTTTAGTTTGGTGTTAGCGGCGGCAAATTTGCCACGGCTTGGGTGTGCGTATTGATAAGCGTTGCGCTGGAAAATTTGGACGTTTTGTCGTGCGCACCAATCACTATTACGGCCTTGTGGCGCCACGGCGTGCGTTGCGTTCAACAGCTTTTCAGCGCCGCTTTTGCTGACCGCTTTGGCAAGGGCGTTAATCGCTTCAAGGTAACTTTTGCTGCTTAATTTGATGGTGTCGCCAAGCCCAATTAAAAACAGGCGTTTGACTTCTAAACCGTTTGGCAGCGCAAGCATAGCGATTTCGCCGATTTTGCCATTAAAGTCACCATTGGCTTGTAGTTGGTCGAGCAAAATGTTGATTGCTGCTTTTTCGGCTAAGTCATTACACAGCAGTTCGCCTTGTTCATTAACACTCACCGCAAGGCTGTCAAAGCCAGAACAGGATTGAGTTGCCGTCGCAGAGAAATCTATTTTTTGCATCATGAAAGTTCCTTTTTATCATGGGAAAGCGCATTGCGTACCTTTAGCGCTTGGGTTGCGGTTATTGAATCATAAAATCTCGACAATATCAGCAGTTGCTGTGCAATTATAAAAAATGCGTTTTACCGGCGGCGAGGCTGCCCTTATGTTGTTGGCAGCCGCTATAATAGAGCCCTTTTCAACAGCAGATAGTGTGGCCCGCTTGCGCATAATTGATCGAATGCTCCTCAAAGAGTTAATCCTGACCTTTTTAGCAGTACTGAGTGTTTTACTGTTGATTACTTATGGCAGTGAGGCGACCAAGTTATTAGGGCGTGCTCTGGATGGGCGTGTGCCGGTTAATCTGGTTGGCCAGTTGTTGCTGCTGCGGCTGCCGGATGTGTTGGGCATGATTATGCCGTTGTCTGTATTGATTGCCGTGGTGCTCACATTTGGACGGTTGTATCAAGATCAAGAGATGGTGGTGCTGCATTCAAGCGGCATTGCGCCGAGTTACTTTCGTAAGGTGTTGTTGCGTTTTTTAGTGCCTCTCGCACTGCTTTCAGGGCTATTGTTGAACTATTTAGAGCCCTTGGCGTTGCAGTATGAAAGGCAGGCGCTGTCGCAAAACGAAACCTTGTCGCCTGTGGCCGCTTTGCAAGCCGGTAAGTTTAATTCCTTGCCGAATAATAAGGGGGTGCTGTATGCCAAGTCGATTAGCGCCGATGGTCGCTTGCAAGACATCTGGATTAAATATCAAGACGGGGCGAATGATTTACTGTTGATGGCGCCGCAAGGGCAGTTTGTACGTCAACAAGAGCAAATTGTTTTGCGTTTGCAAAATGGTTGGCGTTATCAAAATTTGCATTATGCGGTGCAGGACGGTGTGCCTTCGCAAAGCAAGCCAATCGAAGTGCAGAATTTTGTGTTATTTGAAGGGCTCTTGCCTGAATTGTCGAGCGCCCAAACACCATTACGCGATAAGGATCTGTTTACTTGGCAGTTAATCGGCAGTGACAATCTTAAGCAGCAAGCTTTAGTGCAGTGGCGTTTGAATATGCCATTGGGGATTATTGCTTTGGGGTTAATTGGTTTTATGCTGGCTAAAACCGGCCCACGCCAAGGGCGTTTTGCTCGAATGTTTGCCGCCATTTTGTTGTTTATCGCTTTTAATCAGGCGATGGTCGCAGGTCAAAAAGCGCTTGAAAAAGGGCTTTGGTCGGCAGAAATTGGGCTTTGGCCTATCACGGGGTTGTTCTTGTTGATCGGTTTTGGCGTGTTTGCTTGGGTGCAGCGTAAAGGGCAGGCATGGCGTTTGGCTAAGGCCAAGACACGCTTAAGTCAGCATAAGGAGAGGCGATGATGAATTTGACCGAACGCTATCTGGGGCGAATTATGTTTGCTTACAGTGTGCTGGTGCTGTTTGTCTTGGTCTCTTTGATCGGCTTTTTTGAGGTGATTGCTCAGTTGGGACGCGTGTCCGGTGATTACACCTACGCTAAAGTTTTGCTTACGGTGTTGTTAAAGCTACCAACTTATTTTTATGAGCTCTTTCCAATTGCGTTATTAATCGGTTCTTTAATGGGCTTGGGGAATTTGGCAAATCGCGGGGAGTTGACCATTTTACGCGTGACTGGTTGGTCTATTTGGCGGATTTTAATGGCGCTGTCCAAAACGGCCTTGATCATGTGGTTGTTAGTGACCTTAATTGGTGAGTTTGTCGCCCCAAAAAGTGAGTCCTTGGCGCAAAAAATTCGTGTCGAGGCGCAAAATAAAAACCTCTCTTTGGGCAATGCACAAGGTTTTTGGGTTAAAGATGGTGCGCGTTACATTCACATTCAGCGGGTAATTTCCGAAAATGAATTGCACCAAGTCAGTGTTTACACGCTAAAAAATGGTCAATTACAGAGCCTACAGGTGAGTGATAAGTTGTTGTATAAAGAAGCGCGCGGTTGGACGATGCCGAATGGTCAGACGCTGGCAATGCAATATGTGCCTTTGCCAGCGCAGTTGTCGCAGTTATTGTCGCAGCAACAAACGGCAGTGAGTGCTGGGCAACTCGCGATTAGTCGCTTGCAGTTGAATCGACAAAGTGTGCAACAGCAGCCAATCGCGTTACCTTTTATGCCGGAAGATTTAGTTAAATTGGATATTGATAGTCGCTATTTAAGTCTGTATGACTTGCATAATTACATTCAGTTTTTACAGCAGAATGAACTCGATGCGAGTGCTTATCAGGCGGATTTTTGGCGTAAATTGTCGATGCCGGTTGTTGCGTTTGCAATGTGGATTTTGGCGTTTCCTTTGCTATTTGCCTCTCAGCGCCAAGTTAGCATTGGTCAACGAATCTTCTTCGGTGTGGTGATTGGCTTGGCTTTTCAGCTGGTAAATATGTTGATTAGCAATGCGGCGCTGGTCTATCAATTGCCGATTGGCGGAGTGGCGTTTGCACCCGCATTGCTGTTGATTGTGTTTGCATTTTGGTGGATGCGGCGCTTGCCTTAAGTTGCCGGTGATTTATTCCGCGACCAGTTGTTCACAGCGATAATAACCTTGGTTTTTATTGGCGCTGCCGAGTTTTTCCGCAAGAAATGGCAGGGTGCTTTGCATTTCGTTAAACAGTGTCCAAGGTGGATTAATCCAAAGCATTCCACTGCCATTCATACCGCGGCCTAAGGTGTCGGGAGCAATACCGAGCTCGAACACTTGAATATTTCGCACGCCGCTGTTTTTAAAGTCGCGCCATAATCTGTCGATGGTTTTGCGTTCAACAACGGGGTACCACAAGGCAAAACTGCCGGTGGCAAACCGTTTGTGGCAGGCGACTAGGGTTTCGACAACTTTGCGGTAATCTTGTTTGTCTTCGTATGGCGGATCCATCAACAGAAGGCCGCGACGTGACGGCGGCGGCATAGATGCGATAGCTTGTTGAAAACCATCCTTAAAAAAGAGTTTTACCCGACGGTCTTTGCCGAGATTTTTTTGCAGCAGCGTCTGCTCGCGTGGATGCAGTTCGCACAGTTGTAATTTGTCTTGTGCGCTAAGGAGTTGAGAAGCTAGCCACGGTGATCCCGGGTAAAAGTTGAGTGCCGCCGGTTCTTGCGCATTGAGTTCTTGAACCAAGGTTTTATAAAGTGCCAAACTGGGATAGGCCGAGCAGTCTTCATCCCAAATTACGCCAATCCCATTTTCGAACTCTTGATTTTTTTGAGCTTCCGAGCCTTGCAGGCGATAAACGCCCGCGCCGGCATGGCTGTCAAAGTAGGTCAAAGGTTTTGGCTTTTGAGTGAGGTACTCTAGCGCGTGCACCAGATTGAGGTGCTTGAGTATATCGGCAAAATTGCCGGCGTGATATGAGTGAAGGTAGCTGAGCATGGGCAACTCCAAATAAACGGAGCGCCTATTTTACTCTGAAGCCTTTTGTGAAGGCAGAATATTGCCGATTGAGCAGTCGATGCGCCTGAATTTATCCGATTCGTTGGATAATCGCTTCGATTTGTTCGACTTTGCTTTGGACTAATTGTCGGTTGCCACGGCTTTCGATATTTAAACGTAAGAGCGGCTCGGTGTTTGACGTGCGAATATTTAAGCGCCATTCAGTAAACGCCAAGCTCAGTCCATCGGTTAAATCGATTTCCGGCTGGTCGCTTTCGAAAACCTGTTTGACGGCCTCGATAATCTGTCTACTGTGTTGGACTTTGTAGTTGAGTTCGCCACTGCAAGGGTAGGCGGCGGCACGTTCGGCAACCAGTTGATGCAGGCTTTGTCCAGTGCGGCTCATGAGTTGGAGCACCAGCAGCCAAGGAATCATGCCGCTGTCGCAATAGAAAAAATCTTTGAAGTAATGGTGTGCTGACATTTCACCACCATAGAGCGCATCGACTTTACGCATGTGTTCTTTAATAAACGCATGGCCGGTTTTGGATTGCACCGCTTCTCCGCCGGCTTGTTGTACTTGTTCAATGGTGTTCCACGTCAAACGCGGGTCGTGGACAATTTTTTCGCCCGGATGATCGGCGAGTAAGGTTTCTGCCAATAAGCCGACCAAGTAATAGCCTTCAATAAAGTCGCCATTACCGTCAAACAGAAAGCAACGATCAAAATCGCCATCCCAAGCAACCGCAAAATCCGCTTGATTGGCGATAATCGCGGCGCGGGTTGGTGCGCGATTTTCTGGAATCATTGGGTTTGGCACACCGTTTGGAAAATGGCCATCCGGTTCGTGCTGCAGGCGAATAAATTCGCAAGGCAGGTGGCGGGCAAGCTGATCAAAAGTTGGCCCGGCGGCTCCGTTGCCGGCATTCACCACAATTTTGAACGGTTTGATGCTGTCTCTGTCCAGATAGGTTAATAATTTTGCGATGTAGGCGCTTTTGTCCTCTTTAGCAATGACCGAGGCGGGTTCTGTGCTTAAGGGGGCAAAGTCCTGTTTTTCGATGCGCTGTTTGATGGCATTGAGACCTGAATCTCGGCTGATCGGATTGGAGTTGGCGCTAACCATTTTCATGCCGTTATTGCCTTTGGGATTATGGCTGGCGGTAATCATAATACCGCCGTCGGCTTGGTAATGGCTGGTGGCAAAATAGACTTCTTCTGTACCGCACACGCCTAGGTGCCAAACTTCTACGCCGCTGGCAATCAGACCGTCACACAAGGCTTTGCTTAACTCTGGGCTTTCTAAGCGAATGTCATGTCCGACAACGATGTGTTTTGGTGAAAATTCACTCGCGAAGGCTCGTCCGATTTGATAAGCCAAGTCAGGGTTCATTTGACGTGGCACTTCGCCACGGATGTCGTACGCTTTGAAGCCGCTTAAATCTTGCATGAAAGAAAGTCTCTTTTGGAAAAGGAACCCAAGTAATTAACTTGGGTATGACAGGGTAGTGCCTGAGTTGATGGTGTAGCGCTTAACGTCCTACGCCGTAATAACTAAAGCCGTTGTCGAGCAACCAGCTACGGTCGTAAAGATTACGCCCGTCAAGAATGACCGGTTGCGCCATTAACTCTTTGATGCTCGTAAAGTTGGGTGACCAGAAGCTCTTCCATTCGGTTAATACACAGAGCGCATCACTATCAATCAGCGCATCGTACATGGTTTCGCAAATATGAATCCGTTCTTGCTGGGCTTTGCTGAGATGGCGATCCATCCACTGATGGAAGTTATCATCGAGCTTGGGGTCGAAAAGTTGCAATTCGCAGCCTTGATGCAACAGGGCATTAATCATAACCAAACTTGGTGCACCGTCAATTGAGTTGGTATTGGGCTTGTAGCTGATTCCCCAAATTGCAATTTTTTTGTTTTGCAGGTCGCAATGGTAGTGCTTCCACAGTTTGCGGAACAGCAACTCTTTTTGCTGTTCGTTGATGTTGTGTACCGAGCGGAGTAAGTTTTCCTGCGAGCCGGTTTGGTCGATGAGCTCTTGTACGCGATGTAAATCACGTTCTAGGTAAGCGCCACCGAAGCCCGCACCAGGGTAAAGATAGGCAAAGCCGATACGGTGGTCAGAGCCTAATCCTTGTCGGACTTCTTCAATGTCCGCGTGCATCTGTTCGGCAACGAGGGCCAATTCGTTCATCAAACTGATGCGCGTGGCAATTAATACGTTGGTGGCGTATTTGGTCAGAATCGCTGACTCTGGTTGCATCTGGATAATCGTGTCACGGTTGCGGTTGAAAGGCGCGATGAGACGACGGAATTTGGTGATTGCGGCGTTGTCTTGCGCGCCAATAATGATTCGGTCCGGACGTTGAAAGCCTTGAATGGCGTTGCCTTCGGCCGCAAAGTCTGGGTTAATGATGATCGGCATTTCTGCGGCGGCGATAATCTCGCGCGCGATGTCGATACTGAAATTAGACCGAATCAGTAAGCAGTTGTTGTCAGTTTTGTTTTTTGCTAACTGTTGCGCCATTTGCAAAGCGAGCGAGCAATCGCCATCCCCGTAGGCGAAAATATGAAAATCGGCATTGGGGTAATGGTTATCGCCCACCGTCAGGTGTTGGTTATTGATCTGTTTTTGCAGAAGTTTGCGCAGCCCGGGTTCGGCGATTTCATTCGGAATTTGTCCGATAAGTTTGACTTCGTTGCCGGTTTCGGCCAAACAGCCGGCGGTAACCAAGCCGCTAATGGTTGAGCCAAAGACGTTTATAATCATGCTTTATGTTCCCAAATTTGCTGCAAAATACCTTGTGTTGATTGGTCTAGCTCCGATGCGTCTTGTCGGTCTATCGAATCCAAAATACCCATCGCGAGTTTTTTACCCAATTCAACACCCCATTGGTCAAATGGGTTGATGTTCCAGATAACCGATTGGGTGAACACTTTATGTTCATATATCGCCACCAACATACCCAGATGATGTGCGTCAACGCGGGTCATTAATAGGGTGTTGGAGACTTGATCGCCAGGATAATGTTTGTGTGGATTGTCACTGTCTTGTCCGACCATCATCGCGCGACTCTGTGCTAAGCAGTTTGCAATGTTCAGGTTTTGGTGGAAAGCAGCACGCTCACCAGAACCTTGACCTTCTTTAAACAGAATAAAGTCCGACATGACGCGTTCGGTGCCTTGGTGAAGCAGCTGATAGAAAGCGTGTTGCGCATTCGGGCCGACTTCACCCCAAAGAATCGGACAAGTGCGGTAATCAACAAATTCGCCGTTGCGCTGAGTGTGTTTACCGTTACTTTCCATTTCCAACTGTTCCAGATAGCTGGCAAAGTGCTTTAAGCGCGAGTCATAAGGCAGAATGGCTTGGCCGGCCAGCTTCAAAAAGTTGGTGTTCCAAATACCAATCAAGCCGATTAACACCGGAATATTCTCTCTGAAAGGGGTTTTGCGGAAGTGTTCGTCAACCTCATGTGCGCCCTTTAGCATCTGTTTAAAACCGTCCATGCCAAGCTGAATCGCAACGGTTAAACCAATGGTCGACCACATCGAAAAACGCCCGCCAACCCAGTCCCAAAAGGCCAGTTGCATCTGTGGCAATATGCCCCATTCCCCCATTTTTTCTGGGCTGGTGGAGATGCCGATAAAGTGCCGCATTGCCTCCGAATGGTTTTGGCAACTGTTTAAAATCCATGATTTGGCGGTTTCTGCCAAGGAGAGGGTGTCAATCGTGGTAAATGATTTTGAAGCGACAATAAACAGCGTCGTTTCAGGGTTGGTTTTAGCCAGAATAGACTGTAATTGTCGGCCATCCAGCGTCGAGACAAAATGGATTTGTGGGCTGCTCGGCAGTTGCTGCATTTCCAGTGCATGAGTGATCATCAGTGGTCCAAGATCGCTGCCGCCAACACCAATATTGACCACATCGGTAATGGCTTTGCCCGAATAACCGCGCATCTGTTTTTGATGCAACTCATCGACAATATAGGCCATTTTTTGCCAAGCTTCTGCCACTTCCGGTATGGGGTCACTCATATTGCGAAGCGCAGTGTGCCAAGCCTTACGGCCTTCAGTGTGATTAAGTTCATCGCCATTGATTAGGCGATTAATCCAATCCGCTAGATTGGCTTCTTCCGCCATGCCAATCAGACCATCGAGCACTTCTTGCGTGATTTTTTGCTTAGAAAAATCCAACATAGCGCCGGGCATTTGCACATGGAAATCGGCAAAGCGCTGTGAATTAGACGCAAACAGTGTATTCAGATGTGTCTGTTGCAGAGTTTCAGCAAGGATACTTAGGGGTTGATAGGCATTGAATTGCTTCATTTGATCTCCGTCGCAAGCCATTCTTTAAATTCGGCACCCAATTCTGGGTGTTGCATAGCGAACTCTACAGTCGCTTTTAAATAACCGAGTTTGTCGCCGCAATCGTAACTTTTAGCAGCCAATTGATACGCTTGTGCGCCTTTTTCTTTCATTAAGGTGGCAATCGCATCGGTTAGTTGGATTTCACCACCGGCACCTTCTTGGGTGGTGTGTAAAATACCTAAAATACGGTTGTCGAGAACATAGCGTCCGGTAATGGATAAGTTGGACGGCGCTTCTTCGTTTTTCGGTTTTTCAATCATGTCGACCATATCAACCGATTCGCCTGCAGAAAAGGTGACCCCTTGGCAATCGACAATACCGTATTTATGAACGTCTTCTGGTGCGACCGGCTCGACCATAATTTGGCTTTTACGACTGGTTTGGAAGGCCAATACCATATTGGCAAGGTCGTTGGTGTTTTTGCTCAAAATAACATCTGGTAGCAGCACAGCGAAATCATCATCGCCTAGAATCGGTTCTGCGCACAAAATAGCATGACCTAGGCCAAGTGGCGCAGGTTGGCGAATCGAAATAATGTTTGCATCGCTAGGAAGGATATTGTCGACCACTTCAATCAGGGCTTTTTTGCCTTTTTTCTCTAAGGTTGTCATCAGTTCAAAGTTGTGGTCAAAATGGTTTTCGATCGCATTTTTAGAGGAGTGAGTCACCAGGATAATGTCGGTAAATCCAGCGTTAATCGCTTCGCTGACCACATACTGAATTAACGGCTGGTCAACGAGGGTAATCATTTCTTTTGGAATCGCTTTCGTGGCAGGAAGAAAACGGGTGCCTAGACCGGCAACAGGGATAACAACTTTTTTCATTATGTTCTCTATTGATATTTAATTTCGAAATTTATTTATTAATCTAATTCATGTCATTTTAACGAATAAATATTGAATTTAAATGACCAATTTGGAAATTTCCAAAGGCACGAATTGTGTTGCCTTATTGTTGTGCAGGCCTTGCCCTGTTATCAGTCAGCGTGAGCATTTGCAATTGTGCAGAGCTGTTCTTTTAACGTGAAAAAGGTCTCTAAAAGAATCGGTTGAAAGTGGCTTCCGGAGCCTTCGTGCATAATCTCAAAGGCTTCTTCTTGAGTAAAGGCGCGTTTATAAGGGCGAGCACTGGTTAAGGCGTCATAGACATCGGCGATAGCCATTATTCGCGCAGCTAAAGGGATTTTTTCTCCGGCAATGCCATTTGGATAGCCGGAACCATTCCATTTTTCATGATGATAAAAAGCGATATCTTGCGCGGTTTGTAAAAACAGGCCTTTTTCTCCCATCGAATTCGCCGCTTCTTGGAGGATTTTATAACCTCTCTCTGAGTGGGTTTGCATAATCGCAAATTCCTCTGATGTGAGCTTGCCTGGCTTGAGCAGAATATCATCAGGAGTCGCGATTTTACCAATGTCATGCAAGGGGGCGGACTTGGTAATGACTTCGATGGTCTCATCGTTCAGGCGGCTAGTAAATTCAGGGTTTTTGGCCAGCGCTTTACTTAAGGCTTCGACATAAAATTGGGTACGGCGAATATGGTTGCCGGTGCATTCGTCACGAAACTCGGCGAGAGAAGTCATTACATAAATCGTGCTGTCTTGTAGGTGGTTAATCTCGCTTAAGCGTTGATTGACTTCCTGTTCCAGTGTTTCAGCACGGCGAATTATTTTTTCTTGTGCATATTTTAGTTTCAACTGGGTGTCGATACGCGCTTGTAAAACGCCAGGTTTAATGGGTTTTGTAATAAAGTCATTGCCGCCAATTTTTAGCGCAAACTCTTCGTCTTCTGGTTGGTTTTTGGCGGTGATAAATAGAATCGGTAGGTCTTGCTTGTCGTGTGTTTCACGTATCCGTCTGCAAGTTTCAAAGCCATCCATTACGGGCATCATGACATCTAATAAAATCAAATCGGGTTTTTGTTGTATCGCGAGTTCAAGTGCTTTTTGGCCGTTCGTGGCAATGCGGGTGTCAAAGCGTTCGCTGAGTAATTCAACCAGTAACTTTAAGTTTAGCGGTTCGTCATCGACGCATAAAATTAACGGTTTTCTTGGTTCTGCTAGGCTCATAAATAATCTTCGCTTTTATTTAATTCGATGACGTAAAAAAGTTTACCCCATAGATGTTAGTACGAAAACCGTATTATGTAAATCGTATAAATTGACTAATTGTACGTTATTTACCGTATCGTATTTTTTGTGTCAAATGAGGCGTATTTTGACAAATGCTTTTCAAAATTGATGGATGCAAGAAGTAACAACCCCCCAGATCACCATGTCACTTTCGCTATGCACAGGGATTTCTGGAAAGTCGGGGTTTTCAGGTAGTAGATAGGTGCCATCTTGACGAATTGCTAAGCGTTTGACCGTAAGTTCCCCATCTAATGCGGCGATGACGATTTTTCCCGAACGTGGTGTAATGCTGCGGTCAACAACCAGAATATCACCATCGAATATACCGGCATCGCGCATCGATTCCCCCTGTACTTTGAGCAAAAAAGTGCTGTTAAAGTTAGGCGCTAGTTTTTCGTTTAGATCCAAACGGGCTTCAATATAATCATCCGCTGGAGAGGGAAAGCCGGCGGCGACTTTGTGGCTATACAATGGCAAAGTGGTCGTGGCTTCTTCGAGCATTCCGCTGATTGCGTCAAGTTTTTCTAAGCTGGCATCACTGACGTGTTCTTTATAGTTGTCTAGCCAAAGTTTAACGGTCTCGACTTGTGATTCGGGAATGCGCACCACCTTAGTGGCTTCACCAAAAGCACCGCTGCCTTTTTTGCGTCCCGCGCCCATTCGTTTGCCGCCGTGATTAAGCATGGATGATGTCCTCGTTTGGTTATTTTAGGCAGATGCAGAATAAGTCCAAATGACTTCAGGTACAGAAGAATTTGACTGAGTAAGACGTGCTTATTCTGTATCTCCCTCTAGGTTCTGGTTCTGTTGAGTTAATTTGGTTAGTGTAACATTTTTCAAGCGAATGCATGGGCATCCGTTATTAAATTGTCTTGAGTTTGTCATCCGTCTGTCAAACTGCTTAAGGGTCCTTGTGGCACTATGTGCACACTCTTTTTTGTCTAACTTGGGGTGTATCCGTTGTTGAATATCGATAAAAAATCGCAGGTTGATTTGCTGTTACGCTGCGCGAACGCCTATTTGCAGTTGCCGCCGAAGCTCAAAGCTCAAGCGAAAGGGCTGCATAAACTGCGCCAAACAACGCGCCATTTGTTGTCTTTGTTGCCCATAGAGGGTTATGCGCAAGCACGGATTAAAAAAGTGATTCAAGCGAGCAATAAAATTCGGGATTTGGATGTGTTGTTATGGGATGTGCTGCCGCATTTGCCTGATGAGTTGCGAGTCCTTGAGGCGCAAGTGCAGCCGCGATTGATTGCGATCCGCTGTGGGATGGATGATGAATTTAAAAACGACTTGCAGCTTGAGCTGTTACCGGAAATTACCTCGTGTCTGGTAGCGTATCCGCACGTATTGCAAGCTGAGTTTTCGTTGGTAAGCCAGCTAAAACGTCCGCAGATAAGTGATTTGGAAAAGCAGTTTCAAAAAGCGAAAAAGCAATTGGTGCTGTTAGATATTGAGAATACACAGGTTCATAAATTGCGTCTAAAAATTAAGCGAATACGTTATCAGGTAGGTCATTTTTTCCCTGAACAGACTGAATTTTTGATGCGATTACGGTCTTTGCAAGATCAGTTAGGTGAGTTTCACGATTACGATCAAGCAGACAAGATGATGTGTAAATACAGTGATCTTGATGAGCTGATGTTGGTTAAAGTCCGTAAATTTTTGGCTGCTCGGCAACAGAATATCCTTGCTCAGGTACGGCGCAAGTTGGCAGCAGAGAAAACTGCGTTGAGCGGTTTTTGTCTTGCTGAGGGATGACAGATGCTTAGGGAGATGCAAAGTTCAGCCTAATTAAGCCTAATAAGCTTAATAGGCCTAAATGGTTTCAAATTTCTGACGGGCGCAGCTTGCAAAAGCAACTTTGTTGCTACGCCTCTCATCCATAATCATGGAGATGTATTTTGAGGCAAGTTTAGAATATGCGCCTTGCAATCCCGTGCTGAAGTCAATGGGCGCTTGTTCTGTGCGAATCTGGGTGCTTAAAAGGTGAGTTTGAGCGAAAGGGGATTCGCAAAAAGATTAGAATTTGTTTATATTGTCGCAAGTGATGCCGTCTTAAGGCAGGTTTTAAGATTGAAAAAAGTATAGGGAAAATGCCAAGTGCGTTAGATAAAAGCCAAACATTTCAATGATTGGCCCTTAGCGTAAATTGGATAAAAGGTTTCAGAAAGAATGATAAAAAAACCGCAGTTAGAACAAGAAATAATGGCAAGGCTTCGACGTTCAATTAAGTCTTTACGTTGGTTAACAGTGTGGACAGTCATCGGCGTTAGCACTGTTGCAGTGTTACAGTCAGGTTGTTCTAGTCAAGCGGTGTTGGATCCGCAGAGGCCTGCTAGCCAGTTTGCGTTAACCACGAATTTGGCGGATGATTTTGGTCGGCTTTATCCCAAGGTTTATGTGAATGGCAATTATGTTTTTCGCGATAAATTATTATTGGTTCCTAAAACGTATCAATTCAAAATGACGTATCTCGATACGATGGGCAAAACTCATGAAGAGAATATGCAGGTTACGATTAAGGCGAATCAATGCTATTACCTCGAGCGCAAAAACAATCGTTTTCGTTTTAACGTCGGCGTGTTTGATGAAAGTGACTGTTCCGCAAAAATTGATCAAGCGCGTTATGATTTGACCTATCGCACTTCTTGAAAAAGCTTCAAGAAGGTTTCTCAACAACTTGCAAGCCACTTATTGCAACAAAACTTGATTTACCCATGCTTGCTGTAACCTTTCTTGCCTTGCGTAATTTTACGGTTTTGGTAAGGTAACTTCCTTGGAAGTCATAGAAAATCAACTCGATTGAATGATTCATGTTAGCAAGTTAGGGCAGGTCTATGCAGCAACTAAACGTCTTAAAACTAGGTTTTCTGCGACCGCTCGATTTTGGCAGTAAGGAGTTGTCGCATTGACGTTGTTTAACCCTTTGCAGACAATCTGCAGTCGACTATTTAGCCTATATATCTATGGCTAAGCGTATTCTTTGGCGTCCCTCTTCGCCACATCTCTCTGTGTTTAGTTCAATACAAAAGTGGCTGTTGGCGCTTATCTTCTTTGTTGCTACGGCGAGTTACGCACTCAACCAAGTGATGCTCGACTTTAGTCGTTTTTATAACGCCGTCAGCAGTGAGTATGGTGAACAGCGCGGTCGTTTGGCGAAAACTTGGCAGACAACGCTTGAACAAATGCAGGGGATGTCCGACCTGCAAAAATTGCAAGAAGCGAATACCTTTGTAAACAAAGTCGTCTATTATCAGTCGGATATGAGTAACAATCGCGTGGCCGATCACTGGTCATCGTTAGCGGAAACCTTTGGTAAGGGCGTAGGCGATTGTGAAGATTATGCAATCGCAAAATATGTCACACTGCGTTTAGCCGGTGTCGCGGATGAACATTTACGACTGATCTATGTTAAAGCGTTTTATGCCGGTCGAACTCAGGCGCATATGGTGTTAGGTTATTACGCCACTCCGGATGCGATGCCATTAATTTTGGATAATCTGATCGGTGAAGTGAAGCCGGCCAGTCAGCGCAGCGATTTGAATCCTGTGTTTAGTTTTAATAGTCGTGGTCTATGGGCTGGTCTTTCCAAAGCCACCACGTCAAATCCGATGGCGCGTTTATCGCGTTGGCAACAGGTGGTTACTAAGTTAAAGCAAGAGGGCATCAGTTTATGAGTCCGAGTAGCAAGAGTAGAGCTCCCCAATTTATTTTTTCAGTAACCTCAGCGGCGCAAAAAGGAGTAGGTTATGTCTTTGGTTAAACAGTTATGGATCGCAATTATTGGGCTGATGATATTGGTGTTTTTTGCCAGCTTTTCCATCAGCACCTTAAGCGCCAAAGGCTATTACATTGAGCAGTTGAGTTTGAAAAACAGTGATAACGCCAATTCCCTCGCACTGATGATTAGTCAGATGGATAAAGAGGATGTGATGGTTGAGTTACTGGTCGCTGCGCAATTTGATACTGGTAACTACAAAAAAATTGAACTGCTCGATCCAAGTGGTCAAGAGCGCGTAGTTAAAGTACATGAAACAGATGTTCAGGCTCATGTGCCAAATTGGTTTAAAGAGTTGGTGCCGATCAAAGCCGGTAAAGGTGTGGCGCAAATTCAAGACGGTTGGAAGCAATATGGTACTTTAATCGTCGAAAGTGATGACCGCTTTGCATATGAATCTTTGTGGAAAACCACGCTGCAATTTTTGTTGTGGTTTTTATTCGCTGCGCTGTTGTTAGGCGCGATTGGAACTTGGGTTTTGCGCTACTTAACCAGCCCATTAGAAGATGTCGTTAAGCAGGCGGAAGCGATTGGTGGGCGTCGTTTTATCACTTCACAAGAGCCGAAAACGTTAGAGTTTAATCGTTTGGTGCGCGCCATGAACACCCTCTCTGCGCGAGTGCGTAGCATGCTGGAAAACGAAAGTCGTCGTCTTGATGAGATGCGCTACAAAAGTCAGCATGATCCTTTAACGGGTCTCGCTAACCGCGAGTTTTTTGTTGGAAAGCTGGAAAGTATTCTGCGTGACGAAGACAAAAACACCCGTAATGGAATGTTGCTCATTCGTATCTGTGATTTGTTGACGGTAAACAAAACCTTGGGGCATCAAAAAACCGACCAGCTATTGAAAGGCATCGCAGAGCAGATTGGTAATACAGTTAAACAGCATAATAAAGAGTTTGATGAGTATCTGTTAGGGCGTTTAAACGGCAGTGACTTTGCGGTCATATTAACGGCTATTGATGATTTACAGCCGGTGGCTAAGGCTCTGGAGGTGTTTATGTCCACCTATGCCAAGAGTTATGCGCAAGAGGTTAATTTGCAGCTACCCATGGCTGCCTGTACCTTTAAAGGAGACGAAAGTCGCCAGAATTTGTTCCAGAAAATTGACAGTTTGTTAGTTGAAGCCGAAAGTGAGAAGCATACAGCTATGGTGATTGAGCGGTCGATTCAGGCGAAAGGCTTGTTGCTCAACGCAAACGAATGGCGCACTACTTTATTGGATGCGCTGTCTTCCGGAGGCGTTGTGGCGCAGCTTTTCCCTGTTGTGGATATTAAGAATCGCCTGTTACATTCAGAGGCGATGATGCGTTTGAATGTGGATGGGAAAGCATTGTCCGCAGGTGATTTCTTACCTTGGGCGCGTCGTTTAAATCTCTTGCCGCAAATGGACTTGGCGTTAGCTGAGCATATCTTGGGACAACCCAAAGTACAAAGTGGACAGTTACAGGTGGCACTTAACTTGTCGATTGAGACCTTAAAAGAGCTGCAGCAGCGTGATATTTTGGTCGATATGCTGAAGACGAGTGGCTGTGCGGATAAATTGTGGTTAGAGCTACCTGAACGCGCGATTTTAGATAATTTAAATTACTTTATTGAGTTTTGTGAACTGGTTAAGCCACTCGGCTGTAAAGTTGGCTTGGATAAAGCGGGTTCTGGTTTTGGCAAAATTTCGCGCTTGCAAGAAGTTGGCTTGGATTACATTAAAGTTGATGCGGTACTGATTCAAGATATCAGTCGTAAAAATTCAGAGTCAGAAGGATTTGTGCGCGGTGCTTGTACACTGGGTCATTCGATTGGCTTGCAATTGATTGCCGAAGGCTTGCAGGATATCGCTGAACTTAATCATCTTGAAGCCATCGGTTTGGATGGTGCGACAGGCCCAGGCGTGCCAATCCGAGCATAGACTGAGCGTTCAAACTAACAAGCTATAATCACGAAAACCTCGCTTGATAAGCCGCTGCAGATTGAAATCTGGATTGACTCAAGCGAGGGGGAATGCGCACGGTTTTGTGGTGTTTCTTGTTATCCATAATTTGAGTGGTAGAAAGGCAGCAGGCGCCAAGTTTGTGCTTTGTATTGCCGGTGTTCTACGTTTTAACAAATGCGTGGATTCTGTATCAAGAACCAGTCTTAGCTTGGTGGTTCTTGCGTTTCAAGTCATTTTGGATACAGTTTTGTGTCCTCATCAACTGGCCTCTTTCGGGTTATTCTCTCATCGGTACACCGCTAAAAATCTTTTAGATAGCATAAAAAAATTCAGGTTTGATGATTAAGGGGAACTGTTAAGATAAATTCCCTAACAATTGTTAGGGGTTGCAGAGCCAATCCCTATTTGGACTTGTTCTGTATCTCCTTAGTTAATTTAAACGAAAAATCGGGAGTTTTTTTCTATGTCGATAGCTCAGGTAAGCACTATGTTTTCTCGGTATACGTTTACGCATCGTGCACGTTGTTTGGCGGTTTTGCCATTGTCGTTATTATTCGCTTTTTCTGCATCATTGAGCAGTGCGCAAGCTGCCGATAATTCTGACCCATATTTGGCCGGTTTTGCAGCCTATGCAAAGGAGAACGGCTCATTAACGGCCTCGGTAGACGCTTATATCAAAGATGTGACCAATACGGTGCGTAAGGCTGGTTATGTCGGTAAAGAGTTACCTCTGCCGAAACCAACCAAGGTGATGGATGGCGTTTATACCGTAGTCGGCAGTTTGATTTGGCATACTCCCGAGAACTACGGGTTAAACAATAACCTGTCGTGGGTGGAGTTTGCTGATGGGGTATTTGTGTTTAACGCTGGGCCCAATCCCGCGGTAGCTTACAGTTTTCATCAGATGATTAAGCGTCATACCAATAAGTCGGTGAAGTGGTTGGCGGTTGAAAACTCGCAAGGGCATGCTTATCTTGGCGCCAGCTATTGGGCAGATATTGGTGTTAAAAATCTCTATTCCAATCAGCGTGCCAATCAAGACTTTGCGAATGGTTTCGAACAGATAAAAGCCAGCTGGGCAGCGCGTGTTGGACAAGCGATTACGCAGGATGCGCGCGATGTCAGTGACAAGTTTATTGAGTTTGAAGACAAGTTGGTCATTGATGTTGGCGGCGGGGAAACGGTGGAGTTGTTAAATTTTGGCCCAGGACATACACCCGGTTCGACTTTGGCTTACATTCCAAGTCGGAATCTGCTCTTTACCGGTGATGTTGGCTATAACAAACGTTCTTTAGCGTTTTTCCCTTACACTCATGTCGGCCATTGGATCGACACCTTTAAGGCGATGCAAGCTGCGATGCCGGTCGATGTGGTTGTGATTCCCGGACATGGTGCACCAACTGATATGGCAACCGTTGCCCGTGATACGTTGGGTTATATGGAGTTCTTGCGTGCAGAGGTGCAAAAGAAAATCGATGCTGGTGGCAAAGAAGAGGACATGAGCAGCATCGATCAGTCCCAATATAAGGCGCGTCCGGTGTATGAGCAGACGCATCAGAATAATGCAGTGCATCTGTACAAGGAATTAACGGGCGGCGATTTAGGAACCAGTTTTGAGTAACAACCCCGTGCCGACCGAGCTAAAGCCGACGGCGTTACGGATTGTAGAACAGGCTGCGCGACTGTTTGCCAAAGACGGTTTTGACTTGATTACAATGCGGGATATCGCGCAACACTGTGCGATAAAAGCGCCTTCGCTGTACCACCATTTTAGCGATAAGCAGAGTCTTTATCAGGCGGTTCTGCAGCAAGTATTTCGGCAACATAATGCCGAACTTGCCTTGGTTTTTAACGGTGATGCGCCGCCGCAAGACAAATTATTTCAGGTGATTGTACTGAGTGCTCGCAAAATGCAGCAAGATTCGGTTTTTCGTCAGCTGTTGTGGCGTGAATTGTTATCAAATAATCCGCAGCGGATGCAGTTTCTTGCTGAAGAAGTCATGACTCAGTCCTGTTCGCAATTGCAGCAGATTCTGCTGCAAATCTCGCCGCCTAATCGCCGGATTGACAGTCACTTTGCAATTACCTCGGTATTGGGTTTATTGGTTTTTCATGTGCAACTCGGCGCCATGCGCTCCTTTTTGCCGGGCGCAGAGCCGCAACATAACGATGTTGATTATCTCGCCAAGCAGATATTTGAGATGATATTGGCGTTTACTTAAGGCGGCTTATTCTATGTTGTTCAAAATCGCATTTACCCATAAAAAACACTATGGGAGCGGGTAAATTTTCTATAACTCCGATACCGCTAAATCGTTATAATTCCCGACGATTTTTTGATACACCGCTGTTTTTTAACAGTGGCGCATAAAGGTAAGGACAGAAAAATGGAAAAGAAAATTATCCCGGGTGCATTGGTTTTTGCTGCAACGGTTGTTGCGGTTTTAGTGAATATCCCAGTTGCAGAAGCAGCTCAAGCAGCGGTAACTTTGCTTAAATAAGCAAAAAACGCCTGTTACGCAAAAACGCCGATCTTTGTCACAAAGGTCGGCGTTTTTGTTTTTAGCGTATTTTCGCCTTGGTAAATGAAAATTTGTTCTAAAAAATCAGTTGGTTTTAGGAATAATTAAAAAAATACTTGCATTGAAATTTCTGCTCAATATAATACGCACCATCTAAAACGCTTAGCGCTTTTAGATATCACTCCCCTATAGCTCAGTTGGTAGAGCAACGGACTGTTAATCCGTGTGTCCCTGGTTCGAGCCCAGGTGGGGGAGCCAAATTTTAAGTTAAGAGTATTCAATTATTTTTGACTTGCCCGTTAGGGCAAAACCATTCCCCTATAGCTCAGTTGGTAGAGCAACGGACTGTTAATCCGTGTGTCCCTGGTTCGAGCCCAGGTGGGGGAGCCATTTAAGAAGCCCGTGCTAACCATGCTCGGGCTTTTTTGTTTTCTGTTGCTTTCTTTTGTTTCGAATACTTAATCCTACGCAATTGCTCTTTTGGGTCATTGGTTTTATTCTTTTATGTGTTTTGTATACATATTGTTGATTGAGGAGTGATAGTCTTGGTTAAAATTGGTTTACACGAATTTGCTGAGCGGAAGCATTTAATTCAATATGTGCATCAATTGTCATTTGAGAATGAGAAATCAGAAAGCATTGACGGAGTTCAAATTGACACCCCTTTAGGCGGTTGGAGCGTGGCGCAGTCATTGCTAGCCCAAATAGACCCTGCGCAGTATTCACAGGATCGAAATTATTTCGATGGGCACGTTACTCATTTATCGCCCTATATCCGGCACGGTTTACTTGCTCCGCGCGAATTGCAGGAAAGATTGCAGCGCGATTATGCAGCCACTGACAGCGTACGGCTGCTGCAACAATTGACTTGGCGAGACTATTTTCATCGCTATCTTGAGGCCAATCCGCAAGCGGCATGGCAGGATGTTGAGCCCTATAAAACGGGCTATGCAGCGAGTGATTATTTGACGGTTCTACCGCAGGATATTATGACCGGCCAAACCGGCGTAAGAGTTATTGATCAAATGATTGTACAGTTGCTTGAACAAGGTTGGTTGCACAATCACGCTCGTTTGTATTTAGCCGCTTATATTGTGCACTGGCGTAAAGTGTCTTGGCAGGCTGGTGCGCGTTGGTTTTTGCAGCATCTGCTGGATGGTGACTTGGCCAGTAATAATCTTTCGTGGCAGTGGGTAGCATCCACTTTCAGTGCCAAGCCGTACTTTTTCAACTTAGCGAATTTGCAACAATTTAGCCGCGGCTGTTTAGAGGCTGAAGATCCGACAAATGCTATTTTTGACCAGAGTTATGATGAGTTGAGGGCTTTCTTGTTTCCGCTAGCCGCTAAAGAGATTTGGCAATAATGTGTCGCTTGATTTGGCTTCACGATGAGGCTCTGGCATTGTTTAACGTGGATGAACTGCTGCCGGAGGATAGGGTGGTATTTGTTTGGGATAATGACTACTTCAGAAATAAGGGGTGGTCGTTGTCGCGGATGGTATTTTTGTACGAGTCGTTGCTTGATTTGCCTTACCCAAACTTGCAGGTTTATCAAGGTGAAACCGTCTCTGTATTGCGGCAATTGGTCAAGCAGAACGAGATGGCTGAAGTTTTTGTTTATCGTCCGTTTGAACCTGATTTACAAGAGATTGCCAAGGAGTTATCCAAATCGGTAACAATGGTTTTACTGGATGTGCCGAGCAGCTTAACCTCGCCGTTGACAACGGTACCGCCGCGTTTTTATAAGTTTTGGAAACAGGTTGAGCCAGAGGTGTTAGGCAAAAAGCTAGCCAATACTGGGCGACAGAAGTTCCATTAAGTGAGAAAAAAACCAGAAGATAGGCTTCTGGTTTTTTAAATAGGCAGTTGCATCAGAATAAGAGCAACTTTCTAAGTCGAATCAGTGTTCGCGAGTTGCGACAAATTGCAGTTCAGGCCAGCGCTCTTGTATTAACGAGAGATTGACGCGAGTTGGGGCAATATACACCAGTTGATCGGCGGCATCGTAAGCGACGTTTTCGGTCACTTTTTTGGAAAATTTCTCAATTTCCGCTTTGTCGCCAATCACCCAGCGCGCGGTGGTTACATTCACAGGCTCAAAGATACAAGCGACGTTGTATTCGTCTTTCAAGCGTTGTGCGACCACTTCAAACTGCAGTACACCGACTGCGCCAAGAATTAAATCATTATTGTTTACTGGACGGAAAAGCTGAGTAGCCCCTTCTTCGGAGAGCTGTTGCAAGCCTTTTTGCAGTGCTTTCATTTTCATCGGGTCTTTTAGCTGCGCGCGGCGGAAAAGTTCCGGTGCGAAGTTAGGTATTCCGGTGAACTTGAGTTCTTCGCCTTGCGTAAAGGTGTCGCCAATTTTAATCGTGCCGTGGTTGTGCAAGCCGATAATGTCGCCTGGATAGGCTTCTTCTGCATGGTCGCGCTTATTGGCAAGGAAGGTGATGGCCTTGGAGATGCGAACATCTTTGCCGATACGTACGTGCTTTAAGCTCATGCCCGATTCGTACTTACCAGAGACAATACGCATAAAAGCGACACGGTCACGGTGTTTCGGGTCCATATTGGCTTGAATTTTAAACACGAATCCCGTGACTTTATCTTCTTCCGCTTCGACAAAGCGACTGTCTGTTTCGCGTCCTTTTGGGGCTGGGGCGTATTTTTCAAAGCCGTCTAATAGCTCTTGCAGGCCAAAGTTATTAACTGCCGAACCAAAGAATACCGGAGTAAGTTCACCGGCAAGGAATAGTTCAAGGTCAAACTCGTGGCTCGCGCCACGAACCAACTCGATTTCGTCGCGGAGTTCTTGCGCCTGACCGCCAAGCAACTCATCCAGACGAGGATTGTCAAGGCCGCTAATCAATTCCCCTTCAGTCGCTTTTTGGTTATCTGCGTGCGAGAAAATGCGAACTGTGTCGTTGTAGATGTGGTAAATCCCTTTGAATCGCTTGCCCATACCGATAGGCCAAGTCATTGGCGCACAAGCAATTTTGAGCACGTCTTCGACTTCGTCTAGCAGTTCAATCGGCTCTTTGCCTTCACGGTCAAGTTTGTTGATAAAGGTCAAAATCGGTGTGGTGCGAAGACGACAGACTTCCATTAGTTTAATGGTGCGGTCCTCAACCCCTTTGGCGACGTCGATGACCATAAGGGCGGAATCCACCGCGGTCAGAACACGATAGGTGTCTTCCGAAAAGTCTTCGTGCCCTGGCGTGTCGAGTAAGTTCATAATCGCACCCTTGTAAGGGAACTGCATCACCGATGAGGCGACCGAGATGCCACGCTCTTGCTCCATTTTCATCCAGTCAGAGGTTGCGCCACGGTCGGTTTTACGGCTTTTAACCGCGCCCGCCATCTGAATCGCACCGCCGTAAAGCAGCAACTTTTCGGTCACCGTAGTTTTACCGGCATCCGGGTGAGAGATAATCGCAAAGGTGCGACGTTTGGTGGTTTCGAGAAGTAACGACATGAATGTTCAACCGCTTGGGAATTAAGTTACTGACAATTCAGTAAAATTTAAAGAAGCCGTATTATACAAGTCAGGGGATTTATTGGCAAAAAGGGTTGCCTGAAAAAAATAAGCGGACTGATGGCGGTCCGCTTTAAGTACTACTTCGGAGTAGTAGTAAGGCTACACTTAAATAGAGTGGCTAACGCATTAGAAGCTTTTTGCTTGAAAAACAGGTGTAGGGTAAAAAATAGGATGAATGGTCTTCATCTCTAATTGTTCAATGCTTTGTTGAATGGTGGTTTTGACCCGATTCAACTCTTGAATAAATAAGGTGGTGGCCTCCTCTCGTGAAATGCCTTTTAGGCAGCACCAAATTTCGTGTTTGTGATAATCGTGTAGATCATTGCGACTTGGGCCAGTACGGATACAATCACCAAAAAGCGCTTGGCGATATAAGCCCCCAAGCAGGCATTCGTCCGCATAGGGAAGTTCCACGGCGCCTTGTGTCTGTTTAATAACACTGTACAGCTCGTTATATATGGCCAGCGCATCAGGTAGCGAAGGTGATGAATGCGTGTTCATTGCAATCTCCCTATATAGGTGGACACAAAGAAAAGTCTGCTGTTTGATGTCTCTTTTTTAAAATAAATCATTAAGCGAGCCGCACAAATTGTTGCTGGCGCTGTTGGTGGCGTTGTTTAAAAACAACCACTTGGCTAAGGGTATACAGCGCCAAGATGGCCAAATACCCGATGATGAACATCGACTCATAGGGGATGGCCAAGACAAATAGCATCAACATCATGCTGATAACCATCACTCTGCGTAGGTTATACATCAGCCATGAGCGCTGCCATAGCGGTGTTTTGACGGTATGTAACGCTTTGCAAGTGCGCAGGGTAAGGCGGTACTCGATAAAGCTGAGGGTGCTTAATACCAGTAAGTTAATCCATAAGTTTTCAGTAAAAACACCGGCGATAAATGGCAACCAAACTAAGGCGCTGAGGGCTAAAAAAGGATTTAACCATAATCGGTTGCGCCAGTGAGCAACTTCAAATGCGGTAATGCTCGGTTGATGCGGGCGAACATTCGGCTGATAGTGTGCACCCAGTTTGATTTTTTTGTTTTTGCTGGCGATTTGTGGTTCGTTTGTCACTGGTGATTGAGTCGTTTCAGTCGTTTTAGCCAAGGTATCTTGCCTAGCAAGCGGTTGACTTGGCTGGGTTAGCTCGGCAGGCACCTCGGCCTTCTTGTTTTGATGAGGTGTTTGTGAATGCCGAGCAGAGGCGAATTGTTCTGCTAGGGTTCGCGCATTGTCGAGTTTTTCGAGACTGGCTGCTTGCATAGAGTAATGTTTCTTTTTAGTAAGCTGTTCTGAGTGCTCTTGTTGGCACATATAAAAAAGGCAGCGTGAATGTAGCTGCCTTTAATGTATCAGGTTTTAGGGGAGTAACCAAATTTTACTCTATGCCTTAGCCATGAATTTTTTTATCGCGTTTTTGCAATTCCCTTATTGCTCAGCTTTCGTGCCGTTTTTGGCGAGCTGTGCTTCGCGTTTGGCTTCTTGCTCTAAGAAAATGCGTTGCAGTTCAGCTTCGTCGGATTCCGTGTCGCGTTCCTCTTTAGGCGCTTTCATCAAATCTTCTTTCGAAACCCCCAGTGCGAGCGCAATTGCGGAGGCCACATAAGTTGATGAGTAGGTACCGACCACAACGCCAACGATAAGCGCCGCCGCAAAGCCGCTGATCACCGCGCCGCCTAGGAAGAATAGCGCTAACAAAACCACAAGCGTGGTTAAAGAGGTCATGATGGTACGCGAAAGCATCTGGTTTACAGCGATATTAGTGATTTCAACCGGGTCGGGTTCACGCATGGTGCGAAAATTCTCGCGTACGCGGTCGAACACAACGATTGTGTCGTTGAGCGAGTAGCCGATAACCGCTAAGAGTGCTGCGACGACGGTTAAGTCAAATTGCATCTGCGTCCAAGCGAAAACACCCAGAGTGATTACAACGTCATGAATTAACGCGGCCACCGAGCCAAGTGAAAAGCGCCATTCAAAACGAAGCGCGACATAAATCAAAACCCCAAAAAGTGCATATAACACCGCTAAAGCCCCGTCTTCAGTCAATTCGTCGCCCACTTGTGGGCCAACAAATTCAACGCGACGGAGTTCGATTGGATCGGTGCTGGCGGCACGTAAGGTATCCATCACTTGGTTGCTTAGCTGGGCGCTGTTCATGCCATCGCGCGGTGCGATGCGGATTAAAACATCTTCAGCTGCGCCAAAGTGTTGTGCTACCGCTTCGTCAAAACCCGCTTTGCTCAGATCTTCGCGTAAGTTGTTTAGGTCTACCGGTTGCGGATAAGAGAGTTCAATTAAGGTGCCGCCTGTAAAGTCGATACCAAAATTTAAGCCTTTAACCCAAAGTCCGGCCAAGGAGGCGATAATCATTAGCGCCGAGAGCGCCAGCGCCAAAGTGCGCTGGCCCATAAAGTTAATCATTTTTGTTTCAGTCGCAGTCGTCATATCTCTTCCTAAATCGACAGTTTCTCAACGCGCTTATTGCCGTAATACCAATTGATAATGGCGCGTGTGCCAAGGATGGCGGTAAACATCGAGGTTAAAATCCCGATAGACAGTGTAATCGCGAAGCCTTTAATCGGCCCTGTACCAAAACTGAACAGAACCAAAGCCGCCAATAGGGTGGTGATATTGGCGTCAGCGATGGTTACAAATGCTTTTTCATAACCTGAGTAGATGGCATTTTGGATGGAGCCGTTCTTCAACTCTTCACGAATCCGTTCAAAAATCAGTACGTTCGCATCAACCGCCATCCCGACGGTTAAGACGATACCGGCAATCCCTGGTAGGGTTAAGGTCGCCTGTAGTAGCGAAAGTACCGCGATGATAATCACTAAGTTCAACATCAGGGCAAAATTGGCAATCATGCCGAAGAACTTGTAGCGCCATACCATTAAAATCAAGACTAAGAGAAACCCGATGATAACGGACAGAAAGCCCTGGTTGATGTTGTCTTGACCCATGCTTGGCCCAACGGTACGTTCTTCAACGATTTCCATCGGTGCAGCCAGCGCACCGGCGCGGAGTAGTAGCGCCAAATCTTGCGCTTCTTGTGGCGAGTCTAAGCCGGTGATTTGGAAGCGTTCAGCAAACTGTCCACGAATCACGGCGGCGTTAATAACGTCTTTACTGGTCACCCGTTTTTTGATTTTTTCACCGTTGACTTCAATCGTATCAATCCGATTTTCGATAAACAGTACCGCCATGCGATTGCCAATGTTTTTCTTAGTCGTCGCCAGCATTTTGCGGCCACCAGCACCATCTAGCGTAACGCTAACCATTGGCGAACCTTGTTGTGGGTCGATACTGGATTGGGCATTGATAACGTTTTCACCGGAGACGATAAGCTGGCGCTGCAATAGAATTGGACGACCGTCACGGAAGTGTTGCAGTTCGGCATTGTTCGGTGCAAAACCGGTTTTTTGCGCACGCTCCGCATCGCCTTGCTCGTCAACCATACGAAATTCCAGCGTTGCGGTGGCGCCAAGGATTTCTTTGGCACGGGCGGTATCTTGCACGCCAGGCAGTTGTACCACGATGCGACGCTCACCTTGCTGTTGAATCACCGGCTCGGCAACGCCCAGTTCGTTGATACGGTTGCGAAGGGTGGTGATGTTCTGCTGTAGCGCGTACTTCTGTGTTTCGGCAATGGTTGCATCCGAAAAGGTCAAGACAACGCGCGGCTTAGCGGTGCTTTGATCCGGCGTGATGATAAAGCGTTGCGCAAATTCGGCTTGGATGACGCTTAAACCGTTTTGGAAATATTCATCCGAAGCGAAGGCGATTTCAATCTGGTTCTTTTGTGCCTCAAAAGGCAGATAACGCACTTTCTGCTCACGCAATAGGCCTTTAAGTTCATCGACGTTTCGCTGGTAAGCTTTTTCGACCGCCGCTTCCATGTCGACGTCCATCAAAAAGTGAACCCCGCCGCGTAAATCCAAACCAAGGTACATCGGTTGACCACCTAAACCGCTCAACCAGCTAGGGGTTGCCGGCGCAAGGTTAAGCGCAACGACGGCGCTGCGACCGAGTTCTTCTTTCAGCAGTGATTTGGCTTTCAGTTGGTCTTCGGCATTTTGAAAACGAATCAAAAACTTGCCGTTTTCAAAAACCGAGGATTTGACCGCCAAATTTGATTGTTCAAGAATGTTGGCCACTTGTTGCTGGGTTTGTTGGGTAAATTCGACCGATTTTGCCGGTGAGATTTGTACCGCTGGATCGTCGCCAAAAATGTTTGGCATGGCATACGTAATGCCTAGAACGGTAATCACAATGAGCAGCAGATATTTCCATGCAGGATACTGGTTGCTGATTATTTTTTGTTGTGTTTGAAACATAGATTGCTTTCCGGAATTGTCCGCCACCTTGACCATCGATTGGATGATTTGCTTGATAGCGTAGAAATCGCATTGTGTCGAGCGCCAAGCGCTTTTAAAACAACAAAGGGGCATTTAGCCCCCTCGTTTTTGCTCGGCGGTTATTCGCCGCGCATGGTGCCTTTTGGTAGAAGGCGTGCAATGTTATGGCGTTCAACTTTAACGATAACGTTGTCGGCGATTTCTAAATCGCAGAAGCTGTCGTTAATTTCACGAATTTTGCCAAGTAGTCCACCGTAGGTGACGATTTCATCGCCTTTCTTCAAAGACTGAACCAAGTTTTTATGTTCTTTAACTTTTTTCTGTTGTGGGCGGATTAATAAAAAATAGAACACCACAAACAATAGCACTAGCGGAATTAGCCCTTCCCAGCCGCCGCCTTGTGCTGCCGCAGATCCCTCAGCCATTGCATCGCTAATAAAAAAGCTCATAGATTTCTCCTAATGTCGGTATCGATAAAATAAACGGCTGTATTTTGGCACAGCTAGTTGAAAAAATCCTTAAATAATCGGCTCTTTTACGCGATTAACTACGCATCTGCTCTTAGCGTTGTAAATACCGGTGATTTACTGCCTTGAAACCCGAATAACGTTATGCGGCGAAATGCGTGCTGGAGCGCGATTTTTTCAAGTCTTTTTTTAGCCTAATCGTTTAACGGCGGCACGGGTTGCCCGATGCCCGCATAAAATTCTTCCACAAAATCTTGCAGGCGATTGGCCGCAATCGCGTCACGCATGCCTTTCATTAGGTCTTGATAGTAAGTCAGGTTATGAATGGTATTTAAGCGAGCGCCTTGGATTTCACGGCATTTGTCTAAATGGTGTAGATAAGCGCGCGTGTAGTTTTTGCAGGTGTAACACTGGCATTCGCTGTCGATTGGTTCTAGGCTGGTTTTGTTTACCGCATTGCGTAGCTTGACCACGCCTTTGCGTGAAAATAGAAAGCCGTTACGCGCGTTACGCGTTGGCATGACGCAGTCGAACATATCAATGCCTCGACGCACCGCTTCTACTAAATCTTCTGGTTTCCCCACACCCATCAGGTAGCGTGGTTTGTCTTTCGGTAGGTGCGGCTCGGTATAATCTAGCGCGGCCATCATTTCTTCTTTTGGTTCACCAACCGACAAGCCGCCAATTGCATAGCCGTCAAAACCGATTTCTTTCAAACCTTCGGCAGAAATAATGCGCAAGTCTTCATACATGCCGCCTTGGACAATGCCGAACAGTGCAGAAGGGTTGTCGCCATGTGCGGTTTTCGAGCGTTCTGCCCAGCGTAGCGAGAGTTCCATCGAGATACGTGCGGTTTTGTGGTCCGCCGGATAGGGGGTGCATTCATCAAAAATCATCACGATGTCAGAACCGAGTTTGCGCTGAACCTCCATCGATTCTTCTGGTCCCATAAAGATTTTTGAGCCGTTAACTGGGCTTTGAAACGTCACGCCTTCTTCTTTGATTTTGCGCATCTTGCCTAAGCTGAACACCTGAAAACCACCCGAGTCGGTGAGGATGGGGCCTTGCCAATGGGTAAAGTCATGTAAGTCGCCATGTTGCTCGATAATATCGGTGCCCGGACGCAGTGCTAAATGGAAGGTGTTGCCCAAAATAATTTGCGCACCGGTTGCTGCAATTTCTTCCGGTGTCATGCCTTTGACCGAGCCATAAGTACCGACCGGCATAAACGCTGGGGTTTCGACCACGCCACGAGCAAATTTTAGGCGGCCTCGACGCGCGCGACCATCGGTGTTGTCTAATTCAAATTCCATATTCTGTCTGTCTTCTTATTTTGGATTAGCAGGGTGCACTAACATCGCATCCCCATAACTGAAAAATCGGTATTTATTCTCTACGGCGTGTTGGTACGCACTCATGGTGCGCTCATAACCCGCCAGTGCCGAGACCAGCATAATCAATGTTGATTCCGGCAGGTGGAAGTTGGTTTGCAAAACATCCACCACTTGGAATTGATAACCTGGTGTGATGAAAATGTCGGTTTCACCGCGGTAGGCTTGTAACTCGCCATCTGAGTATTTAGCCGCGCTTTCTAGTGAGCGAACCGAGGTTGTGCCAATGGCAATCACGCGACCACCATTGGCTTTGGTTTGTTTGATTTGCTCGACTACGGTTTCGTCTACTTCCAGATATTCTGAATGCATCACATGTTCGGCAATATTATCAACTTGAACCGGTTTAAAAGTACCGGCGCCAACATGCAAAGTGACAAAACCAATTTGCGCACCTTTATCTTTAATTGCTTGCATCAAGTCTTCATCAAAGTGCAGACCTGCCGTCGGTGCTGCCACGGCGCCCGGTTTTTCGCCGTATACGGTTTGATAGCGTTCTTTGTCTTCGGCGCTATCGCCATCTTCATCTTGATGGCGTTCGATATATGGCGGCAATGGCATATGCCCATGTTCTTCAATCAGTTCCAGTGCACTCAGATTGTTATCAATGACTTGTACTTTAAATAGAGCATCTTCACGACCAATTACTTCAACATCAAAAGCGTTCTCAATAGTCAGTTTTGCACCGGCTTTTGGCGAACGGCTAGAGCGAATGTGGGTAAGCAGGGTTTTCTCATCCAGCACTCGTTCAATCAACAGTTCAATCTTGCCGCCGCTCTCTTTTTGACCAAACAAGCGCGCTGGAATGACACGGGTATTGTTGAATACCAATAAATCATTTGGCTGAATAAAGTCCAAAATATTAGGAAACTGCTGGTCTAACAGTGAGCCGTCCGGCTGCATCACCAATAGGCGACTGCCGCGTCGCTCTGCTGCGGGTTGCTGAGCGATTAAGTTATCCGGTAAATCAAAATAGAAATCTTGGCGTTTCACGGTAGGCTCTCTAAAATATATGAAAAAGTCACAGTCAAAACGGCTGCATGGACTGGGGCGCGCAGAATCAATTCCAAGTGCGTTTAGGAAAAGCAATATTCCGCTTAGGCAAGACAGCAATGTTGTTGGACGATGCCGTTTAAAATCGAGCTAGAATTTACACCCTGTAAGCCCCTTGCTCAAACCAATGTGAGTTTATTCTGCGCTTCTCACAAAAAGGGCGGTATTTTCGCTGATTGCTCCTTTGTTTTCAACTGTTTAGAGAAAGCCCACACCCAAAGCAAAAAAATGAACAGCGTTGAATCGGCAAGATAATCGTAAGAATAACGTGAAATTACCAGAAAGGCGCTTGACAGTGCCCAGTTGAATGATTAATATACGCGCCACAATTCAGTGCCAGTGTGATGAAATTGGTAGACATGACGGATTCAAAATCCGTTGGTGGTGACACCGTGGCGGTTCGAGTCCGCCCACTGGTACCAATCCTACGCAAACTTTGCGTATCAAAATATACAGTACGACCGTAGCTCAGTTGGTTAGAGCACCACCTTGACATGGTGGGGGTCGGTGGTTCGAATCCACTCGGTCGTACCAATTTTCCTGGTAAAATCAATGACTTACCAAGGTTAATTTTTCCCGTTGCTTTTAATTTATTCGGAGAGTCAACATAGGTTTGTCTATATTTCCAGATCCAATTTTGTATTTCTGATTTATTAATTCTTTAAGCACTCTTCGATCACTCTCAATCCTACAATTTTTTACTAACCATTCTTTTACTTTTTGCTGCTGAATTTTTTGCCCGTATTCCTTAAACTCTTCTGACTCTGAAAAATCTTCAAGAATCTTCTCATGGCGTTGAGATAACTTCAAAAAAGTTCCATCTTTACGATGTTTTACATCATCTTTTTGTGATGAGTTAGCGAAAAACAAATTTTGTTCAAAGGCTTCAATATCTTCTTTAAGGATTACCGCACCACCTGCTTCTTGATAAGATTTCAGAACATCAGAAGATAAAGACAAGCACTGATACTCTTGATCTTTGTAGGAGTTTGTATTTTTGTTCACGACGTAATAAAACTTACCACGCCACAGCACCACAGAGGCTTGTGACATCTTATTTATTAACTCTCCTCCAAGATTTGACAGGTTAATTTTGCTTAATACTTCAATCTCTTCCGGTGGCGTGAATGAAATCCCAAATGGATTATCAGATTGAGCAAATGGCGTGACCGCAATTGGGCATTCAACACGAATGATCGGTTCATGATCATCGGATTCAACAGTTTCAATATCTGTCCGGCAGTTACTTTCAACATAGTGATCATTGATACTGTGCTCTGACGATAACAAATGCTTTTCATTTAAAAAAATTCAGATAAATCCGTAAGCGCCAATTTACCCACATCTAAAATTCTTGGATAAAGTTCGTTATTCTTCTATGTGTTTTCAATCACAGGTGAATTTTGATGAGCAAACACGAACTTTGGGTGCAGCGGATTGCCGATTGGCAAGCCAGTGGCCTTTCACAACGGGCATTTTGCCAGCAGCAAGGCTTGGCGATTTCAACCTTTTATACTTGGCGACGTAGGCTTCGAAACTTAAGCCAAGCACCCATCAAAGAATCTTCTGCCTTTTTGCCGATGGTGATTCACGATCAGCCTGAACCGTGCTCAACCAGCATTGCAGTCAAGGCAAAAGGATTGGCATTTGAGTGTTCCGTGGTGCAATTAGCGCAATTGATTACCGAGTTGAATCGTCATGCTTAGACCAAGCTTTGATGCACACGTCTTTGTCTATCGTGATTCCGTGGATATGCGTAAATCCATTAATGGACTGGCGGCCATTGTGGAAGCTGAGCTGGGACATTCTCCCATGAGTGGCGCACTGTTTGTGTTTTGCAACCGTTCTCGCGATAAGGTCAAACTCCTCTACTGGGAACGCAATGGTTTTGTGCTCTGGTACAAGCGATTAGAGAAACACAAGTTCAAATGGTTAGCACCAGTCGTCGATCAAGAAGCGGTGTCGGTCACAGGCAAACAGCTTAATCAGTTACTCGATGGCTTGGATATTTTTCAACAGCCGCATCAATCACTTTTCTATGACAACGTGGGCTAATTCGGGTATCTTACCCGCCCATGAAAACACCTCTGACTGCTCACGATTTACCCGATGATATCGAGGCCTTAAAGGCGTTGGTCGTGCAGTCTCAATCAGATATCCTTCATCAAGCAAGTCAACTTGCTCAAAAAGACCAGCACATAGATACGCTTGCCAAAGAAGTCAGTCGTCTGTCTGAATTGGTCATGTTCTTTAAGGTTCGTCAATTCTATAAAAGCAGTGAAAAACACCCCGATCAAGCGGAACTGTTTAATGAACCCGAAGTCGAGGACAATTCGTCTTTGAGAGCGTCGAGTAGTGATGAATCCTCGAGTGCCTCACCCAAAGCAAAATCCAACGCGGGTCGTAAACCCTTACCAAAGAATCTTCCCCGTCAACGTGTTGAACATTGCTTACCGGCCGGTGAGAAATGTGACTGTGGCTCAGAGTTCAAAGAAATCGGTGAAGAAGTCTCTGAGCAATTAGAAATTATTCCTGCCAAAATCATTGTTCGTCAGTTAGTGCGTAAAAAATACGCCTGCCCATGTTGTGAGGGTTCGCTTAAGTTAGCGTCCATGCCCAAACAGCCGATTCCCAAAAGCATCGCCGGTCCGGGATTAATGGCCTACATTGCCACCGCGAAATACCAAGATGGCGTACCGCTGTATCGTCAAGAAAAAGCCTTTGAACGTTTAGAGGTCGAACTGTCACGCCAAACGATGGCCAACTGGATGATTAAGGGGGCCCAACTCTGCCAGCCACTGTACAACCTACTGCAAGATTCTCTGCTCGACAGTGGCTATGTGCATATGGATGAAACGCGTGTGCAAGTGTTGAATGAGGTGGGGAAAACCGCAGAGAGCCACAGTTACATGTGGGTACGCAAGACGGGCGATCAAAAACACCCAGTGGTGTTATTCGACTATGCACCGGATCGCACCACACAAACCGCGATGAATTTATTACCTGAGTTTAAAGGCTTCCTACAAACCGATGACTATGCGGGTTATCACAAAATCGGTGTAACCGAACAGATTACCCATCTAGGTTGTTGGGCCCATGCCAGACGTAAGTTTATGGATGCCAAAAAAGTACTGCCTAAGAATAAAACCGGCAAGGCGGACATGGCACTCAATCTCATTCAAAAGCTCTATCAAATTGAACAACACATCAAAGACCAACCACCAAATAAACGACTTGAGATCCGGCAAACCGAAAGCCTGCGGGTTTTAGAACAGCTCAAAACGTGGTTGGATAAAAGCCTCAACAGCACCGTGCCCAAAAGCAAACTCGGTGAGGCCTTGAGCTATCTGGCAAAAAACTGGGAAAAGCTTCAAATCTTCACCACGAATGGGCGATTGAATATCGACAATAATCCAGTCGAGAATGCCATTCGTCCCTTCGCGATCGGGCGCAAGAACTGGCTCTTTAGCCAATCGGTTAAAGGCGCCAAAGCCAGTGCGATGCTGTACAGCTTGATTGAAACCGCCAAAGCCAACGGACTCGAACCCCAAGCTTATCTCACCGATCTCTTCCGAGACCTGCCCAACTGCGACACCCTCGAGCAGTTCGAAGCACTTCTGCCGTGGAATCACACCGCATCCTAGAAAACTAGGGCGTGGGTAAATTGTCGCTTACATAAATCCTGATTGCCGAAAGTTTTTGTATATTTGCCAGGACTGGTTTTATTGAACTTTGTGTTTTCAAGTTGAGCATCCGCAAAGACCCATGCAGAAGCATAAAAGGTTTTTTGAGATGCCAGGCGGCGAGCAATCAGTTCTTCATTGCTTTCATGGATACCGTCCACATAAACCTTGCCTCGCAAGGTCGGGGTGATATGCAGTTCTAAGTACTTATACAACTTATTCACCCCAGAAACCGGAAAAAGCAAGCAGTTTTGAAGGCTTATGAAAGCAGGTATTTCTTCACGGGCAATTTTCTCCTGCAAAAAATCTTTGCCATAATCTTGATGGATTTTTTGCCAGCGGCGGGTCACTTCTTCAACATTGTAAAAGTTTTTAATTAATGGCTCTAAAGACATTTTAAACTCCCTAGTTTTTTCAAAATGGGCAGGCCTTACGGCGTATTAACACACAGAATTAAAAACTTACAAGAGAGTTGCTTCTGGGTGTATTTCGCTGTTTAGCAAGGCCTTTTAAGTATTGCGTTACATGATATTTTGAACCTCGTATTTTATTTTTGAGTCAACCAAAAAAATGAGGTTAATGGGTCATGAGCCAAGATCTAATTCGAATAGGGATAATTGCCATATCTGCCAGTCTGTCCGGCTGCGTTACGACAAATCAAGATAGCCATACTTATATAAATGGGAAGTGCATTACCTGCTTTAACAATCCTCTTACTGGCAAGCCTGTTAATTATGAAGAGGGCCTGCTAACGACGACCAATCAACCATCTGAAACCGCAGATGCTGGTTGCGGAATTCCAAAGTCAAAGTATGACAATGTTTACCATCGAGCAGATAAAAGATGGTGTTCAAATCTAACGCTTCAGGGAGCTAAGTGGTCAGACGAAATTAAGCACTCAGAACTCGTGAAGCAAAATGTTGATATGGCTTATATCAACTCGAAAAAACACCTCAAGTTTTTGGATACCGATGATGACATTTCGCACTCTGCTTACAACATCTCAAGAGCAAAGATTGATGCCATTCCCAGTACCTATTACTCGATAGCTTCTCGCTATGGAGGGCCTTTAATGCAACTAGATTGGCTTGCTGATTACCAGCTTGAGCTTAAACGTGTTTCTAAAACAACGACCAGGGTAACGATTACATACAAAATCTACTCAAAAGATATGAACCCCACAATTCCAACAAGAAATGATTAAAGCGATTAACGGGTCTTAAACTTATTGAGCAAATAGCCCTCGACATTTTGTTTTTCAAAGGGCTACTGAGTAGCCCCTTTTCAATTTCACTTCAAACCAAATCATCATTCATAATCTACTGTGATTTAAAAACATCCGGAATTGAAAATGTCAGAAGTTCTAGAGGTTGGTGATTGGGTTGAATACGAGAGTAATCGTGGCAAATTGAAAGGCAGACTTGAAAAAGTCAGCAAGTCAACGGTTCTGGTTAATACGATTCAATTTGGACGGCTTGCTGCGATTTACCGAGTACCCAAAACCAAAGTCAGAAAAATTAATATTGAAGTATTGAATTTGCCTATCAGTGATGGCTTGTAAGTTCAGCTTTATGTGTGAAGATAATAATATCTTCAATGGATTTCCTCCGAAGGTAGTAGTAAGTAAGCTTAGGCCGCAAATGTCATTTTGATGTTTGCGGTTTTTTTTTGCAGCACAGTTATGGGGTTCATGAATTTCATGTCGCCTATAAACTTAATTGTCACGGTACCGCTTGCAAGTATGACAAGGTCGAATAGAATGAATTTGGTAATAAATGCAGTAGAGGGCAATTTATTACTCCATACTAGGCGGCATCGAAAGATGCCGTTTTTTATTTGGATTCTAAATTTAAGACAAGAGTTATTGTCAAACAAGGGGGCTATTTAATAGCCCCTTTGCGGATAAAACTTCAGTCAAGAACGGTTACTAGCACTCAAAAGAGTTGTTACATACCACATAATAGTTGTTACAGAGGACTGTTTTTCTTGTTGCAGAGGCCAGCTTTTCAAGTGTTGCTATTTTTTTCAAATTTTCTGTAAAACCGCCTATGCAACAGGTCTTAATGTGTCCTGTGCAGCAGAAAAATTTATTTAAAATCAAAGCTTTAAGTGTTTAATAAAAAAGAATGGAAATTGTTGCAGACGCCAAAGAGAATCAAAAATGAGATTTTGGAGTCGGAAGATGGCTCCCTATATAATATATATTCAATATCCTTTAATAATATTAAGGAGCCAGCGTCAATCATAGAATTTGGCAGGCAGCTCAGCAGACTTGAGAAACTTGAGAGTCGAATTCGTGATCTAACGGAAGATTTTAAAAACCTTGGTAGATCACAACTCAGTCTGTTTCGTCGATCGTTTACCAGTCACTCCGAAATCAAAGTCATCTTGAAGCAAGGTAACGAAAGATCAGAACTGACTTTTGAACATGAGGCATTAAAACACTATCTGGATAGTCTGGATGCAATCGACCAAAAACTCATTCGCACTTTCGAGACCGAGATTACATTGCTTAACGCCAATCTTAAAATCGAATGGACGCGCTTTTTTGAGTTTGCTAGGGCCGCCTCAATTGATGAGAAATCTGTTATACAGGTGAAAAACTTTCCGACATACTTAGATCGCCTGCAACAATCCTGAGCCAAATGCATCACATTGTTTTTACCGATCGGTAAGGTTTTAGGCTGCTCTTTTGGGTTAATGCAATCCGCGTTTTGGATTGTCATCAATAACCTGAAATTTTAGGAATCAAAGTCGTTTGCGGTGTTTAATGCTTTATTCACCGCAAATTTTGCAGGGAATAAGGTTATAATCACCGCATAATACTCAAAAGGTCGTGCATTATGTGGTTATGGCAAGCACCCGATTTTCCAAACTTTACTTGGAATGAAGCGGATATTCTCAAAATTATTGCTGACATTCGTTATCAGCAAGGGCTTTTACTTGGACGAATTCAAGATGTTGGATTTGAAGAAAAAGGCTCAGCTATTATTGAGGCTCAGACCCAAAACGTCATAAATTCCGCCTTAATTGAAAACGAACACCTCTCTTTATCCGATGTCAGATCTTCAATCGCCAGACATCTTGGATTCCAAAAAGATTATCAAAAAGCCGACCGCAAAACCGAAGGCATGGTTGAAATGCTATTGGATGCCACTGATCAGTCCGATAAGCCTCTGACCAAACAGCGTTTGTTCGGGTGGCACAATGCCTTATTCCCAGATGGATTTAGCGGCATACACGCCATCACTGTTGCTCAATGGCGAGAAGAATATGGTGATCCTATGCAGGTTGTCAGTGGCATGGGTGATCGCTTGCGAGTGCATTTTGAAGCCCCTGCTAGTCAAGTTGATGAGATGATGCAGCAATTTTTTGACTGGGCAGAGCATGAATCATTAGACCCGATCATTAAATCCGGGATAGCACACCTTTGGTTTTTAACGATTCATCCGTTTGAAGATGGTAATGGCAGAATTGCGCGTGCGATTTCTGATGCCTTCTTAAGTGAATCCGACGGGGTTAAGCAGCGTTTCTATAACCTGTCTTCGCAAATCCAAAAAGACAAAAAGAATTATTACAAAAGACTGCAAATGCAGCAGCGTGCCGATTTAGACATCACCCCTTGGCTGACTTGGTATTTGAACGCCGTTCAATTGGCACTTAAATCCGCAAATCATGACCTGAATCAAATATTGTTCAAGAGCCAGCTTTGGCAAAAAATCAACAGCCATCAAAGCGTAAATGAACGACAAAAAACCATCATTAATCTGATGTTGTCTGCGGATTTTAAAGGCAATATCAATACCTCCAAATATGCCAAGCTCTGTAAATGCTCACCGGACACCGCGTTAAGGGATATCAACCAGCTTAAAAAACGAGGGGTTTTAATTAAAAACCCTGAAAACAAAGGGCGAAACACCAGTTATTTTCTTACAAGCTCTATTGATACCATCGATCGGTAAAGCCGATTACAAAACGGTCGTTTTCTTATCGCAGTCAAGAAGCCGTTGATTTCTTGTAAGAAATCGCAAATAGACGATAATAAATTACAGTAACTTTTCTATGTAAACAAAAGGTACGTTTAATAATGATTATCGGCTACGCTCGTGTGAGTACTCAAGATCAAAACCTAGAATTGCAATTGGATGCTTTAATCGCAGCAGCCGGTTGCGAACAAACTTTTCAAGAAAAAATCACTGGCAAGAAAAAAGAGCGGCCAGAATTAAACATTTGCCTTAAAACTCTAAGAGCAGGTGATGTCTTGGTGGTTTGGAAGTTAGACCGGCTTGCACGCTCACTGAAAGATCTGGTGGAGATCATTTCCGAGTTGGAGTCTAAAGGCGTGGGCTTTAAATCCATTACGGAATCCATCGACACGACCTCTCCTTCTGGCAAGCTTATTTTTCATATTTTCGGAGCACTTGCGGAGTTTGAGCACAGTTTGATACGGGAACGCACCCTGGAAGGACTAAAAGCCGCCAGAGCCCGTGGACGCAAAGGCGGACGAAAACCCGCTATGACGGGACAAGACGTTAAAAAAGCGGCTGCGATGCTCAAAGATCCTATGATTACTAAAACCGAAGTCGCAGAGCATTTTGGAGTTAGTCGTTTAACACTCAATAAATCCCTAGAACGTGAAGGATTTAGTGGCTTACCAGAGAAAAGCAAGACAAAAAAGATTTGAGCAAAATAAATAACTTTCCGTTAGTCCAACAACTTGTTGGACTATTTCAAAGAAGGATGTCTTTGATGGACTGTGCAACAGGCTGTTGCGCAAAATAGGCCAAGTAAATTAGCTAAAAGCCAAGAGCGCACTTCACACTTGTTTTGAATTGCTGGCCAAACAACTGATAGTTATTTCTCTCATAGCGAATGCGTCCCGCAATAATGTCTGGCGCAATTCTCAATTCTTTAGCGAGATTATTTACATCTTGAGCACTAAAAATGCCTTGTGTTGAAAGTTTTGGCAAGAGTGCCGATTGCGCAAGCTCGTCGGCTTCATTTTCAATTTCAGGGCGACATTTTGCTTCCATGTCGTCAATGAACCACCCGTCACAATTCTCTAAGTGCAGCGCAATGTGTGCCAGCTCGTGCATTAAAGTAAACCAAAAATTATCAAGACGATCATGACGCAATGTAAGAGCAACCACAGGGTTGCCTGTTTCACTAATGCAGACAGCACCATCCAAATAGGTTTTTGGTAAGTGCTCTTCAAACACCAAATGAACTCCATATTTATTCAAAAACTCTTTGGCAAGTAGAGGACCTTTATTTGACCAAGACAATTGAGCAACTTGCTTCATCCATTCAATATTCACTGTACCTGGCTGATAGTTGGTAGGTAAGGTTTCTTCTTTGGCTAAGTGTAAAACTCGAACCTGCCAAGCCCAGAGCGCATAAGCATCAACTTCTTTATCATTTGAAGCATCATGAGCCGTTGTTCTCATGAGCGCAGGCTTTAGGTTAAAACCTCCTGCCACGTTAGATAAAAACTCAGAAACTTTCTCCGCAGCATATTCTTTCAATTCATGTATGGTGCCTGAAAAGTCGCCAAAGTAACCGCGCTTACGCATTTCGGTAAGCGGGAAACAGAGCCATTCGATATCAGATTGCTCAATTTTTTTAAGACTTGGATCTTGAATCAATGTTTCGAGTGAAATCCCTAGGCCTTCATGCAATTTGCGAATCATTGGAAGACTAAGAGATCTTTTGCCATTTAATACCTCAGAAACTTTAGACGCAGATCCGATGTAGGGGGTTAAATCTTTATTTCTAAGCCCCATTTGATCCATACGAAATTTAATGGCTTCAATTGGCGTTGGCGGTTCCATAGGAAACTGCGCTTCTTCGTACTTTTCAATGACCAAGGCCAATAGCTCTAACTCATCCGCGGCTGAGGTACCTTCAGCAGGATCTTGATCCATTAAAGCCATTAAACGCTCCAACGCTTGAGCGTGTTCCTGCTCATTTTTAATTACTTTAACGTTATTCATGTTGATTCCTCAGAAAGTTTTTTTGTCGTATTCCGCATGGGTTCCTACCCATTCAATAACGACGATGCCATTTTGGTAACGAACTTTGACAACAAGGCGGTAGTGATTGCCTTTGATATTAAAAATCACACGATTATCCGCTAAAAAATCTGCACTCGGATAACGCGCTTTAATGTCATGAGAGTCTTTCCAGCGGCAGTTTTTATTGGATACTTCATCATGCCATGCATTAATGGCACTTCTGACATCAGCATGTTTTTTGCTGAATTTATCCAATTTATCTTTACCTAATACTTGCATGAACCGTCTTTTCTGGATCCGGTGTATTTTGACAAAAAAGTTCCCTAAAAGGGAAGTTTTTTATTTTAAACTATCTTTCCAATTTATGCAGGTAACGTGAGAACACCCAACCTTGAATCATTTTCTCTGAATCGGAATCGTAATACTCAATGAAAGACCACGCCTTTTCCTTTGCGAGCAATTTGACGATTTTCCCTCTTTTTAGCGTGTCAATGACTTCAAATTTTTGACCTGCATCAGCTCGAACATATAGAACGGTTTTAACATCAACAAAACGATGGTTTACTAAAATTACAGGGATCAGGTTCTCACTTGCAGTAGCAATAATTTGTTTTTTGGGAGTTTCTGGTTCGATGCCTTGCCACTTTTCCTGCCAATAAGGGGTTGTCACATTGACTAGAACGCCCATTGCATACTCCAACATCCGTAGCATAATGAAATAAGAGATTATTTTGACTGGGTCGGGTAAACCGTTAAACCACTCTTTAAAATGTTTCTGCTCATTTTCTACAAGCTCTAGCGGCGGTGAGGCCTCCCACTCTTGCCAAGTTTTTCCAGTTAAGGCATCCAAATCTAATTTCGCCCAATTTGAGAGATCAACTTGGGCGAGCGTTTCGCTCATAACCGCATATTTTTCTACTAGGTTTTCTACTGGTGAAAACATCTCTGTAAGAGAGTTTGCTCTGGAAATTGTTTCTGCATACGTAGAATTTGAGAATTCTAATGAGGCAAGTATGGATGCGTTTTGATTGCCGAGGAGTTGCTCAAGATAGTTTTCGGTATTTAATCCAAAAGCTGCAAGGTTGAACTGATCTGATAATTTTTCAATCGTGCTTTCCTGGCCATTAATGAACGAGAGGTGATCTTGGACTGAATCAAAGCCTAAAGCTTTGAGAGGGGCACTCATTGATTGATCAATGTTTTCCCATACTTTGGCTGCCGAAGTATTTATGCTTTCAAGCATGGAAGTGACGGACGCTGTCTTTGAAAACCATTCTTCATGATGGGATTGGATAGCCTGAGTGGCTGATATTGCTGACGAATTAATGTATTCACTGTATTGGACTTGTGCTGCTTCAATTTCCGATATAGCTGGCGCATACAAATTTTGCCAAGTGTTGGTAGAAGAAAAATTTATGTCATCAAACATGGAGGTTAAGGATGCAGCTTTTGCAAGCAACTCTTCATGTTGTGATTGGAAATCTTGGATACTCTCAAGTGCCGGTGCATTCAAGTGCGCATGGCATTGCTCTTGCACAGCGTCAAGTGCAGATGTCGTAGGTGAATGTAGGCTATCCACCTGTTTAATCAATTCTTCATGGGGATTAAAAGTACTAATTGATTCAAGTTGAGCCGCAAGCTGTTCGGATAAGGTTGGCTCTGTTAAATATGCCGAAGCTAATACAGATTCACTTATATTCGACAAACCATAAAGTGCTGAAACCTCAGCTAAACTAGAAATATCTGATAAATCTTTAAATTCAGAATTTATTGCTTCGAGTTGTTCTTTGAGAGCACGGTCATTTTGATTTTTCTGATAAGTGCGTATAAGACCATAAAATAATTAGAAAAATCCTAGAAAATGGTGGACTAAAAGACATTGTCTTATTAATATAGCGCTTAGAATTTTTACTATAAAATTAATTAATGAAATTACAAATTAAAGTTTTGATGTTTTAGTTTGGTTATGAATGTCAGCGTCTTGATGTTCTAACTGATCTCTACTTCATCAAATGGTTTAGTTCAATTTATTTAATAAACATCGGATTGCGAGGTTTCCCGCCATGAAAAAATTTTTACCAACAATGATGTTGTCTATCGTTTTGGCATCATCTGCTGCATTCGCAGACCAAGAAACGCTGGATGCACTTGTTAATTCAGGTGTTGAGTTGACTGAAGAGCAAAAGCTAAAAGTTCTTAATGCTTCAGATACTGAATTGTCTGCCATCATTTCTCAGATTGTGAGTGAGGTTAAATCAAATATCTTAGCTCAAGCAGAAGGTAATGCGGATACAAAGCAAGCGGCAATTGAATTAGCTGTTCAGAAAATTGTTCAAGTTATCGCAGAAGTTAAACCGTTAGTGGTCGACAATGTTGCTTCAGCGATATCATCGTCAAATCCTGAGTTGAGTGCTGTTGTTGCGGTTGCTTCTGTAGAAGGCCAGGCAACGGCGGCTGGTCCGAATGAAAATGCAAATGAAGTTGCAGAAGTCGCTCAAGACCTAAATCCAGGGCAGAATAATGAGAATTTGCCAGTCGACGGAACGAATACACCAGGATCGACTGTTGTTGCGACAGCACCAAGTACTGGCGGTGCTGGTGGCGGTACAGTTAGTCCGAATTGATCATTCAAAATAAAATCTAATTAAATAAGTTTAAGTGACATGGCTATAAAAAAACCTTTACTAATTCCAGTTATCCTTGTTTCACAAAGTGCATTTGCATTGGACCCTCAATCATTTGGAGAAGCAGGTGTTTATCTGACTCCTACTTTGAGTGTCGGCGTAACGCAGGATGACAATATTCGTGCAACCAGTGCGGCGACCAGTTCAAGCGTTGTTTCAGTCACGCCAAATTTTGCGTTGTCCGCTGAAAAGGGTGCGAATAAATTTAACGCAAATTATTCTTTAAATCACCGAATCTATTCTGTCGGCAGTGTTGATGATTTGACCGATCATAATTTGAATTTATCTTCAAATTTAGTCTTTGATGTTCGAAATAATTTAAGTTTAAGTGCCAATTACGCTAAAACTGAAAACATTGCCGATGCCCGTGTTGCTGGTCAAGTTGATAAGTTCAGTGATTTAGGCTTTAACGGCTTGTATGTCTACGGTGCGCCATCAGCGACAGGAAATATTGAAGTTGGTGTAGGTCATCTTCGCAAACGTGCTGACGATGTGGTGAATGCTGATCTTGAAAGAGACGTTAATTCCGCCAGTATTTTATTCTCGTTGCAGGCGACGGCGAAAACACGTTTTATTGCTGAGCTAAATACTTCATTGTTTGAGTATGTATCAGCACAAGAAAAGAACGGTCAAAATTATGCCGCCTTAGCGGGGGTTAGATGGGATGCAACGGCCAAGACTTCGGGTCAAATTAAAGCGGGTTATCAGAAGAAAGTTTTTGATGATTTAGCGGCTGAAGACTCTTCCATTTTTAACTGGGACGTCAGTGTGATTTGGGCGCCGAAAACCTATTCCACCTTTACGCTGACAAGTTCACAGAAAATTGATGAAGGTAATTATGGTGCGGCCAGTGCGGACACCCAAACAAATATGATTACTTGGGCGCATGATTGGGGTAATCGTATTAACTCTAATGTTTCTTTCAGCTATTTAAATCAAGATTATTCTAATGGTCGTAAAGATGAGTCTGATAGCTTTAGCGTTGGTTTAGATTATGCATTCAGAAGATGGTTAGATTTTACTGCGCGCTATACTTACGGCTCTAAAAATTCTACTGAACAGATTAGTAATTATGACCGTAATCAGTATTACATCGGTGCAACAATTGCCCTTTAACGTGTGATTAAAACGGTCTTATTAGAAAGTTACCAGATTATAATGTCCGGTAACTTTTTTTTTATCTGATTAATCAAGGTGGTTAAGCGTGTTTAAAAGTATGATTTTCTTATTAGGGCTTACGGTCTTATCTTCTTCTCATGCGGTTGATTTTTTTGATGATGTTGTGGCAGTTGGGGTTGCTCCGGCTGCGCAAAATGAAAGTACTCTTGTTTCTACGGAAAATGTTATTTCACAACCATCGGGCATTGCCAGTCAGCCAATTCTGTCAGAGGCTCCAGTGCAAGAAGTTGCACAAAATAGTATCCAAAGAGTGGTTCAGTCAGAAAACGTAACACCATCCGCCAGTTTAAAGTCGGACTATCGTTTGGCGTCTGGGGATGTCGTCACCATTAGTGTTTATGGTGAACCAGAGTTAAGTTTTCAAGAGAAGCGTTTGGACGAGAATGGTCAAATCTCTTACCCGTTTTTAGGTGTCGTGAATGCCAACAATCTGACGGCGATTGAACTAGAAAGCCTGTTAACCAAAAGGCTAAAAGGTGACTTTTTAATTGATCCAAAAGTGTCAGTGAACGTAAAAACTTATCGTCTTGTCTATATAAGTGGTGCTGTTGGTGCGGCAGGCGCTTTTACATATACACCAGGGATGACGGTTCGTCGGCTCGCGACTTTGGCTGGCGGTGTCACGGAATCAGCATCACTGGATGAAATATCGATTATTAGTGCGACAGCACAGGGTGAAGTGGTCAAGTTAGGGACACTGGATTCAGTTGTTGCGCCAGGCGATACCATCAGTATCCCTGAATACAAAAAAGTATTTCTCAGTGGCGCGGTAAACAGTCCAGGCAGCATTTCGTATCGTTTAGGGATGACTGTCAGACAGGCGATTTCCTTGGCAGGTGGTCTCACAGAAAGAGCATCTGAAAGCAAGATTTCGATTATTAAAGACGGCGAAGATGCCTCGCGCAATCAACGAGCGACAATGGATGCTATGGTCAGTCCTGGGGATTCTATTTCCGTCGGCGAAGGTTTCTTTTAAGAAACACATAGCAAATTCTCCATTGGCTTCAGTGGGGAACCGCCAAGAGCAAATTCTAAGCTTGCTCTGTGTTTCAAATGTATTTCAAGCTTCTCGACGCGCTTAGCGGTATTTTCTGTTTGAAAATACCGTGATTTACCTTATTGCTCTGTAATTAAAATGAATTTAGTGAAAATTTAACTATGCAAAATCCAGTATCTGCAAATAACCCTAATCCTTTAGCGCATATTGTGCAATCTGATTCCACTATCGATGTTATGTCTATTCTTAAGCCATTATGGGGTTACCGTTGGCGGATTATATTATTTACTCTTTTAGTTACCGCATTAACCGCGTTGTTTGTGTCAACGTTGGACCCTGTTTATAAGGCAACAGTTAAGCTACAGATTGATTCTAAAAAGTCGCAGGTGGTTTCTATTGAGCAACTGTATAGCGTGGAACAAACGGATGACTTTTTAAACACGCAATATGAACTGCTAAAATCACGCGACATTGCTGAAAGAGTGATTACCGATCTAAACCTACTCAATCATAGAGAATTTAGTCAGTCGCAAATGCAAGCGCCATTATTTAACTGGAAAGTATGGCTCGCAAATGGACTCTTATCGCAAGAAGCCAAAGACAAGTTTGAGCAGCAGGTGGTCTCTGATACGCCTAATCTGAATGATGAAACGCCGTCGTTAGATGACAGCCAAAATGCGTTTTTCAGCGCCAAAGACGAATTTTTATTAAGTTTAATCACTCCACCTAAAGAGTTAACCGAAACTGAAAAGTTAGAAAAGGCGGTAAATCGCTTACTGGCAATGATCACCGTTGAGCCGATTAAGCGCAGTCAATTGGTGAATATTCATGTAGAGATGGTCGATCCTTATACAGCAGCTTTGGTGGCCAATAAAATTGCCGAAGTTTACATTAATCGCCAGTTGGAAATGAGTGTTGAAGCCACAGCACAAGCAACCGAATGGATGAATGGGCGTTTGGTTGAATTAAAGCAAAAATTAAATGAATCTGAACAGATGTTGCAAGATTTCAAGAAAGACAAAGGTCTGATTGATTTAGACGGCATTGTCACGGTCTCAGCAAACGAACTGTCAGGCATGAATGCCAACCTAATTAATGCGCGCGCTGAACTGGCTAAGATAGAAACCCAGTATGTGCAAGTGCGAGACATGAAAAAAGAGGGTTGGGAGAAGCTAACTTCGGCACCGGCTATCTTAAGTCACCCGCTGATCCAAGGCGCGATTTCAGAAGAAGCCAAAGCGCGTTCAAATTTGAATGAGTTATCTCAGCGCTATGGGGCAAAACACCCAGAAATGCGTGCCGCTGCGGCAGAACTGGATGCAGCCAGAACAGACTTAGAAATGAAGGTCAATCAAATTGTCGCTACCATTGAAAAACAGTATCAAGCGGCAAAAGCAAACGAGCGTGCTTTAGCAAGCGCAGTTTGGTCGAATAAATCGCAGATTAAAAAAATTGCCACCAATGAATATAAACTCAATGAACTAAAGCGCGAAGTGGAAACCAATCAGGCTTTATACAATACATTTTTAACGCGTTTAAAAGAAACTTCGGCAACCACCGCAGAAATGGAAGTGGATTTCCGCGTGAATGTCATTGATAAAGCCTTAAAGCCGTTGTCGCCGATAAAACCGAAGAAATCTTTAATTGTCGCGGCAGCCGGTTTTCTTGGTTTTGCGTTTATTGTCGGCTTAATTATTTTGTTCCGTTTCTTAAATAATGGTTTTAAAACGTCGCAAGAAGTTGAGCGGACATTAAACCTTCCGGTCAATGGCATTGTTCCTCTAGTCAAAGGGCACAGTAAAAAACACCGTATCGCGAATCTCTATTCATCAGGTGACAACAAAGCGTTTAGTGAGGCCGTCAATACCATTCGTACTAGTGTGGTTTTAAGTTCACTGGGGAATGATTACAAAAAAATCATGCTGACCTCGTCGATTCCTGGGGAAGGTAAGACCACCACAGCATTAAACTTGGCTTTTGCTGTCTCGGCAATGGAAAAAACCTTGTTGATTGAAGCGGATATGCGCAGACCCAATATTGCTAAGCGCCTTGGATTGCCTGTAGGCAGTGCAGGTTTAGCCAATGTGTTGTCTGGCAGTGCGGATCTGGAAACCGCAATTTACGAAAATGACGGTTTGTTTGTGATGCCTGCAGGGAATGTTCCGCCAAACCCATTGGAATTGTTGATGAATGATAGTTTTGCCCAAATGCTCGCTGTTTTAAGTGAGCAATACGAACGGATTATTATTGATACACCGCCTGTTCAAGCCGTGAGTGATTCGCTGATTATCGGCAGTCATGTGAATAAGGTCATGTATGTCGTTAAATCGGACGCAACGGCGAAAGAGGTTGTCAAAAAAGGTGTGGGAATGTTGTTGCAGTCCGGCGCCCCAGTAAAAGGCATTGTCTTAAACCAAGTTGATATTAAGCGCTCACAGCGCGAAGGGTATTACTACGATGGTTACTATGACTACTACGGCTACAGTAAATAAAATGGTGCTAATCCCCTATGTATGATTTACACAGCCATTTACTGCCAGGGATTGATGATGGTGCGGTTGACTTAACTGCCGCATTACAAATGGCGCGGCAGGCGGTTAAATGTGGTGTGACACATATGGTCTGCACGCCGCACATTCATATTGGACGGTTTGATAATGACCTATCGAGTATCGATAATGCGCTGCAGCTCTTTAAAGCGGGTTTAGCAGAGCAGGGCATTCCTTTAACCGTTGCGGCTGCTGCAGAGGTGCGGATTTGTGCGGCGATAATTCCCTTGGTGAAAAAGCGCCTTCTGCCCAGTCTGGGTTGCTATAACGGTAAAGAGGTCTTATTGGTTGAGTTTCCTTCGGATGAGATTCCTCACGGTTCAATGAATTTGATTGACTGGTTATTGTCGCAAGGTTACCTGCCAATGATTGCCCATCCAGAGCGTAATCGGGCGTTTATTAGAGAGCCAAAGTTACTCGACCAATTTTTGAAAAAAGGGTGCTTAGCGCAATTAACCGCTTCTGCACTCACCGGTAACTTTGGCGTAAAGGTCAAAGAAACCGCAATCCGCTTTCTAATGGAAGGTAAGGTTTCGATTATGGCAAGTGATGCGCATAACCTAAAATATCGTCCTCCTGTGTTTGGTGAAGCAATTGAATATGCCAGAACATTAATTGGTAATGAAGGCGTGCATCAGCTCTTGTATACCATGCCAAAAGCCATCAGTGATTGTAAATTTCAGACAGAGAGCGCATAGCTTGGTGGCGGTTTTAAAGGGGGCGAAAAACCGATTTTTAGCCCTGTTGCTCGGGTTTCTATCGCTGCTCTTTTTTATATTCGCACTGCGCTATTTTCTCGCTGTGGGTTTGCACGAATATGTTGATAATCGCATCCAGCAATGGTCTTTATCGGCTGTGCCGTCGCAAAAACAAATCAATCTTCAGAATCAATATTTACAGTTGGCTGAAACCTTCGCTTGGCAAGACTCTTATCAACGTTTAATCACTGGGGCAAAGCTCTATCAGTGGCAGGCGTTGCTTCAGCAGAATAGTCCGCAAATTTCGCCGGATAGCGTTGCGGCCAGTTTGCAACAAGCCAAAGTGCGCTATCAACAGGCGGCGACTCTGATGCCTGAAACCTTTGCCGCCTGGTATGAGCTGTCTATTGTGAAGGCTAACTTACAAGAGTTTGATGCTCAGTTTGCCTTGGCATTACAGGCTGTAGATGCGTTAAAAGGGGTGAATAGCGCGCTATATTGGCAGAAGGTCTCTGGTGTATTGCCTTACTGGCAAGCGCTATCTTTTTCGCAGAAAACCCAGTTATTAAAAGATATTGCTTGGTTGCTGCAAACCCAGTTTGTGCAGCAGTCACAATTACTGGCGTTAATCAAAAACTCCGCTGCTCAGCCAGTGTTTTGCCAATATGTAAAGTCAACCGAACTGAGTCAAAATCAGAGAATAATGCAAACATTGCAGTGTCCCATTAAATAAGAATGTAAATTTAAATTAACTTTCATTAAATAAGCCTGATTTTATGGTTGTTAGATTGTTTTTGTTGGTTTTATTGCGTATTAAAGTGCGCGATTTTAGGTGGTTTTAGATAAATAAAATCTTAAAACGCTAAAAAGCGTTTTAGTCATTCTGTTACAATTGCGCGCAATAAAATAGGACGATTATTTAAATAAATAATCATCTATCTTAAATCGAGTTTATATAAGAGTTTAAAAGAATATGTGTGGCATTGTTGGCGGAGTAGCAGAACGAAATATTTCGACAATTTTATTGGAAGGTTTAAAGCGCTTAGAATATCGCGGTTATGACTCTTCCGGAATGGCACTGTTAAAAGTTAACGGTCGAAAAGACGAAACGCCGAATGTTGAGATTATTCGCTATCGTGCGCTGGGTAAAATTGCCTCCTTACAACAAAAAATGCAATCCGGCTCACAAACCGAGCGAGGGCGTGTCGGCATTGCACATACCCGCTGGGCAACACACGGTGTTCCTTCAGAAAACAACGCACATCCCCATATTTGTAATAATCAAGTTGCGGTCGTTCACAACGGCATTATCGAAAATTACCAAGCCCTTAAAACGCTGCAAATTGCCGCAGGGTATCGTTTTACCTCGCAAACGGACACCGAAGTCATTGCGCACTGTATTTACCATCACCTTCAGGCAATCGTGCCAAGTCTTGGTCAAATAAAGGGTGTCCAAGCCACTCCGGTTGAATTACTCCAAGCAGTACAGAAAACCCTGAGTTTGTTAGAAGGCGCTTATGCCATTGGTGTCATTTCTCCTTGCACGCCGGATACCTTAATCGCTGCCCGAAAAGGCAGTCCTTTGGTGATTGGTGTCGGTTTTGGTGAATACTTTATCGCCTCGGATGTTTCTGCATTATTACCCGTTACCCAGCGGTTTATTTTTTTAGAAGAGGGCGATGTCGCACTGATTCAAAAAGACGCGCTGCAAATTTTTGATGTTAATGGCTGTCTTGCAGAGCGCAAAGAGGTGCTTTCTCAGCAATCAGTCAGTGCCTCCGGTTTAAATGGTCATCGCCATTACATGCACAAAGAAATTTTTGAACAGCCGCAAGCAGTGGTCGATACCTTAGAAGGCCGTATTGCCAATCAAGAAGTGTTGGTGGACAGTTTTGGCGCGAGTGCCGCACAGGTTTTTGAACGTATATCGCAAGTGCAAATCATTGCCTGCGGTACAAGTTATCATGCCGGTCTGGTGGCCAAGTATTGGTTTGAAGACATTCTACGCTTGCCTTGTCAGGTAGAGGTTGCCAGTGAATACCGCTACCGTAATCCCGTTATCGCCAATAACACCTTAGTGGTCACCATCAGTCAGTCGGGTGAAACCGCAGATACCTTAGCGGCGCTTAAGCAGATTCAAGCGCTGAAAGACAGCAGAACAGAATTGTTCATTCCAACCTTAACGATTTGTAATGTCCCTGAATCGAGTCTGATTCGTGCATCCGATTTGACGTTTTTAACGCATGCCGGGCCAGAAATCGGCGTCGCTTCAACCAAAGCATTCACCACGCAATTAGTCGCACTTGCTCTGTTATTGGTTGCCATTGGAAAAACCCAAAAGTGTCTTACTGCGCATCGCGAAGGTTTGATTGTTAAAGGATTAATCAAATTGCCGGGGTTAATTAGTGACTGCTTAGCACATGAAGCGGACATTAAGCTTTTAGCGCAAAGCTTTGCCGATAAGCATCATGCAATCTTTCTGGGCCGAGGCACCATGTACCCAATTGCCATGGAAGGGGCTTTAAAGCTCAAAGAGATCAGCTATATCCATGCAGAGGCTTATCCGGCCGGTGAATTAAAGCATGGTCCTTTGGCGTTGATTGATGAAACCATGCCTGTCATTGCGATTGCGCCGCACGATGAATTAATTGAAAAGCTTAAATCGAATTTACAAGAAGTCAGTGCGCGTGGTGGGCAAATGATTGTATTTGAAGATGAACGCTCTGGTGTCAGTTCAGAATCAAACTTTAATGTGATTAAGGCAACCACAAATGTTGGTAGAATCACTGCGCCGATCACCTTTAATATTGCATTGCAGCTTTTAAGCTATCACGTTGCCTTAATTAAAGGGACGGATGTTGACCAGCCGAGAAATCTAGCAAAGTCGGTTACGGTTGAATAAGCAGACTTAAATTAATTGGAAAATAGAGTATGAAAATCGCTGTCGCAGGAACTGGATACGTTGGCTTGTCTTTAGCCGTTTTATTGGCACAGCACCATGAAGTGGTGGCACTGGATATTGTGCCGGAAAAGATTGATCTTCTAAATAAGAAAATCTCGCCAATTGTCGATGTGGAAATTACCGATTTTCTGAACAATAAGACGCTGAACTTCACAGCGACCTTGGACAAGCAACAAGCTTATCAAGATGCAGAATTTGTTGTAATCGCAACGCCAACCGATTACGACACGATTACCAATATTTTTAATACCAAAAGCATTGAAGCGGTGGTTAAAGATGTGATTGAAATCAATCCAAACGCCACCATTGTCATTAAAAGCACCATTCCGGTCGGTTATACGGATGCGTTGAAGCAACAATTAAAAATTCAACATCCAACAGTAAACATTGAAATCTTTTTCTCGCCCGAGTTTTTACGTGAAGGCAAAGCCCTTTACGACAATCTCTATCCATCACGCATTATTGTCGGTGAGCAAACCGAGCGTGCCGAAGTTTTTGCCAATTTATTGGTCGAAGGTGCAGCAAAACCGGCCGCTGAAATTCCGGTCTTGTTTACCGACGCCACCGAAGCCGAAGCGGTCAAACTGTTCTCAAACACTTATTTAGCCATGCGTGTGTCTTATTTCAATGAATTGGACACTTACTGTGAAACCCACGGTTTAAGCACCAAACAGGTCATCGAAGGGGTTGGTTTAGACCCACGTATTGGCGCGCACTATAACAATCCAAGCTTTGGTTACGGCGGCTACTGTCTACCAAAAGACACAAAACAGTTGTTAGCGAATTTCCAAGACGTACCACAAAACATGATTCGCGCGATTGTCGATGCCAACACCACGCGCAAAGACTTTATTGCCGATCAAATCATTGCCAAAGCCAATGCGTCACAAAATCCAGTGGTGGGCGTACACCGCCTCATTATGAAACAAGGCTCTGACAACTTCCGTGCCTCGGCGATTCAAGGGATTATGAAACGCATCAAAGCCAAAGGCATTCAGGTCGTGGTTTATGAGCCAGTCTTAACAGAACAAGGTCAAACAGACTTTTTCCACTCCAAAGTCATTGCAGACCTCAATGAATTTAAGGCCGTGAGTAACGTGATTGTCGCTAACCGCTTGGTCGACGAAATCATGGACGTGCAAAACAAAGTCTACACTCGCGACTTGTTTGGTAAAGACTAACGCTAATTTTGAATGGTGAATGTTTAATGATGAGTGATAAAAACAATATTCAAGCTAAATCATTCGCTTTTTCGGTAAGAATTGTCAAGTTGTATCAGTTTTTGTCAAAAGAGCATAAAGAATATGTTTTATCTAAGCAGTTGTTAAGATCCGGCACTTCAGTGGGTGCAAATGTAAATGAGGCACAAGCAGCGCAAACAAAAGCAGATTTTGTTTCAAAAATGAGTATTGCGAGCAAAGAAGCTCGTGAAGCCAAATATTGGTTAGATTTACTTTCTGAGACGCAATATTTAAATAAAAACGAACCCCATGTTCAAAGTTTATTAGAGCAAAGTGAAGAGCTCATAAAAATTTTAACGAGTATCGTTAAAACTGCACAGCAAAATTTAAAGAATGAAAAATGAACCAAAAACTAAACATTAAAAACTCAACACTAAACATTCTAATAACCGGTGCCGCTGGCTTTATCGGTTTCTATTTGATTCAGGCATTAAAACAATACGGCCATAATATGGTCGGCATTGATAATCTGAATGACTACTACGACCCGCAACTTAAACTAGACCGTCTAAAGGCGCTAGGTTTTAACGGCGAAGACGTCGAGAAAATGGCCGAAGGCAAGCATTTAAAATTAAACATTCAAAATTTAGAATTTATCAACTTGGATTTGGCAGACCGTGCGGGCATAGAAAACTTGTTTAAAACGCATCAATTTGATGTGGTGGTCAATCTTGGGGCGCAAGCAGGCGTGCGTTATTCGATTGATAATCCGCACGCCTATGTCGATTCTAACCTTGTTGGGTTTGTGAATATTTTAGAAGGTTGTCGTCATAGCCAAGTCAAACACCTAGTCTATGCCAGCTCCAGCTCAGTGTATGGCATGAATGTCAAACAGCCGTTTAGCACCGATGACCGAGTCGATTACCCAATTAGCTTGTATGCGGCGACCAAAAAATCCAATGAGCTGATGGCACACACCTATAGTCATCTTTACGGCATTCCAACCACAGGTTTACGTTTCTTTACCGTTTATGGTCCGATGGGGCGCCCAGACATGGCGTACTTCAAATTCACCAAAGCGATTCTTGAAGGTAAAACCATTGATGTCTACAACAATGGCGAAATGCAACGCGACTTCACCTACATTGATGACATTGTCGAAGGCGTGATGCGAGTAATGGAACGACCACCAAGCTTGGACGATGAAAAATTAATCATTCAAAATTCAAAATTAAACATTACGGCGGCCAAAGCGTCTTACAAAGTTTACAACATTGGCAACAATCAACCAGTGACCTTGAGCCGTTTTATCACCGCGATTGAAGATGCTTGCGGCAAAAAAGCCAAAGAAAACCTCATGCCCATGCAAGCGGGTGATGTACCGATAACCTATGCCGATGTGGATGATCTGATCGCCGATACCGGTTTTAAGCCAAGTACCTCGATTGAAGAAGGCATTGGTAAGTTTGTGGAATGGTACAAAGAGTATTACAAGTAAACCTATTAAATTGAAACCTCGCCATTCAAAATTAATCATTCAAATTAAAAATTAAAAATTAAAAATGACAACGCTGACGACACAATTAGACTTTTACCGCGACATCAAAGCGATGCTTTACAGTGCGCGTAACAAAGCCTACCAAGCCATTAATCAAACCATGACTCAAGCCTATTGGGAGATTGGTTGTCGTATTGTCGAGCAAGAACAACAAGGTCAAGCCCGCGCTGAATATGGCGTCATGCTCATTAAAAATTTGTCTGACGAACTAAGCAAAGAGTTTGGCAAAGGCTTTTCGGTTGATAACTTAAAAAATATGCGTCGTTTTTACCAGTGCTTTCCAAAAAGTGAGACGGCGTCTCACCAATTCACCCTAAGCTGGTCACACTATATTTTTCTAACCCGCATCAACAACACCAGCGAACGCAGCTTTTATGAAGTCGAAGCCAACAACAATCATTGGAGTCTAAAAGAACTCAAACGCCAATTCAATTCAGGCTTATTTGAAAGACTTCAACTCAGTACCCAAAAAGACAAGGTGCAACAGCTTGCCGCACAGGGTCAAGTGATCGAAACACCCGGTGATTTGGTAAAAGACCCCTACATACTAGAATTTGTCGGTCTGCCAATTCAAGCCAGTTACAGCGAAAGTGAATTAGAACAACGTCTCATCGACAAACTTGAAAGCTTTCTGCTCGAATTAGGAAAAGGCTTTACTTTTGTAGCACGACAAAAAAAGATCACCATTGACGAAAAACACTTCTATATCGACCTGGTTTTTTACAACCGCCTGCTAAAGTGCTTTGTTGTGATTGACTTAAAAATTGGCGAACTCAAACATCAGGATTTAGGTCAACTGATGATGTACGTCAACTACTTTGATCGCACAGAAAAACAACAAGACGAAAACCCAACCATTGGCATTGTCCTCTGCAAGGACAAAAGCAAAGCTTTAGTTGAAATGACCTTGCCAGAAAACAACAGTCAACTATTTGCTAGCCAATACCAAACCCTACTGCCCAACAAAGAAGAGCTCAAAGCACTTCTAAAGGAAGCAATCGATGATTAATTGTGTTGCGCACCACATTGTTAGTTACGTGCTTTGCCTAAACGCCCTCATTAAAGGCGTGTGTGGCAAAAAAGCCAAAGAAAATCTGATGCCCATGCAAGCCGGTGACGTGCCGATTACCTATGCCGATGTGGATGATCTTATTGCCGATACGGGTTTTAAACCAAGCACCAGTATTGAAGACGGGATTGGAAACTTCGTTGAGTGGTATAAGAAATACTATAAATTGGCGAAAAAATGAATTTGAAATCAAAAACAATATCAGGAGTTTCTTGGAATGCATTAGGTAATGTCATTCGTCAGATAGTGACTGTTTTAACTCTAATTTTTATGGCTAGAATACTGAGTCCTGACGACTATGGTGTATATGCTATTTTGATGATATTCGTTTCATTTATGGCAATTTTTGCTTCTATGGGCTTGGGTCAAGCAATTATCTATAAAGATTCACCATCACAAAGTTTTTTATCCAGCATTTTTTATTTTAATCTAGGCTTAAATTCTATACTTTCAATATTACTCTTTCTGTTAGCAAGTTTGATAGCGTCTTTCTTTGATAAAGACGGGCTGGAGGAGCTAGTCGAATTAATCAGCATTATCTTTATTATTTCATCGCTTAGCTTAATCAACAAAACTATGTTGGAAAAGCAAATGAAATTCAAATTGGTTGTTATTGTTGAAATAATTGCTTTATTGGCAAGCGCGCTTATAGGTTTGGTTTCCGCATATCAGCAATTTGGTGTTTATAGTTTGGTTATTATGGCAATTACAAATGCATTTGTTTTATCAACTGGCTTTTTGATTGTTTACAAGTGGTTACCAAGCTTAAGTTTTTCTTTTAGTCATATTCAAACGATACTTTCGTATTCTGCAAACTTAACTGGTTTTACATTTATTAATTATTTTTCACGTCAGTCGGATCAGTTTTTAATTGGGAAATTCCTTGGTTCGACGTCATTAGGAATTTATAGTATGGCTTACAAAATCATGCTTTATCCTTTACAAAATATTTCTCATGTAATTATTAGGGTCCTATTCCCAGCTTTTTCTGAAATAAAAAACGATCATGAAAAATTTAGAGAGGGTTACCTTAAAGCGATTAGTTTTATTGCTTTAATTACTTTTCCTTTAATGGCAGGTTTGTTGGTTACAGCAGAGAGTTTTGTCAGTTTGGTTTTAGGGCCACAATGGCAAGAGATGGCTATCCTTTTGATGGTTCTTGCACCCGTTGGTATGGTTCAGTCAATAACAACGACCACCGGTTCTATATATATGGCGAAGGGGACAACAGGTGCAATGTTCCGAATCGGTCTCGCAAATGCAGTTGTTACCGTATCAGCTTTCGCAATTGGTGTGTTCTTTGGTCTTGTTGGGATTGTTTTGGCTTATGCAATCGCTAATTTAATTATGCTAATACCAAATTTTTATTATCCCTGGAAGCAAATTAAACTGAGTGTCATAGAAGGATTATTAAGGTTATTTCCATTTTTTATCACTTCGATGTTAATGGCTGCGTTTGTGTACTTAGTCGGAATTTATGTAAATCATCTGGAGTTCTCTATTTTTATTGGATTTATATTACAAGTGATTTTAGGGGCGGTGTTTTATCTTGTTTCCCTATATCTTTTCTATAGAAAGATTTTGTTACATCTTCTGTATCAATTTAAAAGAGTATAGTAATTTTTATGGTTAGGCAGGTCAAAGTTTCAATTGTAATTCCGGTATTTAACGTAGAAAAGTATTTAGATAAATGTTTAAATTCCGCCTTAAATCAAGATTACCCCAATATTGAAGTGGTTGCGATAAATGATGGTTCAGAGGATAAGAGTCTAGAGATTCTTAATAGTTATTCAGAAACTTGGACTAACTTGAAGGTTTTTAGCCAGAATAATCAAGGTCTAAGTGTTGCGAGAAATACTGGGATCGAAAAAAGCACGGGTGACTATGTAATGTTTTTGGATAGTGATGATTATATAGCCCTTAATACAGTTAGCACGCTAATTAATTATATTAGTCAGTATGGAGTAAATACGGTCTTTTTTTCTGGTTGTGCGTTTAATGATGGCCATTCAGACGAGCTTGCTAGATATTTTGATTATGAACGACCTGTAGAATTGCATCAGAAAAAAATGCCTTCTGAACAGTTATTTATCGAATTAAATAAACAAAATAAGTATTCAGTTTCAGCATGCCTTTATCTTACTTTAAAAAATAATTTGTCAGATTTAAGGTTTTATCCAGCTATTTACCATGAAGATAATTTATTCACTACACAGCTATTATTAAAAGATAAATCCGCTGAGGCCATGTGCGTGTCGGACGTTTTGTTTTATCGGAGAGTAAGGCCAGGGTCAATCATGACTGAAGCAAAGTCGATGAAGCACGTTGAAGGCTACATAATTGTTTCCGAGCAACTGTTAAAAGTAAGCAAAAAAATTCCCCGTAATTCGGAGGCTTTTGTCGCTTTGATGAAGTTTGTTCAAAAATGTATTTATGCCTCATCTTCAGATTTGATACGCCAGAGAGTTTCATGGTTGTCACTAAAATACCGACTAAAATTGATCTTATTGCTCTTTAAAACAAGAAGAATTGACATAACCTCTAAAAGTTATCTTTTAGTAGTATTTCCTTTTTTATCTCATTTGAAAAAGTTGATAAAAACCAAGTGAAGACCTTTTCGAATTAAAACGAAACCATCAAAGAAATAATGCTAACTAGTATGAAGCCTGATAAAAAACTTGTCACTGTTATAGTCCCAACCTATGGACGAAGTAATGAATTATCGAATGCTATACAGAGTGTTCTGAAACAAACGTATAGAAATATAGAGTTAATCATTGTCGATGATAATAGCTGCATCAAAAATCGAAATGCAGTAAAAAGTGTCGTTAGTTCTTTTGCAAACGACAGAGATATTATTTACTTAGGTGATGGTATCAATCGTGGTGGTGCTGGCGCCAGAAACTTAGGGTTAGATATAGCTAAGGGTGAATATGTAACGTTTTTAGATGATGATGATTTTTTTTCTGAAAATAAAATTGAAAAGCAAGTGCAGCACATTGAAAAAAATAATTTAGATGTATCAGTTTGTGATATGAATTTTTCTCAAAATGGAAAGTTTCTGGATGTAAGTAATTGTTATGCAAGAGTAAATTCATTAAAAGATTTCATAATTAACGGCAATTGTTATACGCCAATGATTTTAGCAAGAAAAGATGTATTAAAAACCGTAAACGGTTTTACAAAAACGCCCAGATTTCAAGATCATCTTTTAATGCTTAAAATTTTGGCAAAAGAATATAAGGTTGGTCATATAAAAGAAAAGCTTTTTACACATAGTAACCATAACGGGATGAGAATAACTTATAGCTCAGGCTCTGCTATCGGTTTTAAAAAAAAGTTTGACGAGGAATCTAAGTATTTAAAGTTGCTTAATTCTGGAGAGTTACAACAATATCAATTTTCAAAGAATTTAGTTGAGATGAAAATTTTAAGATCAACAAGAAGTTTTTTAGACTTGGCGAAATTAACATCTAAGTCTTTTTGTAATATAAGAAGTTTTAATCAATTTTATGCTTATGTTAAATGTTTAATTAGAAATGTTTTTTTTCCTAATAGGCATTTTTAGAGTTTCTAGAGATTGGTTAAGAATCATTTAGGTTGGTTAAGTGAGTGCATATTTTTTTGTTTTTTTCTTAAATGTTTTTGCTGGGTTACTCTGGAATAAAAGTCGTTTAGGTAATGTCGTTTTGTTATCAATAATGATTGTCTTCATGACGTTGTTTATTGGTTTGAAATATGAAGTGGGAACCGATCACGGAAATTATTTAGGTCTCTTTTATCGTTTTATGATGGACGCAGAATTTGATTTGTTGTTCCCAGAGTATGGCTATTATTTAATTAATAGATTCTCAGGGGCGGTAGGCCTTGATTTGCAATTTGTTTATTTTATTTGTGGTGCTCTGATGTCTTACTTTACTTATCGTGCAGCACAGGTAATCGATATAAATCCTTTTTATTTCTTCGCAATTATTTTCCCATTTCACATTGTTATGTTAGGTATAAGCGGTGTACGTCAAGGTGTTGCTGAAAGCATTTTTATTTTTGCATTCTCTTTGTTAATTTTGACGAAATACAGGAAATATATCTTATTTTTATTAATTGCAATGGGTTTTCATTTGTCTGCGCTGTTTTTTGTATTTCTTCGTTACATAACGGTAAAAAAACGTTGGTTAATCTTATTTGCCTTTGTATCAATACCACTAATGATTTACTTATATGAGTTCCGTTATGCACACTATGCAGATACAACGCTCTACAATCAAGGCGCCTATCTTCGTGTTGGGTTTTTAGTGGGCGTATCGTTTGTATTTCTATTACTCTCTAAAGTATTAGTCGTAGCTCCAAATAATCTTGAACATAGTCGTTTTTTTAATTTTTTTATTTATTCGCCAGTTGTATTGTTTTTACTGATTCCTCTTTCATCAACATTGATTGATCGGATTTCGTACTATTTTATTTTGGCTGAAGTTATCTATTTCATGTATTTTTTTAGGTTATACAGCAATCGAATGAGTTACAAGGTCGGGTTGACTTCCATTTTGTTGGCTTCATTCATCAGTCTTGTTGCTTTTGCTTTTTTTGGAAATAATGCTGAAAACTACCAATACAACAATATTATTTTCGAGATGTTTTAGTTATGAAGCATATTGCTTTTTTTATTTCTGATATTTCAAGCACTGGTGGCACTGAAAGGATTTCTTTTTTAGTTGCAAATTATTTGCAGAACTTGGGCTATAAAGTTAGTTTTCTCACTCTGAATAAAAAGAATAACGAACTTTTTTTTCCGTTAAATGAAAATATAAATATTCATTTAATCAGAGAGCAAAAAAAATCACATTTTGGTGATTTATTGAAAATTAGGCGAGTATTCAAAAAAAATAATTTTGATGTCGTTATTGATGTGGATTCAGTTCTTACTCCATATACTTTTCTATCAAAATTTGGTTTAAAAAAAACCAAGCATATTGTCTGGGAACATTTTAATGCAGCAATTAATTTAGGCATAAAGCGGCGTGACCTTGGACGTTACCTTGGGGCAAGATATGCAGATAGATGTGTTGTCTTAACACAAGAAGATAAGCAACAGTGGCAGTCGAAATTTAGCGCTGAAAATGTCACAGTTATTTACAATCCGGTTACAACTCAATATTCTGAATTTCCTATTTTATTTAAGCCTGGAAAAAAGAAAATTATCTTAGGTGTTGGGCGTCTTGCAGAACAAAAAGGCTTTGATTTATTATTAAAATCTTGGTGTGAATTGTCGCCAAGTATTAGAGCGCAAGCTGTTCTACATATTGCTGGTGATGGAGTTGATAAGCAAAAATTAGTAGATTATGTTGCACATCATAATCTAGAGAGTAACGTTAAATTCTTGGGCCATTGTTCAAATATCACTGAAATTTATAAAAATTCTTATGCTTATGTTTTAAGTTCAAGATTTGAAGGATTTGTATTAAGTTTACTTGAGGCAATGGCATCAGGCTTGCCTGTTGTTTCCTATGATTGTCCATGCGGCCCTAAAGAATTGTTATCAACCGAATATGGGCTTTTAGTTGAAAAAAATAATGTTTCAGCTTTGGCGGCTGCATTAGAAAAAATCATTACAGAAACAGACCTTCGTGATCAGTTTGCTTTGAAAGCTTTTGAACGAAGCTTTGATTTTACCCCTGATGCTATTTTGCCTCAATGGAGTAAGTTGCTGGGTGAATTATATGAATAAAGTTCACTCTATTCAGCTTCTAAGGGGGGTGGCATCACTCTTAGTTCTAATTGTACACGCGTTCTATAAAGAGGAAGTTTATGGTGAAGGCCAGTTAGGTCGCTTTCTTTATGGAAATATTGGCGTTGATATATTTTTTATCATTTCTGGTTTTGTCATGCTTTATACCCTCAATTCTAACAAAAGTGCGAGCCAGTTTTTAATCAAACGTGCAATTCGGATTCTCCCTGTCTATTGGGCGACCCTTTCTATTGTGATAGTGGTTTATTTATTGTTTCCAAGCATGGTCAATGGTGGCCGTGAAAGTAGTGTTGTGGGGTCAATTTTTCTTATCCCAATGGATGCATTATTTTTAAACCAAAATGCGTGGACGTTAACATTTGAATTCATTTTTTATTTTGTCTTCGCTACTGTTTTTATCTTTAATGGCCAGTTTCGAGTATGGGGGGTGGTCGTTATTCTTATCGCTTTGGTTATAATTGGCCAAATTTATACATTTGACTTAGCTTTATTGCGTGCTTTGACTTCATCGTTATTAATTGAATTTCTATATGGTTTTGTTTTGTATGCTTTTTTTATGAAGTTCAATGATGCACAAAAAATAGCTCTTATACTGATACTGTTTTTAGCGGTTTTTTTGTTGCAATTTGTTGAAGTTCCTAGCGAATATAGAATGATTTCTTTAGGTATTCCTGCCTTATTTATCTGTACTATCGTGGTTTATCTTGAAAAGTATATTGCTAGATTTTTCTGGCGTATTTCTGATTTTTTTGGTGATATTTCTTATTCGCTATATCTAGTGCATCCAATGACATTATTCGCTTCAGCCGTGGTGTTAAGTTATTTAGGGATAAGTGACCCATTTATTTTTTTGCTAGCCCTTTTAATAACGTCAATTTTTGCAGGATGGTTCACATTTACATATATCGAACAGCCGCTAACTAAAAAATTACAAATAACTTACTCAGAGTATCGTAAACGATGAAAATATTACATGTCATTTCAGGTTTAGATGATGGTGGCGCAGAAGCTGTTTTATACAGACTAGTTCAGTTTGATTCTACACCATGTATTCACACAGTGGTTTCCCTAGCTGATGGCGGAAAATATGCTTCATTATTACAGGAATTAGGCGTTAAAGTAGTTTGTCTTGATATGAAAAACTCGAGATTTAAGTTTTATGCTTTATTTAAGCTTTATCGTTTTATTCGTATTCTCAAGCCTAATGCTATTCAAACTTGGATGTTTCATGGCGATCTAATTGGTGGGATTGTTGGACGTTTGGCGGGTGTTAGAAATATCACTTGGGGCGTTCACCACACGACTCTGGTTAAAGGTGAGTCTAAACGGTCAACGATTTTGATTGCAAAAATTAATGCTTTTATATCTAAATTTGTTCCTAGAAACATTATCTACTGTGCTGAAAAGTCCCGAGAAGTTCAAGAGTCTATTGGATTTAAAAAATCGATTGGGCATGTGGTTAGTAATGGTTATCGAGTGGATGATTATTCGCCGAATACTGGAATCGGTTCGCAATTCAGGAATGAAATAAATGTTGATCCGCAGACTTTTTTGATTGGTCATGTCGGACGTTATGACCCCCAAAAAGATCAAAAGAATTTGTTAGATGCTTTAGGGATGCTTAAAGCAAAAGGTTTGGACTTTAATGCAGTTATCGTTGGAACGAATTTAGACAATAATAACCAAACTTTATTAGACCTCGTTGATCTAAATGATTTGATCAATAATGTGCAATTATTGGGAAGACGTAATGATATTCCCGCTGTGATGAATGGCATTGATTTATTTGTATTATCTTCTGCTTTCGGTGAAGCCTTTCCAAATGTTCTCAATGAAGCGATGGCCTGTGGAACACCTTGTGTTACAACCAATGTAGGCGATTCTAGTGTGATTGTAGGTAATACTGGCTGGATTGTTGGACCAAGGAACGCAAAACAATTAGCGGATGCGATAGAGAACGCATATTTTGAGAGATTGAATGATTCTGAAAAGTGGCAAGACCGTAAGCAAAAAGCACGAGAGCGAATTGTTGAAAATTTCAGTATTGATAAGATGGTAGCCAATTACCATAGCGTGTGGCGTGGTTTATGAAAGTTTGCTTAATATCTCAAAATGTTTCACCTGGTATTTTAATTTTTCGTAAAGATTTTATCCGCTATTTGGTTTTGCAGGGCCACCAAGTTTTTGCCTTTGCAATAGATTACACTATGGATACAGAACAAATGGTAAGAGATTTAGGAGCTATTCCAGTTTCTTATCAGCTTAATAAAACTGGAATGAACCCCTTTTTAGACATACGTGATACCTATCTGCTGAAGCAAGAAATAATGAAAATTTCACCAGATGTTGTTTTTAGCTTTTTTGTAAAACCGTCAATTTATGGTTCGATTGCCGCTTGGTTCGCTGGTGTTCCACGAATAATTGCTATGCTTGAAGGCTTAGGATATATCCATACTCCAACAAGCAGGGGAGTATCTTTTAAAAAACAATTTTTAAAACGAGTCCATGGAGCTTTATGTACTTTGGGATACGCCTTTGCAGATAAGGTCTTATTTTTAAATTCAGATGATCCCAAAGACTTATCTAGTGTAGCGCTGCTAAGTAAAAAAAAACTTGATGTCTTAGGGCCGATTGGTTTGGATTTGGATTATTTTCAATACTCTAAACCGGATTTAAATAAACCAGTTAGATTTATTTTTATTGCTCGTCTTTTAGCCGAAAAAGGTATCTTTCAGTATCTGTCTGCAGCCAGAATTGTCAAACGCGATTATCCAAATTCAGAATTTGTTGTTTTAGGTGGGCTTGATCCAGATAACCCTGCGGCCTTATCTAAATCAGAGCTCGATAAAGTAATTCAAGAGGGAATCATTATTTATCCGGGTCATGTAAATAACGTCAAGGAATGGATAGATCAATCACACGTATTTGTGTTGCCATCTTTTTATCGTGAAGGCGTTCCACGTTCAACCCAAGAGGCTATGGCGATTGGTCGTGCAATTATTACTACCGATGTGCCAGGCTGTCGTGAAACTGTTGTAGAGGGTGTTAATGGTTTTATGGTACCTCCGTGGGATGCGGAATGTTTGGCAGATAAAATGGTTTATCTGATTAAAAATCCAGATGAAATTATTCGGATGGGTGAGAGTAGCTACCAAATGGCCCATGAAAATTTTGATGTAAAAAAAATCAACCCTGAATTGGCTAAAAAAGTTTTAGGTAGTTTATAAAGTTGTTAATTCACTTATTGATTAATATAGGTACTGTGTTTTTATATGAGTTTACACCTTCCTTCTCCCGTTAAGTTTCGTGAAGACATAAATGGTCTGCGTGCATGGGCTGTCATCGCCGTTCTATTGTTTCACTTTCAACTGATTGGCTTGCCGGGCGGTTTTGTTGGGGTTGATATTTTTTTTGTAATTTCAGGGTATTTGATGACTGCTATTATTGTTGGTGGTTATGAAAAAGGTAATTTTTCCATACTGAAATTTTACATGGCTCGTGTTAGAAGGATTCTCCCTGCGTTATTAGTGTTAATTTTTGTACTTCTCGTAATAGGTTGGTTTTGGTTATATACATCTGATTATCAAGAGCTCGGAGCACAATCACTCTATGGAATGAGTTTCTTGTCTAACCTGTATTATTGGCGTACTGCAGGCTATTTTGGAGCAGATGCTGAGGAAAAGTGGTTATTACATATTTGGTCACTGGCTGTGGAAGCTCAGTTTTATGTTCTTTATCCGCTTTTTATCGCAATTATTTGGAAGTTTTGGAGAAGTGTCAAAGTAGTATTGGTTTGGGTAATGTTGCTTTTTACAATTTCCCTGTTCACCAATATCATTTTGGTTGAAAAAATGCCTTCTGCTGTTTTCTATTTATTACCAACAAGAGGTTGGGAGTTAGCTGCCGGTGCTATCGTTTTTTTAATTACAAAGATGCATAGATTTAATCATAGTAATTTAAAAACTTTTTATTGGTTTGGTTGGTTACTTATCGGTGTAAGTTTTTTCTTGATCAATGAGAGTATGCCATGGCCTGGGTATTGGGCAGTTATTCCAGTACTCGGTACAAGTTTAATTATTTTTGCCAATAATCAAGGTGGTGCGTTGACTGCAAATCCTGTTGCACAGTGGCTTGGAGATCGTTCCTATTCATTGTATTTATGGCATTGGCCTCTTGTAGTCGCCTTATACTTCGCAAGCCTGCAAAATAGTTGGTTTTGGGTAATTAGCTTTTTCACTTTAAGCTTTTTGTTGGCCCATATATCCTATCAACTTATTGAAAAGCCTACTCGTGGTTATTTAAGTAAGTCAACTTTCAGGAAAGAGTTTTTGGTTATCGTTTTAATCACGGCTTTGTTATCGTTATTTGCTTGGACAATAAAAGAAAAATCCTTTTCTGGTCGGTTTGAAAGTGTAATAGAAACTGAAATTGAAAATATTACGAATAATAAGCAATTAATGATGCCATCCGTTGAGAATGGTTACTGTTTTTATAATTATCAAGACAATACCAAATTAGAGTTTGGTGGTAATAATTTGAATTGTTCTGTTGGCAGCCAAAATGAAAAAAGTAAAAAGACATTGTTATTTGGTGATTCATATGCGGGCCATTATGATCCTTTTTGGGATGTTATTGGAAAAGAACTCGATTTGAATATTCATTCTGTTTCTTCAAACTGGTGTTTTCCAAGTACGGAAGAGTCCTTTACTGGAAGAATACCTAGTCGCGCTTTCTCGCAATGTTTATTTATAAGGCAGTGGTTGTCGGAACAGATAAATAATACCGACATACTCATTCTGAGTGCTGACTATGTTGATGTAGCAAACAAAGGTTACTTAAATGAAATATTTCGGTTAGCAGAACTTTTTGCAAAAAATGGCACTAAGGTAGTGATAATGCCATCTCCAAAAATTTATGATCAAAATATTCTTAAGCAATTTATTAGAGGTAAGGTTTTTTACGAAAAACCGTCTGAACAAGTTGTTTTTTCTAAAAAGGATCAAAGTGCTATTGAAATAAATAAAAAACTTTCTCATTTAGCTAAAGGGAATAACAATATTTTCTTTATTGAAAGGTCAATGCTATTTAATGGTAAAGATTTTGCGAATGAAGAGTTGCCATTCAGTTACGATGGCGGTCACATCAGTATTTACGGAGCTATAAAAGCATCTGAAATTTTTAAAGCCAATGATGGGATTAAAAAACTTGAATTGTTCTTAGGTTTTACAGAATGAAAAAAATGAAAGTTATCTTGACAGGTTCTACGGGCTTTGTAGGTGCTTCAGTGTTAAAAAAATTAGAGGAAAGTGAACATCATGTTGATTGTTTGGTTAGAAGTCAGCAAGCATCACTTTCTGTTAGTTGCTCTACCGTAGTGGCAGATTTGACGCATCTTTCTGATGCTAATTCCTTAGAGCCTCTTCTTTCTTCTTTGGCTGATTGTGATGTTGTCGTGCATTGTGCTGCCCGGGCTCATATTATGAAAGATGAGGCGGTTGACCCTCTGGATGAGTATCGGCGTGTAAACCGCGATGCGACTCTGATGTTAGCGCAGATGGCGGCAGAACAAGGTGTAAAAAGATTTGTGTTTGTTAGTTCAATTAAGGTAAATGGGGAATTTTCTCAACCGAATCAACGTTTTATACCTGATGTGATTGCTGCTCCTACAGATCCTTATGGCTTATCAAAGTACGAAGCAGAGCAAGGTTTGAAAAAAATTTCTGATGAGACTGGAATGGAAGTTGTGATCATTCGGCCGCCATTGGTTTATGGTCCTGGTGTAAAAGGAAATTTTGCTTCAATGATTCGTTGGGTCAAAAAAGGTGTCCCTTTACCGCTTGGGCTGGTTAAAAATTTTCGCTCTTTAGTGGCAGTAGAGAATCTTGCTGACTTTATTTCTCTATGTGCTAATCGTCATAAATCACCTAAAGCCGCTAATGAAGTATTTTTAATTTCCGACGGTGAAGATATTTCTACTTCTGATCTGTTGCGCAAAGTGGCTAAAGCCTATGGTGTTAAAGCGCGTTTATTACCCATTCCAGTAGGTTTAATGAAATTTTTCGCTCAGTTGTTCGGTAAGGGGTCTGTGGCTGATCGTTTGTTTGGGAATCTGCAGGTTGATAGTACTAAAGCCAGAGACTTATTAGGTTGGGTGCCTGTAATCTCGATGGATGATCAGTTGCAAAAAATAGTCAATTTTGAAAAAGAAAAGGGTGAGAAGTGATTCGGTTATTAGATTTTATTTTTGCCTTTACTGGTTTGGTTTTGGGCTTTCCAATTTTGATGCTCTTATTTGTCATTGGTTTGTTTGATACTGGCTCCCCGCTGTTTTTCCAAAAGCGTGTCGGTCGCAATCAAAAGCCGTTTACACTCGTTAAATTTAGAACGATGAGTAAGGATACCGCTTCAGTGGCAACACATTTGGCTAGCTCTGCTTCAATCACAAAATTTGGTAGTTTTTTACGAAAAACCAAGTTGGATGAATTGCCACAACTTTGGAACGTTTTAAAAGGTGAAATGAGTTTAGTGGGGCCAAGACCAGGATTGTTTAATCAACAGGAATTGCTCGAACAGCGTGAAAGATATGGTGTTTATAAGGTGCGTCCTGGAATTACCGGTTTAGCTCAAGTTAGTGAAATCGATATGTCTACACCAGAGCTACTCGCTCAAACGGATGCGAAGATGATTGCCTCTTTAACTTTGCGTGATTATTTTAAATATATTCTGCAAACCGTCACTGGGAAAGGCTCTGGTGACAGAGTAAAAAATTGAATTTGTATTCGAAGGATTGTTTATGGTTTGTGTTTTAGTCACTGGTGGCGCGGGTTATATCGGTTCGCACACCTGTATTGAGTTATTGAGTTATCGAGTGAATCCCGTCATTTAGTGTTATTGAACATCCTGAGAAGATTGAACCGATGGGGCTGGCTTCGCGCAAAATGGCAGAAGATAAATTTGATGTGCATAAGGTGAATGCACGAATGTTAGAAATTATGGGACCTTAGTTTTTTTGTTTAAAATGCTGTACAATTTGTTTTTAAGATATTTTTTTGTAGGGTATTTTAATCAATATGATGTTTCAAGAGTTAGGCGTCTTTATTCAACAAGCACGCAAAGAACAAGGTATTCGTCAGCAGCAGATGGCGGATGATTTAGGCATTGCGCGTGCGACCTTAAGCGGTTTTGAAACCGGGCGCGTGGCCGATATTGGTCTGCGTAAGGTAATGCTTATGTTGGCTTATCTAAACTACGAACTTGAGCCTAAGCGTCAGAGTGATTTGCCAACGTTTGAATCCTTAAGAAGTGAGCAATCTCATGAATGAGCTTTGCGTCTGGGTCAGTAAGAAGCCTTCAGGCACTCTATCGAGAGAGCAGGGCGAATATCTTTTTAATTATTCAAGTCTGTCAGCAAGCGATGCGGTTTCTCTGACGATGCCAGTGCGTAATAAGAGTTATGTCTCGGAGTCGCTTTTTCCGATTTTTGAGATGCATTTGCCTGAAGGCTATTTGCTGGCGGTGATTAAAAAACATTTTTCTAAGCTAACCGCCACTGATGATTTTGGATTGCTGAGTTTGTTGTCAGATAAGGTGGTTGGACGCCTGTCTTATGCAGAAGAAGTCACGCAGGAAAACGCTTTATCGCTGGATGAAATTCTGCATTCCGCAGAGGAAAATTTGTTTAGTAGTCTTGTGGAGCGGTTTGCTTTGTCTTCGCCTGTGAGCGGGGTTCAGCCTAAAGTGTTGGCTTTGCTTCAGGATAAAGCCACTTTGCAGTTTTCACATTATATCGTGAAGTCTTGGGGCACCGATTATCCGGATTTGGCGTTAAATGAATGGCTGTGTATGAAAACTTTGGAGCAGGCTGGGCTTGATGTTCCTGAGTTTTATCTGTCCGATGATGAGGCCTGTTTTGTGATGAAGCGTTTTGATATCACCGAACAGGGTGATTACTTGGGCTTTGAGGATTTCTGTGTCTTGCAGGCGAAGCCGCGCGATGAGAAATATACCGGCAGCTATGAGCAATTAGCCAAGGGTATCGCCATTTTTGTCAGCCCAAAATATCGAAAAAAAGCGCTTTATGATTATTTTAAAGCCATGGTTTTAAATCAGTGGTTACAAAATGGGGATGCGCATTTAAAGAACTTTGGTGTGGTGTATTCGTCCGCTACGGATATTCGTTTGGCCCCGATTTATGATGTGGTTTCGACCACTGCTTATATTAAAGAAGATATTCAGGCCTTGACTCTGTTGGGAAGTAAACGCTGGCGTGGACAAAAACATTTGGAGCGATTTGCGATAGAGCATTGTCAGCTGACATTAAAGCAAGCAAAAGAAGCGATGCAACAGTGCTTTGAAGCAATGAACTGGCTAAATGATGAGGTGGACGCCTTGCAGGATAAGGTGGCAAAAAATACGTCTAAAGAGGCTCTGCTACGGCATTTTAAAGCGTTAATTACTCGTGTATTAAAGGATGTGGAATGATTTTAGTAACAGGTGGTGCGGGTTATATTGGTACCCATACTTGTGTTGAGCTTTTGGAAAGTGGCCAAGATGTTTTGGTGTTGGATAACCTCAGCAACAGTTCTATCACTTCACTTGAGCGTGTTGCTGGAATTGTGAATGTTGATTTATCCATTTTGAATGAAAGTGAATTACTTTGCTTGGCTCGCAATGACGAGAGATTGGTTTTTGTTGAGGGTGATATTCGTAATCAATCCTTATTGCGAACGCTTTTTGAGCAGTTTGAGATTGATTCGGTGATTCATTTTGCTGGCTTAAAAGCAGTGGGTGAGAGTGTTGAAAAGCCGTTGATGTATTACGACAACAATGTTTCTGGAACGGTTGCTTTGTTGGAAGTGATGGCTGAGAAAAATTGTAAAAACATAGTGTTTAGTTCATCTGCAACCGTCTATGGAGATCCGGCCTCTGTACCGATTTCAGAAGACTTTCCGTTATCGACAACTAATCCGTATGGTGCGTCTAAATTGATGGTGGAAAATATTCTGCGTGATTTGTCTATCAGTGATGATGCTTGGTCGATTGCATTATTGCGTTATTTCAATCCTGTGGGCGCGCACGAATCTGGTTTGATTGGTGAAGACCCCAATGGCATTCCCAATAACCTGATGCCTTTTGTGGCGCAAGTGGCGGTGGGTAAGCGTGAACAGTTGAGTGTATTTGGTGATGATTACGATACCCATGATGGCACGGGTGTGCGGGATTATATTCATGTGGTGGATTTAGCCAAAGGGCATTTAAAAGCGCTGGATGCTTTGGAAAAGCAATCGGGCGTTTTAACCGTTAATTTGGGGACGGGGCAGGGCTATTCGGTCTTGGATATGGTTAAAGCCTTTGAAAAAGCCTCTGGTCGTGCTGTGTCTTATCAAATTGTGCCTCGCCGTCCGGGTGACGTAGCGAAGTGTTATGCCAATCCCGATTATGCCTTTAACACGTTGGGCTGGCGTGCTGAATTTGGAATTGAAAGAATGTGTGCCGATGCGTGGCGCTGGCAATCGCAAAATCCGAATGGTTATGCTTAATTTTGATTTGGGTTCTGGTATTGTTTTTAATTTATGAATGATGAAGTGAAATGATGAGTGAAGATATTCGTTGGCAACAGCGCTTTGAGAATTATTTGAAGGCCTTAGGTCAGTTGCAATCGGCTTTATCTTTGTATGATGAAACGGCTGAGGCATTGATTAAAGAAGGCATTTTGCAGCGTTTTGAGTTTACCCATGAGCTTGCTTGGAAAGTCATGAAAGACTTCTTGGAGTATGAGGGGCATCAAGGAATTACAGGTTCTCGATCTGCTTGCCGATTGGCATTTAATGTTGGGTTAGTGTCAGATGGTCAGATTTGGATGGATATGATTGAGAGTCGCAACCGAACGGTTCATACCTACGATGAGCGAGTTTTGGAGCAAGAATTCGCTAAAGTTCAAAATCGCTATGCGATTGCATTTTCTCAATTTGCGCATACTATGCAGGGTATTCAATAATGTTTGGTTTGCCAGACGTTACCTTTGCGAGGATGCGGGAAGTTTTTGCACGTTATCCAAGTATTGAAAAAGTTGTTATTTATGGTTCACGAGCAAAAGGTAATTTTCGTCCTGGATCAGATATTGATTTGACGTTGATCGGTAAAGAATTGGATGATTCTGTATTAAGTCATATTTCGACGGATTTAGATGATTTGAATATGCCCTATATGTTGGACGTGTCTTTATTTGAACAAATAGTTTCAGAGGCGTTGCTGCAACACATTGATCGGGTCGGCAAGGTTTTTTATCAACGAGATTTCGATTGAAGCGCTTACGATCATTTTTAAGTTCAATTTTGGATAAGACTGTTTATGAAACGACTCTTTGATTTGACTTTGATATTTTTAAGCTTGCCATTGTTATTGCCGGTATTTGTAGTGGTGGCGGTTTTGGTTCGTCAAAAATTGGGTTCACCGATTTTCTTTACCCAGACCTGGCCAGGAAAGAATGCAAAGTTGTTGAGTCCAATGAGGGTTGAGATATGTTAGAAAAATTTGCAATCCAAAATTTAACCGTTTTTGCTGATGCACATTTAAAGTTCTCACCGGGTTTGAATGTCATTATTGGAGAAAATGGTTGCGGTAAGTCTCATATTCTTAAGTCGGCTTATGCGGTGATTGCAGCGAGTGCGGAAGAGGGGCGCAAGCCGATGACTGTGTCACCGACCAAAACCGCTTTACAAAAAGCGTATGCTGACAAACTTATTAATGTGATGCGCCCTGAAAGTCTTGGACGTTTGGCACGCCGCAAGCAAGGACGTGAGCGTTGCGAACTGAGTTTAACTTTTGCTGATTCCAGTTTGGATTGCTCAATGGGGTTTGCCACATCAAGCAAGTCAGAAGTGCAGATAGATCATTTGAATCAAACTTGGCAAACGAAAGCACCTGTTTTTTTGCCCACCCGTGAATTGTTGACGTTGTATCCAGGTTTTGTATCCATTTACGATAATCATTATTTGGAGTTTGATGAAACTTATCGTGATGCATGTTTGTTATTGGGTGCACCGGCTTTAAAAGGGCCAAGAGAAAAGCAGGCTTCGAAACTGTTAAAGCCGCTTGAAGAGGCTATGGGTGGTCGCGTGGTTTTGGATGCTAATGGGCGTTTTTATCTGTCGCTACCCGGCACGGGAAAAATGGAAATGCCGTTGGTTGCTGAAGGATTACGAAAATTGGCAATGTTAGCACGTTTAATTGCTACGGGATCTTTGTTGGATAAGGGATATTTGTTTTGGGATGAACCGGAAACCAATTTAAATCCGAAGTTGGTTAAGTTGGTGGCGCGAGTAATTTTGCATCTGTGTGATAACGGGATACAGGTGTTTATTGCCTCGCATTCACTATTTTTATTGCGTGAGCTCGAGATTTTATCTCAGCAGAAAGAATTTAAAAAAATTCCTCAACGCTATTTTGCTTTGACGGCCAGTGATGATGGTGTTGTTGTAGAGCAGGGGGATTCGGTAGAAGATTTGCAAACCTTGGTGATATTGGATGAGGAGCTGGCGCAATCGGATCGTTTTATGGATTTGGAGGCTTGAGAATGGCGATTGCGACTAGGCTGACTGAGGGACGCTTAACTTTTCAATTTAGTGGTGATGCTGATAGCGCGACAAAGTACGATGATTGGTTATTTTATCGCAACCAATTTAATTCTGCCTTTGGTGGCACCAAAGCGGTAGATATAGTTTTTGTAGACGCGTCTCAAACTTGGTTGATTGAGGTTAAGGATTATCGCGCTCACCGTCGGACCAAAACGATTGATTTGGGCGAGGAAGTCGCGTTAAAAGTGCGGGATACTTTGGGAGGTTTAGCGGCGGCTAAATCGAACGCGACAGATGCGGATGAAAAACGCTTTGCACGTAAGGCTTTGGCAAAGCATCGCTTTCGAGTCGTTTTGCATATTGAGCAATCACTTAAAAAGTCAAAACTTTTCCCCAAAGCGGTTGATGTATCAAAGGTTCAGCTAAAGTTAAAGCAATGGTTAAAAGCTTTGGATGCGCATCCAAGTGTAGTCGATAAAACCAGCTTAAAAGCAACGATGCCTTGGACGGTGGTGTAAAAGTTTATGAAACGACTCTTTGATTTAACATTAATTTTTTTAAGCTTGCCGTTGTTATTACCGGTGTTTGTGGTGGTGGCAATTTTGGTTCGTCAAAAATTGGGTTCACCGATTTTCTTTACCCAAGTCCGTCCTGGTAAAGATGCCAAGCCTTTTAAAATGATGAAGTTTCGTTCGATGACCGATGAGCGCGATGACCAGGGTGATTTGTTGCCGGATGCGGTGCGTTTGACGAAGTTTGGGCGGTTTTTGCGCTCGACCAGTTTGGATGAACTGCCGGGTTTGTGGAGCGTGTTAAAAGGCGATATGAGTTTAGTCGGGCCACGTCCGTTGTTGATGGAGTATTTGCCGTTATATTCTGCCCAACAAGCTCGCCGCCACGAAACCAGGCCTGGTATTACCGGCTGGGCGCAGGTCAATGGCCGTAATGCGATTGGCTGGGAAGAAAAGTTTAAGCTCGATGTTTGGTATGTGGATAACCGTTCACTTTGGTTAGATATTAAAATCATTTATTTAACTTTGAAAAAAGTCATTGTGCGTGATGGCATTTCGGCAGAGGGTGAAGCGACTATGACTAAGTTTACGGGGTCTGGAAAATAAAGGATAATTTTGTTCTGTGTAACGTGTGTCATGTTTGATTGAAGGGGATAGTCATGATTGCAATTAGAGAATATGTCAAGGTTGAGAATCACCAAGTTCACATAACACTGCCTGTTAATTTTGATTACGATGAGGTTGAGGTGCTGATTTTGCCAAAAGAACAAGGTGTGAGTCTTAAAAAGAGCCCGTTTAATTTTTCTGATATTGCTGGGCGTCTTGAATGGCAAGGTGATGCTTTGGAAGAACAGCATAGAATCAGAAATGAATGGAAATAACTTTATTTTAGATACGAACGTAGTCATTCAATTGCTTAAGGGGAATCAATAAGTCCTCCAGATAGTTACAGGTGCCGATTTTATAGCGATATCTGTTATTACCGAATTAGAGTTTTTGTCTTTCACAAAATTATCCAAAAATGTTTTAGGTTTTATTATAAATGAGTTGACTTTATCCCAAAAGATAGGGACTCAGTTCCCCTATGATTGGTCTAATCTTTTGGCTATGAGCGAAGATTTTTTTGTGCGAAATGTATTTGAAAAAGGGTTGTTTCGAGATATGTTACAAACCGTTCGATATTTTGGTTTTGAGCGCACAGATCCCGTTTTTCAGACACTTGAAGATTCACTGCCGAAACCGACTCTTCGGGCTTATGAAAATATCAGGATAGGAATGTTAAATGCTAAAAATCGACGCACTGCCTGAAAATACGGGGCGCTTATTTTTAGTTTGATAAAAATCTTATTAATCGTTTAAAACATTCTGAAAATGTCCTGTTTTAGCTATAGAATGTACAAAAAATAAACTTTGAGCTACATAAATTTAAAATGAACAAACCTCTTTTCTCGCTACTTTCTCTTTCTCGTTTTCATAAGCGTGTCATTTCGGTTCTTATTGATGTATTCGGTTTGGTGATTGCATCTTACTTGGCTATTTGTATTCGGTTTGGTGAGGCTTCTCATATTGAACCGTATTTATTGTCGATTTCTATATTGGTGTTAATTGCAATTCCGGTATTTATTTATCAAGGGTTGTATCGCGCGGTTATTCGTTATATCGGACATAAGTTTGCTAATACGGTCTTTTTTACGGTTAGTACGGTTTTTGTGTTGTGGACGTCGACGCTGTTTATGTTGGATTTGCCATTTCCGAGAACGGCGATTCTGATTGATTGGTTGTTAGTGTTGCTTTTTATTGCAGCGACGCGATTGATTGCTAGGCGTTTATTATTTTCTGTTGCTCAGGCAAAAACGGAAAAGCATCCGCGCCAAAACATTGTGATTTTTGGTGCGGGTTCGTCTGGCCGGCAGCTTTTTAATGCGATTTTAAAAATTCCACACATTTATGCGGTGGGTTTTATTGATGATGATAAAAATCTGCAAAATCAAGAAATTAGTTGCGCGCGTGTTTATAAGCGTGATGATTTGGCCTATTTGATTGATAAGTATCAGGTGACGGATGTTTTTTTGGCGATTCCGTCTTTAAAGGCATCACAGCGTAAAGATGTGATTGAGTGGTTGGAGCCGTTTCAGGTAAAAGTGTCTTCGGTACCGGGGATTGATGAGATTGTTTCTGGCAAGATTCGTTTTTCTGATATTAGAGAGGTTGATATCGGGGATTTGTTAGGCCGAGATGTGGTTGGCCCGCATCCTGATTTGTTGGCGAAATGCATTGCTGGACAAAGTGTGTTAGTCACTGGTGCAGGCGGTTCGATCGGTTCTGAATTGTGTCGCCAAATTTTGGCTCAGCGGCCGAAGCGTCTGGTTTTGCTGGAGTTAAGTGAGTTTGCTCTTTATTCAATTGATAAGGAGTTGACTAAATTAAGCCAGGATTCGGCCTGCGAACTGATTCCGGTTTTAGGCAGTGTTCGTGATGAACTTAAGTTAAAGCGCTTATTGGTTTTGTACGGTGTTGACACTGTTTATCATGCGGCTGCTTATAAGCATGTGCCTATTGTGGAGCATAATTTACAAGAGGGTATTTTCAATAACACATTTGGTACTCATACCACTGCCAAGGCCGCAGGTGAAGTTGGGGTTAAGAATTTTGTATTGATTTCAACCGATAAAGCAGTGCGTCCAACGAATGTGATGGGGGCGAGTAAGCGGATGGCGGAACTTGCGTTGCAGGCTTTGCAACCGGTGTATCCCAAAACGCATTACAGTATGGTACGTTTTGGCAATGTATTGGGTTCTTCTGGATCGGTTATTCCGTTATTCCGCAAGCAGATTTCGAATGGCGGGCCGGTTACCGTGACTCATCCTGAAATGACGCGTTATTTTATGACCATTCCTGAAGCGGCTTCGCTGGTTATCCAAGCGGGTTCGATGGGGGTTGGCGGTGAAGTCTATGTGTTGGATATGGGTGATCCGGTAAAAATTGATTTGCTTGCCCGTAAGATAATTCGACTTTCTGGACTGGAAGTGATGGATTCGGATGGTCATGGTGATATTGAGATTTGTTATACCGGTTTACGCCCAGGTGAGAAGCTTTATGAGGAGTTGCTTATTGGTGATAATCCGGACGGTACGGAGCACCCTCGTATTATGAAAGCAAATGAATATTCGATCTCCTATATAGAATTTACCGATGCATTGCATCATTTAGAAGTGTTGCTTGAAAATCAGGATTATGTTGGTTTATTAGAGGCAATTGGCACGGTTGTGAAAGGGTTTCAGCATACCGGTGAAATCGTTGATTATTCAATCAAACCATAGTCTACGATGTTGAATGGTTTTGAATCGCGTTGAATGGTTTTGAGCTGTTTCAATAGGTCCAAGGATACCAGCGTTAAGCCGGGGAAATACTAAGACTGAAAGGGGCGCGGATTCGGTTCTATTTGGTCTTATTTTGTGCCTTTTTATCAAAGCTTATCTGCAGCTTATTCCGCGCTTCTTCGGTGTTTTGGATTTTTATGCATGGCCGCTAAAACCGCAATGGCGCATACGCTAATCAAAGTGAGTGCGTTGGCAGGAATGTGTAAGTTAAAGTCGGTTGCGGAGTGTAAGGCGATGGCAATTAACGCCATGCTGCTGCCTAAGCCAATGCCACTGCGATAGGTGGATTTTTGGTTTCTGATGGCTTTTATTGCCATGCCAAGGGCGCCTAATAGAAATACGCCGAGTGGCAATATGCCGATGACTCCGTATTCGATCCAAAATTCAAGATAGTCATTGTGCGCATGATCAATGCGCCCTCCGTAATTTGGTCCGGCCAAGGGCTTAAATGCATTTTCAAAACTTCCGGCGCCTTTACCGACAAACGGCGCTTGCTCTAATAGTTGCACACTATTCTGGTTAATTGGGCTTCGTAAATCATTGATTGTGAGCAGTAGTTTACCTTGCTGTTCGCTGACGGTTATCTGTGTTTGCGTTAGCCTGTCTTTGAGTTGTTCTAAGCCGAAAAATTGGCTGATAATCATGATGTCAATCAGAATAAAGCTGAGTAAGAGTAGGCTGTTTCTGATGCGGTGAGTTGCTGTTTTTAGGATGAAAAATGCGCCGATGATGCTAAGTGCGATGACAAACGCGGCGTTTCCCATTCGTGAGTGTGACATCACCAAGCCGATTACCATGATGATTAAGGCTAAACGAATTAGCATTTTATAGCTGGTTAGTAATTCGATGAGGTTTTTCCAAGACCAGTCTCTGTTGTCCCGTTGTGCCAGTAGTAATCCAATTGCAAGGGCGATGGTCATCAGTAAGTAGCCTGCAAAATGATTGCGGTTGATGTAGGTGCCGTGTGCTGAGGGTTGATTTGCTAAGCTGGTAAAAAGTGGGTCGATTAAATTGAGCACTGTGGCGGCGCCAATAAATGCCTGAATTGTGCCGCCGACAATCAGTGTGATGATTAGTTTGTTGAGTGCGTTGCGGTTTGCGAAGTGGGCTAGTAGTAAAACAAAGAATGTGCTGTAGGCGATGCCAAGCATAATGTATTGTAAGTTTTGATCAATATCTTGCGTGGGTAATAGCCACGCTTGGGCTAACGCCCAGATTTGTACCAATATTAAGAGTGTGAATAACACAACACCTTGGTGGGGTATTTGAGGCTGACGGCATGGATTTTTTAGGCGGTCAAAACTCCATATAATCGCGGATAGAGCGATGAGCAGAATGAGTAAGCTGGCGGACCAATCTCGGTTACTTCCGAGTGGAATGGGAGCCCAAAGCAGTATGCCGAGTAGTAACCATGTGTTTAGCTTATGGAGTTGACTGGTTGCTCGCTTAGGTTGAGTCGTGGTTGTGCGCAGTGGGTTAATCGCGGTGTTCAATTTTGTGGTGTATCCAGGTATTGGTTTACATTTGCAAAGGTGCGTATCCAAGGGGTAATCCCGTGATCGATTGTTATGCGTTGAGCAAGCTCATTAATATCTTTGCGGCTTTCTTTGGATTCTAGTAGGGCGATATAGTTTATTTTTTGATTGCGTCTTTGCTTGAATACTTTGGCATTCTCGATATTTTTCTGCTGTAACATTTTGTGCAAACCGGTTACCGATTTGGCGCTGGCTAATTGTAGGGTGAAGTTCTGTTTTGGCTGTTGCTCGAACCATGCAATATCTTGGAAGGTAATCGCTTGTTCTGAAGACGGTTGTTGTGCTTTCAGGGCGATTTTTTGTGCGAGTTTGTTTAGGTTCTTTTCGGCGAGTGCATTGTTCTGTTGGGCCGCTTTGCGATACCAGTTTTGTGCTTTGGTGAGGTCTATAGGCACGCCTAAGCCGTGTTCATAAATCCAACCGAGATTGTTTTGGGCGTTTGAATGGTTTTGTTGTGCGGCTTGCAAAAACCATTGTTGCGCTTTTAGGTTGTTTTGGGGAACGCCTTTGCCTTGAAAATACATGACTGCTAGGTTGTATTCTGCATTAATGTCACCTTGTTGAGCGGCGGCTTCATACCAGTAAATCGCTTCGGCGTAATTCTGTTCCACTCCTTTTCCTAAATCGTAGAGCAGACCAATGTTACTTTGTGCGGTGGCTAGGCCTTGTTTGGCTAGAGGCATCCACTCATTGAATGCCTTGGTGTAGTTTTGTTGCTGGAAAGCTGCAATGCCATCGGCAAAATCGGCTTTTGCAGGGTGTGAGAAAAAAAGAACGCACAGAGATATAAAAAACAGTCTCTTCAATGTTGTTTCCTTATGTCGGCTTGCAAGGCGTTATGTGGGCTTATTCTGAATTTCCTTAACTCTTTGCAACACCGTGTTGAAGTCAATAAGGACTTAATTCTGCGTTTTTAAATCTCACTAATCAAGAAGGTCACACGGCGGTTCATGCGTTTACCTTGCGGCGTATCATTACTGGCGATTGGGCGTTCTTCACCGTAGCCGTAAGTAACGATACGGTCGCGAGATATGCCGTTGTCCATTAGGTAAAACGCGACGTTTTTAGCACGGTTTTCTGAGAGTTGTTGGTTAAAGGCTTCGCTGCCGTCGCTATCGGTATGGCCTTCGACGTGAACACGGGTATTTGGGTAGTTGTTGAGTGCATCCAGCACCGGTTTTAGTCGCGTTAATTCGGTGGGTTCAAGTTTGGCGGAACCGGAACGGAAGTTTACGTCTTTGACTTGTACCTGAATGTACTCTTGGCCGTTAATGCTGACGGGGGTGACATCGGTATTTGGGTCGTTGGCGGTATCTTTATTGACTTCTTCGTACACTTTTCGAGCGGTGAAACCGGTGATGGCGCCGACCACAATTTTACCGGCGTTATTGTCCATGCCCAAGGCGTTGGCCATTAATGCGCCGCCGATTGCCGCGACACCGGTGACGACGTTTTTTTCGACTTCGCGGTCTTCTTTGGTCATTTCGCGATTTTGACTGCATCCAGCTAAAACTAAAGAGCCAATTAATAATGAACTGACGGCTAAATGATATTTCATGTTTTATCTCCTTAATCGAATGTTATTGGCACTTTAAATCTTTTTGCTTCGCTTCTCAAGAGATGCGCTTTGCTTGTCATCTTCTTGCCAAGGTTGGGGGTTAAATCAGCACAATGGTGGCTAATCCTAGAAAGACAAAAAAGCCCAGTGAATCCGTAACGGTGGTGAGCATGAGTCCAGATGCCAATGCGGGGTCAATTTGCATACGTTGCAGTATCAGTGGAATCATGGCACCGGCAAAGGCAGCAGCCACCAAGTTGATGAGCATTGCGGTTGCAAAAATGGCACTGAGTTGCCAGTCTTGGAACAAGACTAAGACCGCTAGACCGGTGAAAATTGCCCAGATAAAGCCGTTATACAGGCCAACGGTGGATTCTTTGATGAGCAGCGAGCGACTATTGGATTTGCCTAATTTTCCGGTTGCGAGGGCGCGAATCACGATGGTCGCCGTTTGAGTGCCGGCAATCCCGCCCATACTGGCAATAATCGGCATAAGCACGGCTAAGGCGACAACTTTCTCAATTGAAGCATCAAAAAAGCCGATAACAATCGAGGCAAAAATTGCGGTGAGTAGATTTATGCCCAGCCAGAACGTTCGGCGTTTGGCGGCGCGGCTGGCGGGTGCGAAAATATCTTCGTCTTCATCCAGACCGGCGCTGGCCATCTGACGATGCTCGGCTTCTTCACGAATGATATCGACCACGTCATCGATGGTGATGCGCCCTAATATGGTGTTTTGGTCGTCTACCACTGGGGCAAAAATTAAATCTTGTTTTTCAAATAAGTGCGCGACGTCTTTGGTTGAGGTGTAGACATTGACGGCAGGCACCGCTTGGTCAACAAATTCGTGAACTTCGCAATCTTCATCGTGGGTTAAGAGGTAACGCAGTTGCAGACAGCCAACGTAGTGGTCGTCACGGTCACGAACCAAAAGCGCTGTTGTTGAGGGTGGTAAGTCACCCAGTTGACGCAGGTAACGCAATACGACTCCGAGGCTAACATCGGCACGCACTGAGATAAAGTCCGGGCTCATTAAACCGCCCGCGGTATCGTCGCCGTAGGTCATTGCGAGCTGCACTGCTTCACGATTACTGTCGTCTAGGGAGGCGACAAACTCTTTCTGTTCGTGGCCTTCCAAAGACTGTGCGATGTCGACGATATCGTCGATGGGTAGCTCTTCGGTAATTTCGATGATTTCGTGGGTTTCGAGTTCGCCAAGCAGATTGGCACGGACTTCATCATTTAAGTGCGCAAGCACCTCCCCTTGTTTATCGGTGGGGATGCCTTTCCAAAGAATGCTACGTTCTTTGGGTGGTGACGATTCGAGCATTTCTGCCAGTTCTTCGGCGACAAAATGGGCGCTGAGTTGCTCAATTTGTGTTTGGTTGGTTTCTCTTACCGCGCCGAATAGTTGCTCGGTCATTTGATTTTTGTCGATAGTGGTCGTGCTCACAGAAAACCTTTACTGTCTTTAAATGCCTTTTGGGCGTAAACAGAGTCATTTCAGAAACGCTTGGGATTAGTTGGCGTTTCAGTGGGTGCAGAGATAAAGAGACATCGAATAAGTCCAAACTCTTCGGCGTCTTCATAAGTAAAAACAATGACAATATTGTAGCAGTTCACCAGCGCTTGGTTAGTCTGGTTTTGGGCTTGTCATGCAAAATTTAAGGCAAAAAAAACGCCTCAAACCGTTGGGGTTGGAGGCGTTTTTTGGCAGTTAATCGCTTAACTGATTGTGGATGCTTTGGCTAGAAATTAAGCTTCTGCAACCATGTTTTTGACTCCACCAGATTTCTTTTGGTGGTTACCAATTTTTTCTTTGTGCTTGATAATTTGGCGATCTAATTTATCAACTAAGCCGTCAATTGATGCATACATATTTTCCGATTCTTGCTGGGCAAACAGATCCGCACCAGAAACATGAACCGTTGCTTCAGCAATTTGTGCCTGCTTGTTAACGGTTAAAATCACATGAACATTGGTGACATGATCAAAATGGCGTTCTAGTTTTTCAAGTTTTTCCGAAACATAGCTACGAAGGGCATCAGTTACGTCGATGTGGTGGCCTGTGATGTTGACTTGCATATAATCGCTCCTTTAGTTTTACATTTGCGATTTGACTAGGAGAGTCAATCCAAGAAGGGTTGATTTACTCTTTATTTATTAGGCTCTTTTCCTGTCTTCAATTTCAGTATAGCACTGCTTTTTTAAAAAAACAGTCAAGAAAACTTCCATTTACCGATTAGTAAATTTAATTTTAATGTCGATCAATTTGCCGTTTAGGTGCTTAAAATGGCAAATGTGCATTTTTGATAGAAAATTCAAAGGGATAATTTTCCATATCGAAAGTGGTGTTATTTGTACGCACTAAAATAGACGTTGCGGAATGACATAAAATTTTTTTAAAGGAGGGCAGATACAGTGCATTTTTAGCCCGCTATCTGGCTAAAAAATCTTTGGCTTTCTGTTTTGGGCGCAGAGTTAATCGTTCTTAAGCGAAGTTTTCACCGAGATAGACGCGCTTGACTTCGGCATGGTTGAGGAGTTCTTGTGGTTTGCCTTTGGCTAAAATGGTGCCGGCGTGCAATATATAAGCTTGATCGCAGACCCCTAGGGTTTCGCGGACATTGTGGTCGGTAATCAGGACGCCAATGTCGCGCTCTTTTAAGTGGCGAATAATGTTTTGTATGTCTTTAACTGAAATCGGGTCAACGCCGGCAAAAGGTTCGTCAAGTAAAATGAATTTGGGTTCCATGGCCAAGGCGCGGGCAATCTCTACGCGACGGCGTTCGCCACCGGAGAGGGCTTGTCCCATCTGTTCTAAGATGTGTCCAATTTGCAGGTCGTCTACCAAGTTTTCAAATAACAGATTTTGTTCTGCGTCGCTAAGCTCTGGACGCATTTGCAAAATGGCTTTGATGTTGTCGCTCACGCTTAGTTGGCGGAATACCGAGCTTTCTTGCGGTAGATAACCGATTCCGAGTCGAGCGCGTTGGTGAATCGGCATATTGCTGATTTCTTGGTTGTCTAGGTAAATTTCACCGCTGTCATTATGGACTAAGCCGGTCATCATGTAGAAGGTGGTGGTTTTGCCGGCACCGTTTGGCCCTAAGAGTCCAACCACTTCACCGCTGTGTACATCCAAGTCGACCTCGGTCACGACGTGTCGTTTTTTATAGCTTTTTGCGAGTTTGCGAGCGTAAAAATGCGCCATTACGAGCCTTTAAGTTTATCGGTCTGTCGGTTTACCGGTTTGCGGTTAAGGTGTTTGGGTATTTGGGATGAGAATCACTTCGACCCGTTCTTTGTTTTGCGCATCGGATTCTGCTTGCAGTGTTTGCTGTTGAAGGTCATAGACCAGTTTTGCGCCACTGATTTTGTGTTTGCCGTCTTCGGCAACTTGCGCATCGCCGATAAAGGTAAGCGTATCGGTTTTGCTGACATAGCGGATGGTTTTTGCTTGGCCTTTGGTTAAGGTTTTCGTTTGTGGGTCGATGCGCTCAAAGGTGGCCGGATTACCGCTGATTTCAATTTTTTGCAGTTGGTTATTTGGGTGGGTGATTTCAATCTGATCCCCTGCGAGTTGCAGCGCCCCTTGTTGGACTTCGACATTCCCTTGATAACGACTGATACCTTGTTTTTCTTGTACCAGTAATTGGTCGGCTTTAATGCTGATGGCGTCGTTTTTTTCTAAATTTCGTTCAGCGCTGATGGCTGGCAAAGAGAATACCAGTACGCATAATAGAAGCGTACCTAGCGTCAGCTTGTTGATAACAACGGTGCTTAAAAAAGGAAGGGCTAGAGTCATAAATACACTTTGGGTAAATTCGTGGTTGCGATTATTCGCGCTGAGCGGACGGGGTAAACTGCCCGATAACGCCCTTGCCAAAACGCCAAGTTCCGGTGGCTAAGTCGGCTTGTAAATTACCAGCGAGAACTTGGCTATCCGTCTGCGTGAGCTCGATTGCTTGGTCGCTGCGCAGTGTTTGTTGTTGCTCATTATAGGTAAATTGTGTGCCGGAGAGCTGAATTTCTTGTCGCCAGTTTTGGGTGTTGTTGCGCCAATGCTGCAGTTGCACCGGTTGTTGGGTTTGGCTGAGTTGAATTATTTGTTGGGTCATTTCCGCGCGGTCACTGCTCATTAAATTGAGTTGTTGCGGTGAATAGATAACCAAATTAAGTTTTTCGATTTGAATATGTTCTTGGTTGTCGCTGATTACTTTATCGGCGTGCAGATAAAGATTGTTGTCGGCAAAACTCTCACCGTTGGTTTTTTGTACAACTTGCGGACGCCACATTTGGGTGTCGGTGAATTGCCAAACCGCTGGTTTATTGTTTTGTGCAGTAATTGGAGGGGTATCTTGTTGATTGGATTCTAGCCACAGATTCGCCCAAAGCGCGGCGGTGGCAAGCGCTAAACTGAGAATAGAAAGGTGGCTTTTTGAAAGTTGCATAATACCGTTACTGTGCAGGGTAAACCGTTGGACTGCATTATAAAAGGTTATCTATTCAAGAAGCCACTATCTGGCACGGATTTTTAAGGTATTACTCTGCTAGGTCGCGAAGGTAGAAGTCCATGTGCTGCTGGAAGGTTCCTTGTGAGCGCATGATGATTTCACAGACTTCGCGTACAACGCCTTGGCCACCGATGTAGTTTGAAACATAGTCTACGCGGCTTTTCACTTCTGCTTCGCCATCGGCTGGAGTGATGCTAAAACCAATGCGCTTTAGAATCGGTAAATCGAGAATGTCGTCACCGATATAGGCAATCTGTTCCGGTGCCAGTTTTAGCGTTGCAAGCAGTTCGAGAAAGCTGGGTAGCTTGTCTGGCACGCCCATGTAGAGGTGGTTGATTTTTAAATCTTGGCAGCGTTTCGCAACCAGTTTAGAGGTGCGTCCGGTAATAATACCGATGTCGACACCACTTTTTTTAAGCATGACCATGCCATGACCATCACGGGTGTAGAAGGCTTTGAGTTCTTCACCACTGTCGCTGTAATACAGGCGATTGTCCGTCAGAACGCCATCGACATCCAAGATTAGGAATTTTATTTTTTGTGCTTTTGCAGCGATGTTCGGAGCAATGTGCATAACTACCTCTATGGGCGCGCTTATAGGCCGCCAGTTGAACGTAAATAAAGTAGGTATAAGTAACCGATAAAGGCGCTTGTTAAGAGGATTCCGCGCGTTCGGTCAATGGTTGCTTGGCCGCGTAACGGTAGAGCAAAAACCAGCATTGCCAGAGTAAAGCCGAGCATGACGAGCATATCAATATTTAAAATGTCCGGTTCCAGAATGCTCGGCGCAAGAACCGCCGGAACTGCCATGACGGCAAGAATGTTAAATAAGTTTGAGCCAACAATGTTCCCAATAATTAAGTCGGCTTGGTTTTTACGGGCTGCGGCAATTGCGGCAGCCAGCTCTGGCAAACTGGTGCCAATCGCGATAATCGTTAAGCCAATGACGACTTCAGGTACTTCAAAATATTGGGCAATATCGACCGCGCCAGAGACCATCATTTTTGCGCTAATCATCAGAATAATCAGGCCACCCAGCAAATACAGTAATCCTTTGTTTTTGCTCAATTCGGGCAGTTCTTCAAGTTCGTGCACGGTTTCTTGGGCCATTGGGTCATTTGGGTCTAAGGCTTTATTGGCTTTAATCATCCAGGCCATGACCAGCACTAATGAGAGAATTAATATTCCACCGTCTAACATTCCCAGTTTGCCATCGAAAACCAATAGGTAGACACCAGCGGAAATCGCTAAAAGTAGCGGTAGTTCGCGCTTTAAGATGGAAGATTTAACAATAACTGGGGCAATTAAGGCTGTTATCCCTAATACCAAGCCGATGTTGGCGATGTTTGAACCGATGGCATTGCCGACCGCAAGTGCCGGACTGCCGTCTAGGGAGGCTAATGCTGCAACCACCATTTCCGGCATTGATGTTCCGAAACCCAGCACGACAACACCAATGACAAGAGGTGAGATTTTTAAATGTACGGCGGTACTGGCGGCACCGTCGATGAAAATGTCTGAACTCCAGACAAGAAGTGCTAATCCAATAATCAACAATAAGCTAGGCAGTAAAAGTGTTGTCATAATTAATTTACTTCAGTCGGTATCTTTGAGGTGCATGGCACTCTTAAGGTTAAAAAGTGCCGAGAATTATAACGGAATTTATGTCGAATGGATAAATCTTATTTATAAGGTTGAGTATCCATTCTATGAAAAGGGTTTATTGCGGTGATTGCTCTTAATTGCTCGAAGTTCGATGATTGAAGGCGTGGAAAATTACTGTTTTTCTTCATACAATGGGCGCTCAAAAGTGAATAGGGTCAACGGATGAAAACACTGGAAAATATGGAAATCAGTACGCTGGGATGGATGTCGAGTGCTTGGCAGTCCGACTTTTATCCGGAGGATTTGCCCAGTGAGTGGTTTTTTGATTATTACCTGAATTATTTTCGCTTGGCGTGTGTTCCCGCGTCGGAATGGTTGCAGTGGCGAGTTGATAATGGATTAAGTTCAACGGCTTTTGCTAACTTTGCCGATTGTGTTAATCAACAGAACCGTTTGTTGCTGGTGGCTGGCGAGGCTGATTTTGATGAGTTGCAGCGCCTTTTACCTTTGCTCCAATGTACGTCACTTGGTGAACAATTGATTGGTGTTTTGCTTCAGGCAGAGGGTCATTTACCGCCGCAGAGTGTAGCCGGTTATCCGTTGACCTTGTTGTCACGTCAGTTGCAGTGGCCGGGATGGTCTTGGCAGGCAGGTGAACTCACTGTTTCTGGGGCGCCGCTGTGTTGGATATCGGAGTTACCGACCAACGGACGCGAGCAGAGTCAGTTGTTAAAATCGTTTATGCAGTCGTTGGCTGAGCCGCTCGCGGTGCCCGTTTGTATTGCCGATGAAAACGCCCAGATGAGTGATATTCGCAATTTGCAGACAGTCGCGGAGTTGTTAGGTTATTAGTTGCGTCGTTCGATGGGCTATTCGCTTGTCGTATCTTTGCAACGATTCCATCTCTACAGCGTCTATTCACGATTTTTCCTTTTCCTTGCGAGGTTGAATCGGTACACTGAGTCGCATTGTTGCACCTGTGTGTTGTAAAAGTGAAACAATACACGGCGAATGAATGCAAATTAGCCCCATTAATAGAAGAGTTTTAGGTTGCCTTGAGCATGTCGGATAATTTAATACAAATTGACGGTCTGAGTTTTGCGCGAGATGAGCGCAAAATTTTTGACGATATCAGCTTGCAGATTCCGCGTGGCAAGGTCACCGCGATTATGGGGCCAAGCGGTACGGGTAAAACCACCTTATTAAAGTTGATTGCTGGACAGCTAACGCCGGATTCCGGCACCGTCACGGTCGATGGGCAAAATGTTCATCAACTAAAGCGCAGTTCACTTTATGCGTTGCGCCGCAAAATGGGGATGCTGTTCCAAAGTGGCGCGCTTTTAGCGGATTTAAACGTCTTTGATAATGTCGCTTTTCCGTTACGCGAGCACACTAAGTTGCCACCAGAAATTATTAATCCGCTGGTGCAGATGAAATTGCAAGCGGTTGGTTTGCGCGGTGCGCGGCACTTAAAGCCAGCGCAATTGTCTGGCGGTATGGCACGACGAGTCGCTTTGGCACGAGCGATTGCTCTGGATCCAGAAATGATTTTTTATGATGAGCCGTTTGTGGGGCAAGATCCGATTACCATGGGCGTTTTGATTGAGCTTATCCGTAAGCTAAATGACTCTTTGGGCTTAACTTCGGTCGTTGTATCGCACGATGTGAACGAGGTTTTGTCGATTGCCGATTATGTATGCGTTATCTCCGAAGGGAAAATTATCGCGCAGGGTGATAAAGAGGCGATTTTGGCCGAGTCAAACCCGTTTGTAACCCAATTTGTGCATGGTATGGCGGATGGCCCTGTGCCTTTCCATTTTGACAAGAATGATTATCGCCACTCTTTGGCGAATCCGCGAGTCGCCACCGGCGGCGCCGAGTAACATAAAGGACGTGCATGGCTGAACAATTTTCTATCCAGCAGTTTCTCGGTTCGATTGGCGCTAAATTTTTAAAACTTTTGGCGGTACTTGGGCAGGGGACACTGTTTACTTTGTCGCTGTTTCCGGCAATGCCTGCGGCCTTGTTGCGTTTCGACTTGTGGGTTAAGCAGCTGTATATTGCTGGGGTGCTTTCGCTGCCGATTATTCTCACTGCGGGTCTGTTTGTCGGCATGGTGTTGAGTTTGCAGGGCTATAACGTCTTGGTGGATTATAATTCCGAAGAGGCGGTCGGTTCGATGACGGCTCTGTCGCTGTTGCGAGAATTAGGGCCAGTGGTTGCTGCGCTACTGTTTGCTGGGCGCGCCGGTTCTGCGTTAACGGCCGAGATTGGCCTAATGCGCTCTACAGAACAGATTTCCGCGTTGGAAATGATGGCGATTGATCCGTTGAAATACATTTATGCACCGCGGTTTTTAGCCGCGGTTTTGGCTTTGCCGATGTTGGCGCTGTTATTTACCGCAATGGGGATTATTGGCGGCTATATGGTCGGGGTCAGTTGGTTGGGCGTTGATGAGGGCGCTTTTTGGTCGCAGATGAACAGTTCGGTCGATTGGCAGGACGATGTGATGAATGGTGTGATTAAGTCGGTTGCCTTTGCCATTTTGATTGCCATTATTGCGCTCTATCAAGGGGTGAGTGCAATCCCAACTTCGGAAGGGGTGAGTCGAGCAACCACGCGCACGGTTGTACATGCTTCGTTGGGCGTGCTTGGCTTGGACTTTATTCTTACCGCGATTATGTTTGACTAGGTTTGGGCGCTGTTGCCTGAATGGACTTTGGAGTCAGGATGAAACAAAAAACTACGATGGAAATTTGGGTTGGCGCTTTGTTGGTGCTAACTTTTGCCGCACTGCTGATGATCGCTTTGCAGGTCAGTAATTTTACGGCACTTAAAGATAAACCCAGTTATCAAGTCACTGCGTTGTTTAGCAATATTGGTGGCTTAAAAGTTCGTGCGCCCGTGAAGTTAAGCGGCGTGGTGATTGGTCGAATCACTAATATCACCATTGACCCAAAAAGTTTTAAAGCACGGGTTTGGATGGAGATTGACCAAGAATATAATGAGTTGTCTCGCGATTCTTCGGCAGCGATTTTGACCTCTGGACTCTTGGGTGATCAGTATGTCGGCATCAGCCCTGGGGGCGATATTGATTATTTAACGAATGGCTCGGAGATTGAATACACCCAGTCCGCGCTGGTTTTAGAAGAGTTAATTGGACAATTTTTAGTGAAATTTAGCGAAGGCGGAGATAAATAATGATGACTTCGAAAATGCGTGTACACCCTCGTTGGTTACAGATAGTGTTGGTTATCGGCTTGGCTTTTAATGCGTTGACGGCACAAGCGGTCACGCAGAGTGATCCGGGTAAAATGGTGCAAGAATTGTCCGATATGTTGATTAGCAAAATTGCGGCACAACGTGCAGCGTTGCAAGCCAATCCGGAACAAGTTTTGCCGTTTGCCAAAGAGAATGTCTTACCTTATGTTGCCCAAGATAAGATGGCGCGTTTTGCGATGGGCGTTCACTGGCGAACGGCGACCGAGGCGCAGCGTGTCGATTTTACCGATGCGTTTATTAACAATTTGATTCGCAGCTATTCATCGAACTTTTTAAAATTTGAAGTTCTGTCGGCAACGGTGGATCAGGTCACTGAGCCAAAGCCTGGACGTGCTGAAATTGCCTCGACCGTTAAAATGAGCGATGGACAGACGCTACAGTTGGTCTACCGTGCTTTTCAAGATAAAGACAGTGGGAAATGGTTGCTGTACGACTTTACTTTTAACAATATTTCGACCTTGGTGAGTTTTCGCAATGTGTATGGCAGCATGATTGACCGTCAGGGCGTCGATGCGGTGATTCAAGAGTTGCGCAGTCGCGACAATAGCACACGCGCAGCCAATTAAGCGAGGCGGTGATTGTGGCATCTGAAGTTCCTTCCTTGAATTGGCAGCCGGAGACCGGCTGCTTAACCTTGCCGGTTAATTTAACCATTCTTAATTTGGATGCCTGGATAAAACAGCATAAGGTGTTGCAATTACCGGTTGTCGCGGTTGATTTTTCTGAAAATCAAAAAATGGATTCTTCTATCCTTGCGATGATAGTGCATTGGGCGCTCCAATCCACCACGCTTATCCAGCTGCATAACTGCCCGTCGCAAGCCAGTACTTTAATCGACTTATATGACCTGCAAGAGTTGGTCAGGTTGGATTAATTCGGCATTTCTTATCTAATCGTTTTGTTTCGCACTATTTTAGGTTCGTTTCTATGTCTGCAGTAGAGTTTTGTAATGTTAAAAAACAGTATGCTGATTTGCACGCGCTTAAAGGCGTGAGCTTCAGCGTTGAAGAAGGGGCTTTTTTTGGTCTTTTAGGTCCGAATGGCGCAGGCAAATCAACGCTGATTAATGCGATGTCCGGTTTGGTGGTGCCCACGTCGGGTTCAATCAATGTGATGGGTAAAGATGTCATTAGCGATTACCGCGTGACGCGCCGTGCGCTTGGTTTAGTTCCTCAAGAGTTGATTGCGGATCCATTTTTTAATATCCGCGAATTGCTGCGTTTACAGTCTGGCTATTTTGGTTTGAAGGGTGCGGTGCAAAACGCCTGGGTTGATGAGTTATTGGAGCGCTTGGCCTTAACCGAAAAAGCGAATGCTTTAACCCATCAATTGTCCGGCGGCATGAAGCGGCGTGCGTTGATTGCGATGGCCTTAGTGCATAAGCCGCAGGTTTTGGTGTTGGACGAACCCACCGCAGGGGTGGATGTGGACTTGCGGCGAACGCTGTGGGAGTTTACCCGTGAATTGCACGATAAAGGTCATACGATTATTTTGACCACGCATTATTTAGAAGAGGCCGAGGCCTTGTGCGATAAAGTGGCGATTATGCAAAAAGGGCAGATTAAAGCTTTGGATAAAACCTCGGCGCTTTTGTCGAAACACGCATACCGTTATTTAAAGGTCAGTGTGCCGCGTGCCTATTTGCAAGCCGATTTACCATTGCCGCCTGCCTTGCGGGGGATGTTGGTTGAAGAAGAGTCGAGCGCCTTGGTGTTTAAAATCGAGAAAGAGGTCTTGTTAAGCGAGATTCTTGGGCAGCTGCATCAAGCGCAAGTACCGATAGAAGACATTAGTAGTCGTGATGCGACTTTGGAAGAGGTGTTTATTGACTTGACGGCGGATAAAGGCGAATTGAAAGGAGAGGGCAAATGCTAAATTGGGCTGGCACTTGGGCGCTTTTCTTAAAAGAAGTACGTCGTTTTAATTCGGTGGCGGTGCAAACCATTTTTGCCCCTGTGGTCGCCACTTTGTTGTATTTATTGGTATTTGGCCAAGTGATTGATACGCAAACCGATGTGTTTAGCGGTGTGTCTTACAGCCAATTTTTGATTCCTGGTTTGGTGATGATGGCGATTTTGCAAAATGCCTTCTCAAACAGTTCGTCGAGTTTGATTCAATCCAAAATGCACGGCAATTTGACGTTTGTGCTGCTTAGCCCGATTTCGCCACTGGAATTTTACATTGCTTTTACAGCGGCTTCTATTGTGCGCGGTTTGGCGGTTGGTTTAGGGATTCTGCTGGTAGGCGCGATTGCGTTTGATTTGACTTGGCAAGCGCCGCACTGGATTGTTATTTTTGCCATTCTGAGCGCAGCGATGATGGGCGGTTTGGGTATGTTGGCCGGCATTGTCTCAGACAAGTATGACCATCTGGCGGCTTTCCAAAACTTTATCATTATGCCTTTGACCTTCTTAAGTGGCGTTTTTTACTCGATTCATGCCTTGCCCGAAATCTGGCAGCAAATATCGCACTTTAATCCGTTTTTTTATATGGTGGACGGTTTTCGCTACGGTTTTTTTGAAAAAGCGGATGTCAGTATTTATTTAAGTTTAGCGGTGACATTGTTGTTCCTTGTGGTGGTTTCTGCGATAAATCTGATTTTATTAAACAAAGGCGTTAAAATACGCGAATAATTTTTTTGGAGTAGCTATGTCGCCTGAAACCATTCGTCAGCGGATTCAAGCTGTTTTACCGGATAGTACGGTTGAAACCATCGGTGCTGATTGCAATTTTACCGTGATTGTGACCAGTGCAGAATTTGAAGGTAAGCCGCAGATTAAACGTCATCGTATCGTCAATGACATTTTTAAAGCGGACATCGAAAGTGGCGCACTGCACGCCTTGTCGATTAAAACGCTAACCCCTTAGTCCGACTACTAGCGAGGCTGCGCCACGACGCGCGAAAATAAAGAACAATGGATAAACTTGTCATAAAAGGCCAGGGAGAACTCTCTGGCAGTGTTGAAATTTCGGGCTCGAAAAATGCCGCTTTGCCCATTTTAATGGGCTGCCTTTTGGCGGAAACGCCGGTTAAATTAGCGAATGTACCGCATCTAATGGACGTTACCACGACCTTGCATCTGTTGGGTGCAATGGGTGTGGACATTTTATTTGATGAAAATCGTTGCATCGAAATTGATGCATCAAATATCAAACACCGTGAAGCCCCTTACGAGCTGGTGAAAACCATGCGTGCTTCGATTTTGGTGTTGGGGCCATTGCTAGCGCGTTTTGGCGAAGCGAAGGTGTCTCTGCCTGGGGGCTGTGCGATTGGCTCAAGACCGGTCAATATTCACCTCGACGGCATGGAGAAAATGGGCGCGAAAATCGAGGTTGAAGACGGTTATGTTGTCGCTAAAGTCGATGGGCGTTTGCAAGGGGCTGAAATTGATATGCCGATGGTGACGGTTACCGGCACCGAAAACTTGTTAATGGCAGCGGTTTTGGCGGAAGGGATTACCATTTTACGCAATGCCGCACGCGAACCGGAAGTGACTGATTTAGCGCAATTTCTGGTGAAGATGGGCGCCAAAATTACCGGTATCGGAACCGATACTTTGGTGATTGAGGGCGTTAAGAAACTTAATGGCGTCGAATACAGTGTCATTCCAGATCGGATTGAGGCCGGTACTTATTTGGCGGCTGCCGTGTTAACGCACAGTAAGTTGACGGTGACTAAAGTGGTACCGCAGCATTTAACGGACGTGATTAAAAAGTTTAAAGAGGCTGGGGCAGAAGTAAGTTGTACTGCCGATACGATTACCTTGGATATGCGCGATCGTAAATTGGTGCCGGTAAATATTGAAACCGCCCCTTATCCGGATTTCCCTACCGATATGCAGGCACAGTTTTTGGTGATGAATGCGCTTGCTGAAGGTGAGTCCACTGTGCAGGAAACAATTTTTGAAAATCGCTTTATGCACGTTTCTGAATTGATGCGCATGGGGGCGAAGATTACCGTAGAGGGTAATACGGCCAAGGTTCAAGGGATAAGCAAATTAAAAGGCGCCTGCGTAATGGCAACTGACTTGCGTGCGTCGGCGTGTTTGGTGTTGGCCGGTTTAGTGGCCGAAGGCGAGACGGTGATTGATCGTGTGTATCATATTGATCGCGGTTATGAACTGATTGAAGAAAAATTCCATAAAATCGGAGCGCATATTTATCGTCGAACTTAGATTAGAGTTTGGCGAAAAAGGCCGATTTGATTCTCAATTTTAACGATTTATTGACCAGTAGTTATGAATGAACAATTAACGATAGCGCTATCAAAAGGGCGTATTTACCAAGACACTTTGCCACTATTAGAAGCGGCAAACATTATTCCGCAAGAAGATCCAAGCAAAAGCCGTAAGCTGATTATTCCAACCAATCATGCGAATGTACGTCTGTTGATTGTCCGTGCGACCGATGCGCCGACCTATGTCGCGCATGGTGCCGCCGATATCGGTGTGGCCGGTAAAGATGTATTGATGGAGGCTCCGTCGGACAATATCTACGAGCTATTGGATTTGCAAATTGCCAAATGTAAGTTGATGGTTGCGGGATCAGAAGTTGAAAAGCCGCATGGTCATCGTCTGAAAATTGCCACCAAATACATTAAATCAGCCCAAGCTTATTACGCACAGAAAGGCGAGCAGGTCGATTTAATTAAACTGTATGGTTCGATGGAAATCGCTCCTTTAATCGATTTGGCCGACCGTATTGTCGATTTGGTCGATACCGGCAATACCTTACGCGCTAACGGCCTTGTGCCGATGGAGCATATTGCCGAAATCAGTTCGCGTTTGATTGTGAATCAGCATGCTTACAAAACTAAATTCAACCAGATTAATGAAATCGTTCAACAATTTAAATCAGTCATCGAGAAGTAAAATGTTAAATATTCGACGTTTATCTGCCAATGAAGCAGGATTTAGAGAAGAGTTAGATCAATTATTGGCATGGGAAACCGTATCTAATCGTTCGGTCAACGATATTGTTAACGAAGTCTGCGCCCGTGTTCGCAGTGAAGGCGATGCCGCTCTGTTGGAATATACCGCTAAATTTGACCGTATGCAGTTAGCAAGCGGTGCTGAGTTGGAGATTTCTAAAGAGCGTCTTCAAGCGGCTTTGCAAAATATTCCAGCTGCACAGCGTGAAGCGTTGGAAGTGTCAGCGCAGCGTGTACGTGACTATCATGAGCGTCAAGTACAAAGCTCTTGGACTTATGAAGAAGCTGACGGCACCATGTTAGGCCAGCAGGTAACGCCGTTGGATTCGGTTGGACTCTATGTTCCGGGCGGAAAAGCGGCTTATCCATCATCGGTGATTATGAATGCGATTCCTGCGAAAGTGGCGGGTGTCGAAAAATTGATTATGGTTGTGCCAACGCCGGACGGCGAAGTGAACGAGATGGTGTTGGCGGCGGCGGCGATTTGTGATGTTGATGCGGTGTTTACTCTTGGCGGAGCTCAGGCAATCGCGGCATTGGCTTACGGCACCGAAACCGTGCCGGCGGTGGATAAGATTGTTGGCCCTGGAAATATTTTCGTCGCCACAGCGAAGCGTTTAGTGTTTGGTACGGTGGGTATCGACATGATTGCTGGTCCTTCTGAAATTTTGGTGTATTGCGATGGTAAAACCGATCCAGATTGGATTGCGGTGGATCTGTTCTCACAAGCTGAGCACGATGAAGATGCCCAGTCGATTTTGGTCACTCAAGATGCCGAGTTTGCTGATAAGGTACACGCCAGCATGACCAAATTGATTGAGACAATGCCGCGTAAAGCGATCATTGAAACGGCTTTGCGTGACCGTGGAGCAATTATCGTGGTCGATAACGAAGCGCAAGCGATTGAAATGATTAATTTGATTGCGCCAGAGCATTTAGAACTGTCGGTTGATGATCCAAAGGCGCTATTGCCGAAAATCCGCCATGCGGGTGCGATTTTTATGGGTCGTTATACTGCTGAAGCGTTGGGTGATTATTGCGCCGGACCAAACCACGTCTTGCCAACATCACGTACAGCGCGTTTTTCATCGCCGTTAGGTGTGTACGATTTCCAAAAACGCTCTAGCTTGATTATGTGTTCTGCTGAAGGCGCTAATTACTTAGGTAAAATTGCCGGTGAATTGGCGGATGGCGAAGGCTTGCAAGCGCACGCTGCTTCGGCTCGTTATCGTGTAACCGACTAAGCGGTATTTGTTAAGTTGATGTGTGAAAACCACTTGCTCGGATCGGGCTGGTGGTTTTTTACTATGGGGGAGATGAGATGCAACGTCATATTTTGGAAAAATACATTGACGAGCTGTTGCAAGTTGAACTTTACAAAGACTATGCACCGAATGGTTTGCAGGTTGAAGGCAAGAGCAAAATTCGCAAGATTGTCACTGGCGTGACAGCCAGTCAGGCATTGATTGATGCAGCCATAGACCTCGGCGCAGACGCTATTTTAGTACATCATGGCTATTTCTGGAAAAGCGAACCACAGCAGATTATTGGTTTTAAACAGCGCCGTATTAAAAGCTTATTACTGAATGACATCAATCTGTTCGCTTATCATTTACCCTTGGACGGTCATGCTGAATTGGGTAATAATGCGCAGTTGGCTAAGCTGTGGGGATTGAAGGTCACAGAACAGGACGGCTTGTTGTTTAGTGCCGACCTAGATACACCTATTGCGGTCGAAGCGTTTTACGATCGAGTGGATGAAACCTTGCAACGTAAACCGTTGTGGTTGCAAGGAGGCCCTGGGATTCTAAAAAAAATCTGTTGGTGTTCGGGCGGTGCACAAGGCTATATTGACCAAGCGATTGCGAAGCGAGCGGATCTCTTTATCAGTGGTGAAGTGTCGGAACAGACCACGCATTTAGCCGCTGAGTGTGGCATTCACTATTTTGCGGCAGGGCATCATGCGACTGAGCGCTTGGGAATCAAGGCCTTAGGTGAGCATTTGGCGGAAAAGTTTGCGCTGGATGTTACCTTTATTGATATTGAAAATCCGGTTTGATCAGATATGATCAGATGAGTAATGCAAAAACCTTATATTTATCAATTTTATCTTTTGGTATAGAAAGAATTTATTAATAGTCCTATAAGCAGATACTGATTTAAGTTTGTGAATGGCTTATGTAGAATAAGTCCGATTTGCTTGTAGACAAGGAACTGATTGGGAGCGCCTTTCCTTTTTATCGGATTTAACGCGTCAAGCGTGTTGAATATAAGAAGGCGGCTTTCATGCAGGAAGCTGGATAATAATGCGCTTATCCGTCAGTTCTCAAACTAGGAAGACAGCTATGTCGATAGAACAAAATAATGACTCTAGTGTAGACCTAAAGCGCCGTCGGATTCTGACCGGTGTGACAGGGGTTGTCGGAGCGGCAGGGGCGACGTTCTTGGCGGTTCCGTTTGTTAGCTCATGGCAACCTAGCGAAAAAGCTAAGGCGGCAGGTGCGCCAGTCAATGCCGATATTAGTAAACTGCAATCTGGGCAAATGCTGACCGTTGAGTGGCGTGGTAAGCCAGTATGGATTGTACGCCGTACTCCGGAGATGCTTGCTGGTTTACCGGCTTTAGATGGCGATTTACGTGATCCGGCATCCAATGAATCTGACCAGCCAGCGTATTGTCAAAATGCGACTCGTGCGGTGAAAGAGGAATACCTTGTCGTCGTCGGTGTCTGTACCCATCTTGGCTGTGCGCCTTTGTATCGTCCAGCGATTGGTTCGCCGGATGTGTCTGCCGATTGGCAGGGCGGTTTTTTCTGTCCATGCCACGGTTCGCGTTTTGACTTGGCGGGTCGCGTATTTAAATCAGTGCCTGCGCCAACCAATTTGGAAATCCCACCTTATCACTTTATCAACGACAGTATTGTGCGTATTGGTGAAGGCCCAACTGCAGGAGGGGCGGCATAATGGCTGATAATCCACATAAGAAATTTGAAGCGAAGAACGGCACCGTTCTGGGCTGGTTCGATCGTCGCTATCCTTTGGTTAGCACGTGGAATGAACATGTTGGTGAGTATTACGCACCAAAAAACTTTAACTTCTGGTATTTCTTCGGCTCTTTGGCGTTGCTGGTATTGGTCAATCAATTTGTGACCGGTATCTGGCTGACCATGAGCTATAAGCCAAGTGCAGCAGAAGCATTTAATTCCATTGAATACATTATGCGTGATGTGGAGTGGGGTTGGCTGATTCGCTATATGCACTCGACAGGCGCTTCTGCGTTCTTTATCGTGATTTATCTGCATATGATGCGCGGCTTGCTGTATGGCTCTTATAAAGAACCGCGCGAGTTGGTTTGGTTAATCGGGATGTTGATTTTCTTGGTCTTGATGGCCGAGGCTTTCATGGGTTACCTACTGCCTTGGGGACAGATGTCTTATTGGGGTGCGCAGGTGATTATTTCCCTGTTTGGTGCGATTCCTTTAGTCGGCCCCGATTTGGCGCTTTGGGTTCGTGGTGATTACATTATTTCCGACGCGACCTTGAACCGCTTTTTTGCGTTGCATGTTATCGCCCTGCCTTTGGTGTTGTTGATTTTGGTGTTTATGCACATTGTTGCCTTGCATCAGGTTGGTTCGAACAACCCTGATGGTGTGGAGATTAAGAAAGTCAAAAACGAGTATGGTCTGCCAAAAGATGGTATTCCGTTCCATCCGTACTATTCGGTTAAGGACTCGATGGGCGCGGTGTTCTTTATGGTGTTGTTTGCGCTGGTGGTGTTCTATATGCCAGAGGGCGGCGGTTACTTTATTGAGCCACCTAACTTTGAACCGGCAAATCCATTGAAAACGCCAGAGCACATAGCCCCAGTTTGGTACTTCACACCTTTCTATGCGATTTTACGTGCTGTACCGGATAAGTTCTTTGGTGTATTGGCAATGGGGGCTGCGATTATGTTCTTGTTCGCCATGCCTTGGTTGGATCGTTGTAAAGTGAAGTCGATTCGCTACCGTGGAATGTCATTCAAACTGTTATTGGCAATGCTTGTGGTTTCGTTCATCATTCTTGGTTGGTTGGGGACGCAACCCGCGACCGCTACCCTGACAATAATGGCGCAAATCTTTACCGCGACCTACTTCCTATTCTTTTTAATTTTGCCGTATACCACGGCCAGAGAGAAGACCAAACCGGTACCAGAGAGGGTGAAATAGATGAAAAAGTTATTCTTAGTAATCAGTTTCTTTGCCGCCTCGTTGAGTGTTAGCGCGTTTGCTGCTGGTGGCCCTGCCATCGAACTAGAGAAAGCGCAAAATAACTTGCGTGACCAAGACTCTTTGCAACGTGGTGCGGTTCTGTTTTCCAATTATTGTATGGCGTGCCACTCGGTAAAATATATGCGTTACAACCGCATTGCACGTGATATTGGTTGGACGGACGAAGAAGTTATTGCGCAAATGACGTTTGGCCAGAATAAGTCTGTTGATGAAGTTCATACCCGTATGTTGGATGGTGTTGCCATGGACGTATTGGGTAGCTCACCGCCAGATTTATCGCTGATGGCACGTTTGAAAGGGCCGGATTATATCTATACTTTCTTGCGCGCTTATCATCAAGATGAGCAGGGTAACTGGGACAATACAGTATTAAAAGGGACTTCAATGCCGAATGTACTTGAAGGGATGCAGCGTCATGCCGCACCGGACGAGTACGCGCAAGCGGCACGTGATATTACCAATTTCTTGGAATATGTCGGAGAGCCTGCCAAATTGGAGCGTTACGATTTAGGTTGGAAAGTCATCGCTTTTTTACTGCTTCTGCTGTTATTGACGTATTTGTTGAAACGCGAATATTGGCGTGATATTAAGCATTAAGTTAGGGGGATTTTTTGTAACTCTTTAGGGAGTTAAAGAGTCGTTCCCATCAATTCGTTCTGCATATAAGCCCGTAATGATAGTTTCATTACGGGCTTTTTTTGTGGGCGGATTCATGGCATTCTTGGCAATGGTTTGTTTACTGGAGGGCGCTAAATGCACAGTCTTATGGAAACCGCGCAATGGGTGTTGCACTGGATGTCATTGTTGTTTGTTTTTTCGGTCGGTTGTGCGCTGCTGTTGTTGGTTGTGTTTTATCTGCAAGACCGTTTTCAGACCGAGCACGCGATTCGACGCAATTACCCTGTTATTGGTCGTTTTCGTTATTTGTTTGAATACCTTGGCAAGTTTTTGCGCCAATATCTGTTTGCTGCTGATCAAGACGAGCGTCCGTTTAATCGAGCGCAGCGCTCTTGGGTGTATCGTGCTGCCAAAGGACTCTCTACAGTACAAAGTTTTGGCTCGACACGCGACAATACCCATCCGGGAAAAATTCTGTTTGTGAATTGTGCTTTCCCAATGTTGGAAAAAGATGCCGTTAGTTCGCCGCCAATGATCATTGGCGAGGGCTGTAAAACCCCTTATCGAGCGCAATCGCTGTTTAATATTTCGGGTATGAGTTATGGCGCTCTCTCTAAACCGGCGGTCGATGCGTTGGGGCAAGGAGCGAAGCTCGCCGGTTGCTGGCTTAATACCGGTGAAGGCGGTGTGTCCTCCTACCATTTGGCCAGTGGGTGCGACATCATTGCGCAGATTGGTACGGCGAAATATGGGTTTCGCGATAAGAATGGCAATTTGAGTAATGAAAAGCTTCGCGAAATGGCCGCCCACGAGCAGATCAAAATGTTTGAGCTGAAGTTAAGCCAAGGTGCCAAGCCTGGTAAAGGAGGGATTTTACCCGCTGCCAAAGTTACGCGAGAAATTGCTGAGATTCGTGGTATTCGGCAGGGTGAAATTTCGATTAGTCCAAACCGCCATCCGGATATTGCCAATAACCAAGAGCTGTTGCAGATGTTGCAACATTTGCGTGAGGTGACCGGCAAACCGGTCGGCTTTAAGTTTGTAATGGGGTCAAAGAGCTGGATTGAATCTTTCTGTGCCGATTTATTGGTTTATGGCGACGCAGGGACACCAGACTTTATCACTTTAGATGGTGCCGAGGGGGGGACTGGTTCGGCGCCGGTTGCTTTGATGGACGATGTCGGTTTATCAATTAACGAGGCCTTACCGATGCTGATTGATGTATTAGACCGGTATCAATTACGTCCGCGTATTAAAGTGATTGCATCGGGTAAACTGATAAACCCGACCACGGTCGCATGGGCGATTGCCGTTGGGGCGGATTTTATTAATTCGGCGCGCGGCTTTATGTTCTCTTTGGGGTGTATTCAGGCGATGCAGTGTCATCAAGATACCTGTCCAACCGGCATCACAACCCATAATCAACGGTTACAACGCGGCTTGGTGCCGACAAAAAAAGCGCATCGTGTGGCGAATTATCATAAGGCACTGATTGCAGAGGTGGAGTCGATTGCGCACTCTTGCGGAGTGGCCGAGCCGCGACAATTAAGTCGTGAGCACGTACGTAAAGTGATGTCACGCGGCAGTTCGAAAAGTTTTGCCGAGCTTTATCCAAAGGTGATGGCGCAAGAGCCGAGTATGGCCCATGGAAACGCTATAATGACCCCTCATAAAAAACCTTAGGGAACGACCAATGGCAAAAAGCAAAATCGCGTTTGTGTGTACCGATTGCGGTGCCGAATACTCGCAATGGGCCGGACAGTGTCAAGCCTGCAAATCGTGGAATACACTCAAAGAAATCGCGTTAAGCAGTGCTAAAAAAACCGCTAAAAGTTCAAGCAGTAGTTATTCTGGCGGCTTTGATGCCCAAGTCCGTTCGATTAAGGATGTTGACTTATCCGAGGTGCCGCGAGTTCATTCTGGCATGAGCGAGCTTGATCGAGTACTTGGTGGCGGCATTGTTCCAGGGTCTGTGGTGTTGATTGGCGGGGATCCTGGGGTTGGCAAATCATCGATTTTGCTGCAAGTGATGTGTTATTTAAGTACGCAGATGAATGTGCTGTATGTTACAGGCGAAGAGTCTTTGCAACAGGTGGCAGGACGTGCAAAGCGCATGGAGTTACCTGATGAGCAGTTGCGTTTATTAACGCAAACTGACGTCGAAGAAATTGCGATTGCAGCACAGAAAGAGTTGCCAAAGGTGATGGTGGTTGATTCGATTCAGACGATGCAGTTGGCTGACGTTGGTAGTGCCGCCGGAGGTGTTTCGCAAGTGCGTGAAAGCGCGGCTTTTTTAACCCGTTTTGCCAAGCAAAATAATATCGCTATTTTTTTAGTCGGCCATGTCACCAAGTCTGGCGAAGTCGCCGGGCCACGGGTTTTAGAACATATTGTTGACAGTGTGCTGTTTTTAGAAGGCCAGTCAGACAGTCGCTTTCGTACCTTACGCGCCATGAAGAATCGCTTTGGAGCGGTGAACGAATTAGGTGTGTTTGCGATGACAGAAAAAGGGATGCGCCAGATAAAAAATCCATCGGCAATTTTCTTAAGTCGTGGCGAAGAAGCTTCACCAGGTTCTGTGGTGATGGTGATTTGGGAAGGTTCGCGGCCGCTGTTGGTTGAAATTCAGGCTTTGGTGGATGAATCTCCCTATGGCGCACCTAAGCGTGTGACGGTTGGATTGGAGCAAAATCGCTTAGCGATGTTGCTGGCCGTTTTGCATCGTCACGGCGGGATTCAAGCCGGCGATCAAGATGTCTACGTGAATGTGGTCGGAGGGGTTAAGGTGTTTGAGACCAGTGCCGACCTCGCTTTGCTGAGTGCGATTTTGTCGAGTATGCGTAACCGCGCAATTGATCACGGCGTGATTGTTTTTGGTGAAGTTGGGCTTGCGGGTGAAATTCGCCCTGTGCCCAGTGGTCAAGAACGCCTTTTTGAAGCGGCAAAGCATGGGTTTACTCGCGCAATAGTGCCTTATGGAAATGTGCCTAAAGGCGGTATTCCGGGGATGGATATCATTGGGGTGAAAACTTTGCAGCAAGCTTTAGATGCACTTTAATTTAAGGCTTTCAGTAGAAGATAAAAAATATCTATAGGCCTGCAAGTGGAATTAGCGAGTCGTTCCTTCTTGGATTGCTAGAATGAGTCGGTTTACCGCGTGGAGTAGAGAAAAAATGAGAGTATCGCACACAAAACTGTTATGGGCTGCACTGAGTTTTGCCCCCTTGTCTGTTAGCGCATCCGGTTTTGCCTTAATTGAGCAGAGCGCCAGTGGGCAAGGTGTTTCTTATGCCGGTGCCGCGGCCAGTGCTGAGGACGCCAGTATTATGTGGTTTAACCCGGCCGGTTTGACCAAGATTAAAAGCAATCAGTTGATTGCTGCGGGGCATGTCATAGTGCCATCGGCCGAATTTACCAATAACGGTTCTTATATTCTGAGCGAGGACAATCTGATTGTCGGTGATGCTGACAATGGTGCAAAAACGAGTTTTGTGCCGAACTTCTACTGGAAAGGAAAGTACCAAGATATTGATGTCGGGCTTGGTGTGAATGTGCCATTTGGTTCCAGTATCGATTATGACCAGGATTGGGTCGGGCGTTACCATGCGGTTTATACTTCCACCAAAACCATCAACATCAACCCAGCTTTTGCAGTTAAGCTGCATCCACAAGTCAGTTTCGGTGCGGGTTTAAACATTCAATATATCGACGTGAACTTAACCCAAAAAGTGGATTTGGGTGATCAGCAGAACGACGGTTATGTCGATCTGCAAGCAGATGGCGTTGGTTTCGGTTTTAACTTCGGTTTTTTGTATGATCTGGATAACGGAGCGAATATCGGCTTCAGTTATCGTTCACAAATTAAACATCATGCGACCGGTGATGCCGACTTTACCGCCATGCCTTTTGAAGACCAAGGCATTGAATCGACGGTGACGCTGCCGGCGAGTGCCTCCTTGAGTTTGGTCTATCCGTTTAATGACAAAATGAATCTTCTCGCCGATGCGACTTGGACCGGATGGTCAAGTTTCGATGAACTTCGTATCGAGTTTGATAATAAAGAAGATTCCGTGCAACCGGAAGAATGGAAAGATGTCATGCGTTATTCTGTCGGTGCGACCTATCAATATTCTCCACAATGGATTCTTCGTACAGGCGTCGCTTACGATCAAACTCCAATTCCAAATGCTGAATTGCGCACACCGCGAATCCCTGATAGCGACCGAGTTTGGCTATCGTTCGGTGCTGGTTATCAGTGGAATAAAGATCTAAGAATTGATTTCGCCTATAGCCATCTATGGGGCGGAACTGAGCAGATTGAAGCGGTCAGCGCCGATACCGGCGTGCATGTACTGCAAGGATCTTTTGATACTAAAGTCGATATCGTTAGTGCGCAATTGGTGTGGAATTATTAAGGAGCCGTTATGTTAGTTACCTCATTTTCTCGTTTTAAGAAAGGCGCTCTGGCTACCGCGTTGCTAACCGGTACGATGTTACTGGGCGGTTGCGGCGGCGGGACCGATCAAGATATTACGCTCGATACGGTTAAGGCGGAAACGGCTAATTTTGTCGTTATGAATTTTGCCTTGAGTGATATTCCATTTCCGCATGACGCTTTGTTTTCAGGAAGTAAAGACGGTACTTTAAATATTCCAGTTGATGATCCAGCTAATTACGCAGATCCTCGTGTTGCGATGAATGCGATTGACGGCTTTTCGACCTCCGCGCCGATTACCTTCAAAGTCAATGCCTTGTTGGATATGAGTGATGCTCAGTCAAATCAAATTCCAGATGTGTTGGAAGCCGGGATTAATCTTTATCAATTGACGCTAGGTCAAGCCGGGTATGAGGTATCTAAAAAACTCGTTTTGGGTGTGGATTATATTCCTGCGGTGACCGCCGCAAGCAGTTCGCAAACCAATATTGCGATTGTTCCACTTAAGCCGTTGGCCTCGAAATCAACTTATGTGGTGACCGTTGATAACGATATGCTTGATAGCGAGCAACAGCCGTTGGCAAAGAGCTTTTTCTATAAAGCTTTAAGCGGCAGTGAGTCGTTGGTCGGTACGGCTTATGCAGAGTTAGAGCCTTTACGTCAGCTGACGCGCGCGCAGTTGGCTGCGATTGGCGAGGACGATATCAATGCCTTGTGGAGTTTTACTACGCAGTCTATTGGCGAGGTGTTGCACACCCTATCAGAGCAAGTTGCTGAAGCCGCGAATACCAGTTTAATCTTGGGTAATGCTGGAGTGGATACAAGCGCCTTCCAAGGCGCTGGTTTAGCGCAAATTTATGCCGGTACTTTAAAGTTACCGTACTACGGTGCCGCACCATCACAGACAAACCCGATTGCGCCTTTGAATACTTTTTGGAAAGGGGTGGGTGATTCTTTGCTGACACAGTACAACCCCAATCCGACGGTTAATTTCACGCAAACGGTTCCTGTGCTTATGTCGGTGCCAAAGGCTGATTTGCCAGACGGTAGTAACGGTTGGCCAGTGGTTATTTTCCAACACGGAATTACGCAAAATCGCGGTAATTTACTGACCATTGCGGATCGGCTTGCTGCAGCCGGTTTTGCCGCGGTCGCGATTGATCTGCCGTTGCATGGAATTACTCCACAAAGCGCTTTAGCGGCTTTACGCATTCAAGATGTGAGTGAACGTACCTTTGATGTGAATTATGTCAGCGAAGATGAAAATGGTAATGTCACGGCGGCGGCACCAGATGCGTCTGTGGATTCCTCTGGGCGTCATTTCATTAATTTGAGCCACTTAGTGGTGACGCGTGATAACTTGAGACAGGCGGTCGCGGATTTAATGCAATTACGTTCCGCGATTGAGAATTGGAATTCAAATGGTTTATTGGATAGCACGCAAATTTCCTTTGTCGGCCATTCATTAGGTGCGATGGTCGGTGGGATATACCAAAGCATTGAGCCCGCAGATGAAGCGGTCTATGCCATGCCGGGTCTGCAAATGGCTTATCTATTATCGGGTTCGTCAAATTATGCGCCTGAAATTGCGGCAGGTTTAGCGGCAAATGGCATTCAGGTTCCTAGTGCAGAATATCAGCAATTTTTGTTAGCGGCGCAGACGGTGGTTGAAACCGCAGACCCGCTTAACTATGTAACCGAATTGACTAATCCGACGCTGTTGTTTGAAGTGGTTGGTGACGGTGGCGACAATCTACCGGATCAAACAATTCCGAACAGTGTGCCAATGGCGCCACTAGCCGGAACCAATCCTTGGATTAGGTTACAAGGGTTAAATGAGCTCACCGGATCTGGCGCTGTAGAGGGTCAATTAGGTGTGATGAAATTTACCGACGGTTATCATGGTTCGATTTTGATTCCGAGCGATGAGGATGATCAATTAGTCACTCAAACAATGCAAGAAGCGATGGCCAGTTTCTTAGCGACTGGCGGCACTTCAGTTTCAGTGTCAGATGATTCAACCATTAAATAATAATCAAACGGTCGTTTTATTATTTTCTACAAGCCCTGCAATACAGCGGGGCTTTTTTGTGCGCTACTAGAAATCATTGTACTTTTTGAGATAAGGCTTAATGCTCATCTTAAGTTCTTATTCTTTCCCTAATCTATTTAATCTTTTAATTAAGTCTTAACTGGTAAAATACGTCTCGGAAAAATTTAACAAAAACAATAAGATACGTATTATTACCATGCTAGATTCAAAGGCTTTTTTCTTTATCACTGCTTTGCTTCCTTTTACCGTACAGGCGTCCGGTTTTGCTCTGATTGAGCAAAGTGCTAGCGGACAGGGGCTGTCTTATGCTGGTGCCGCCGCGAATGCGGAAGACGCCAGTGTGATGTGGTTTAACCCGGCCGGTTTAACGCAAATTAAGGGCCGTCAGTTTGTTGGCGCTTTGCATGTCATTGCGCCGCAATTGGCATTTGCTGACAGTGGAAGTTATCGTGAATCGCCGCTGCCGGCTGCTGGAGGCTTATTGGGTGCGATTGGTCTTAGCGGCGGTGCGTTAACTGGCGCGAATGACGATGGCGCACAGCTTGGCGCCGTGCCAAATTTCTTTTGGAAAACGCATTACCGTGACGTGGATTTTGGTTTTGGGGTGAATGTGCCTTATGGTTCGCATCTGTTGTATGACGAGAATTGGGTCGGGCGTTATCATGCGGTTGAGACCGATTTGAAAACAGTCAATCTGAATCCTGCGGTCGCCAAGCAGATCACGCCTTGGCTCGCGTTTGGCGCTGGTGCGAATGTGCAGTATGTCGATCTGATTCTTAGCCAGAAAATGAACAATAATTTAACGCTAAATGGCGGCGCAGTAGATGGTGATGCTTTTGCGCAGGCTGACAGCATTGGCTTTGGTTACAACTTAGGGATTATGTTGACGCCTACCGATAGCACCACTATTGGTTTGGCGTATCGCTCGACAGTGCGTCATGCTGCACAGGGCGAGATTACTTATCGTGGTCTTACGGATATTGCCTACAGTTTGGTGAATGTCGAAAATGGTTCATATGGATTAAGCTCAACCGTGAATTTGCCTGCCACGACAATGCTCAGTGTTAAGCAAGGATTGGGTGATAAGGTTGCGCTTCTTGCTGATGCGACCTTGACCGAGTGGCGTCAGTTCAAAGAGCTAGTCATTGAGTTTGATTCGGAACAAGAAGCATTGAACTCTCGCCAAAATTTTCAAGATGCTTGGCGTTATTCGATTGGCGCGCTGTATCACAGTTCGCCGAGTTTGACTTGGCGTACCGGTTTCGCGATTGACCATACACCAGTGCCTGATGCGCAGAGCCGTAGCCCGCGGACACCGGATTCAAAACGCACCTGGTATTCGGTCGGTTTGGGTTATCAAGTCAGTAAATCGTTGAAAATGGATTTGGCGTACAGTTATTTGCGAGGCGAGCCAGCGCCGGTTAATTACACAACCGATGATGTGCATTTTTTAGTCGGTGAATATGCCGCTAAGGTAGATATTTTTAGCGGCCAGTTGGTGTGGCGTTATTGAGTTTGGTTCGCGCAATGCTGTATTGTTTTATCAATCGCTTTTGAATGGCGTTTGCTTAGATTTTAAGATAATCGGCCCATTGTTTGAACAGTTCTGGCGTCGTGGCCGCGACCGCCGAGCGTTTTTTGATTTGCGGCAGCAGCACGGCTTCGCCCTCCAGAGTGCAGCTTTTGCCGCCGGCTTCGGTCAGAATCAACAGTCCTGCTGCATAATCCCAAATATTTTGCGAGCCGTGGATGTAGATGTGGCCACGTCCTGCCGCCAGCCATGCCCAGTCCAGTGCGACCGAACCGAAACTGCGTTGTGAGGCATACGGATTATCTTGGATGATTTGGAAAGCCAGTTCAGGGGTCAGGCGTTTAAAATCGATAATCCCGCTAGTCTGTTTTAATAAGCGTTTTGGGGTTTGTGCAACCAAGCGTTGGTCATTTAATTCTGCGCCTTGACCCAAGCGTGCCGCAAACATTTCATCGCGGTCTGGGTCATAGACTAAGCCTGCCACCAGTTCTCCGTTCATCATCAGCGCCAGTGAGACGGCGTATACCGGAATGCCACTAGCAAAATTACTGGTGCCGTCCACTGGGTCGAGAATCCAGCAGCCTTGTGGGCTGCACAAAGCTTTTTTCTGCTGTTCTAAACTCATTTCCTCGCCCAGAAACGCAAACTCAGGCCAGTTGCGCGCTAGAAAACGCTGGGTTTGTTTTTGCATTTCAGTGTCAGCCTCGGTGAGCAGTGAGCCGTCGGCTTTCTGTTCAAAGCCGACTTGTTCAAAGCGCGCGAGAATTTCTGATTTGGCCAGTTGGCGAATGCCGTTTTTGAGTTGTTGCCATTGACTTGGCTGGTTGAATACAAAATTAATCATGGGTGGTGTGTCTTAATCGTTTGTTCGTGTAGAAAGTTAAGCGGACTTCTTCAATGGCATTTTTAGAGATTTTGGTGACTTCCAAAATATAGTTGTCCTCAACTCGAATACAGGTGCCGACAGGTGGAATCATTTCCATAATTTCTTGGATTAGGCCGTTAATGGTTTTTGGCCCATCTGTCGGTAAGTCTAAATCGTGGTCTTTGTTCAGTTCACGAATAAACTCTGAGGCACTAATACGCCAACTGCCATCCTCGTTGACTGCAACAGCCTCTTGAACGGGCTTGGACTTAGCATCGGTAGATAGCTTACCGACAATTTCTTCAAGTAAGTCTTCAACGGTGAGCAGGCCTTGTAAGTCTCCGTACTCATCAACAATCAGCGCCATACGGCGTTTTTTGTTGTTGAACTTACCTAATTGAGTGCTGAGTGGCGTTTGTTCCGGAATAAAGTACGCCGGACGAATGAGTTTGACGATGTCTTTTAAGGAGACGTCGCTGCGCATCAGCACCGGCAGGGCGCGGCGAAGATTAAGGATGCCAATAAGGTCTTCATCCAGTGAGCCTCGATAAATTGGCACGCGGGTGTATGGAGACTTTTGCAGATCTTTAAGAATGTCTTCAAACGGCTGGTCGATGTCGATAGCATAGATTTCTTGTTTGGGTACCATGACATCTTCAACGGTTACGGTTTCCAGTTGCAGCACCGAATTGAGCATTGAACGATAGTGCGCAGGCAGTTGGCTGGTGGCTTCGTTAATGAGCGTTTGCAATTCTTCATAAGTGAGCGCGTGGTCGTCGTCGTGATGACTGACATTGATGCGAAACAGACGTAGAAAACCGTTGGCAAAAAAGTTGACCATCCAGACTATCGGCGACAAGACTTTCAGCAGCGGCGTTAAAATATACGCAGCCGGATAAGCGATTTTTTCAGGATAGAGTGCCGCCAAGGTTTTGGGTGCGACTTCGGCAAAAACCAATACCACCATCGTGAGCAAGCCGGCGGCTAGCGCAATGCCCGCCTCGCCAATCAGTTTCATGGCGATAATGGTGGCAACTGATGAGGCGAAAATGTTGACAAAATTGTTGCCAAGCAAAATGACGCCAAGCAAGCGGTCAGGTTTTTCTAACAGCTTTTGTGCGCGAATCGCGCCCTTATGCCCGGATTTAACCTTATGCTTTAAGCGATAGCGGTTAAGCGCCATCATGCTGGTTTCGGAGCTGGAAAAAAGTGCCGATAGAATGATCAGCAGGACAAGAATCCCAAACAGGGCAGAGACATCTAGAGAGTTCAAAGGCGTTCAATACGGTTATGAATTAGAGTCTGCGATTATACGTTTTTATGGTTTGTGAAAAAAGCATAATCCCCACTGATGGCGGATTTTTATTCGCCGCCATACAGCAGATACAGTATCACTTCGGTCCCGATAAAGCTCAAAATCAACAGTGCATAAGCCCAGATAATAAAGCGTACGGCCGTTTGTCCGCGCCATCCGGAACGATAATGTCCGATAATAAACCAGCCGTAGACGAACCAAGATAAAAAGGCAAAAAAGGTTTTATGAATCAGATGTTGCGCAAACAGGTCTTCGACAAAGAAAATACCGCTGATCAGCGCAAAACTGAGTAAGACAAAGCCAATCATCACCAGTTTGAGCATTAGGCTTTCCATCTGCTGTAACGGCGGTAAAGCACGCATTAGGTTGGAGAGCTGGCGTTTGCGGAAACGTTTTTCTTGCAGTGAATATAAAATGGCTTGGGCGGTGGCGATGCCTAAAATGCTGTAGGCGGCAATCGAAATTAAGACATGGCTACCGATTTCTAACGGCATTTGAATGTGTTCGTTAAAACCAATCGGCAAGATGGTGGTAAACGCGGCAAATGGGAAGATGAATATACCCAAGGTTTCGCACGCCATTTTGCGGTTGAGATAGAGCAAAATTAAACTGCCGAGCAGGGCAATCATTGATAATGCGTTGGCAAAGTTGAAGACAAAATAGCCTTGCCAGAGCGTTTGGCTTAAAGAAACAAGGTGTAATAATGCCGCCACAGCGGCCAAAGTCAGAATTCGTTTGCGTTGAAAATTCGGCTTCAGTTGGTCAACAAAGCGTATTTTGCGCCAAATTAGAAGACTTACAAAGAGGTACAGTAAGCTGGCGACTAAGGCACTGAAACCGCTAATAATCATACAAATCCTTTGTTGAATAAACCCAAACGATACCCCATTGGCTTGGCTAACTGTTGTTATTACCGATTGCCGTGATTGATTCTCGCCAAGTAAAAATGAAACTGTTTTTATCGGAGCATAAATTGAATGCACGAATTGTTTATAATAGCGGAATTGTTTTTTGAATAGAAGAGCGCCGCTTTGGCGCAAGTCAGTTTTCGCCTCACTAAATCTAGGAAAGTCTCAATTTAGTGCGGGTAGGTCACAACTGAGTGGGAGAAAAAATGTTTGATAATTTATCCGATCGTTTAAACCGCACGTTAAAGTCGCTAAAAGGCCAAGGGCGTTTAACAGAATCGAATATTAAAGATGCTTTGCGTGATGTGCGTCGTGCTTTATTGGAAGCGGACGTGGCGCTGACGGTGGTCAAGTCGTTTGTCGCAAAAGTACAAGAACGTGCCATTGGACAAGAGGTTTCGACAAGCCTAAACCCTGGGCAAGCGTTTATTAAAATTGTAAAAGATGAGTTGACTGCGGTGATGGGTGATGCCGCATCGCCGCTTAATTTTAATGTTGAGCCACCTGCGGTCATTATGATGGCCGGTTTGCAGGGCGCGGGGAAAACCACGTCGGTCGCTAAGTTGGCGAAATGGCTAACCGAGCGTGAAAAGAAAAAAGTCATGGTGGTTTCGGCGGATGTTTATCGTCCGGCGGCAATCAAGCAGTTAGAAACCTTGGCTGCTCAAATTGGTGTTGATTTTTTCCCGTCCAGTGCCGAACAAGATCCGGTGGACATCGCGCGGAATGCGCACGCCGAAGCGCGTAAACGCTTTGCTGATGTATTGATTTTGGATACCGCAGGTCGTCTGCACATTGATGATGCGATGATGGGTGAAATCCAGCATTTGCACGCGGCAATTAAACCGGTCGAAACCCTGTTTGTGGTTGATGCCATGACCGGTCAGGATGCCGCTAATACCGCGAAAGCCTTTAATGATGCTTTGCCGTTGACAGGGGTCATTTTGACCAAAACCGATGGCGATGCCCGCGGTGGTGCCGCGCTGTCGATTCGTGAAATCACTGGTAAACCGATTAAGTTTTTAGGTGCCGGTGAGAAGACCGATGCGCTTGAACCGTTTCATCCAGAGCGCATGGCCGGGCGTATTTTGGGAATGGGCGATGTACTGAGTCTTATCGAAGAAGCAGAAGCGAAAATCGATAAACAAAAAGCCGAAAAGTTTGCGCAAAAGTTGCAGAAATCCGGACAGTTTGATTTAGAAGACTTTTTGGAGCAACTCCAGCAGATTAATAATATGGGCGGCATTGGCGGAATGCTCGGTAAGATTCCGGGGATGGGTCAGCTAAAAGGCCAAGTGGATAATGCGGTTGCGGAAAAAGAGTTCAGTCGGTTGGCGGCGATGATTCATTCGATGACGCCGCAGGAACGCCGTTTCCCAGCAGTGATTAAAGGCTCTCGCAAACGTCGAATTGCGATGGGGTCAGGGACGTCGGTACAAGATGTGAATAAACTTCTGAAACAGTTTACTCAAATGCAGAAAATGATGAAAAAAGTCTCTAAGGGTGGCATGAAGAATATGTTGCGCGGTTTGGGCGGAAAACTACCTCCCGGTATGGGCGGGATGGGTGGCGGACTCCCACCAGGGATGCGTTAAGGTTTAGCAGCGTTTCGCTAAGCGTTTGTTTTTGCATGATTTTTAATCCTAGAGAAACGCTTGGTGAAATTGCTTGAAATCAGGCCGCGGTTTCTTTATAATCGCGGCTTTCCTGTTTCTGGGGGTGTAGGCACCGTCAAGACAGTTAAAACAAAGAAGAATTTGTTGAGTGGTTTTCCGCTCATCGCCTGATTAAAACAAGGAAATATATTATGGTAGTTATCCGTTTAGCCCGTGGTGGTTCTAAAAAGCGTCCGTTTTACAAGCTAGTTGTTGCTGACCAACGTTTCACGTCAACTGGTCGTTTCATCGAACAGATTGGTTTCTATAACCCTGTTGCACGTGGTGGCGAAGAAAAGCTACGTGTTGATCAGGCGCGTGTTGACCACTGGGTTGCACAAGGTGCACAACTTTCTGATCGCGTTAAGAGCGCTCTGAAAAACATTTAATCCAGTTTGACGGGGAGTAAACATGCCTTCTGTTCCAGATAATTTACTGCCTGTCGGCCAGATTAATGGTGTTTTCGGGGTTCATGGCTGGGTAAAAATTTACTCAGACACTGAGCCTCGTGAAAATATTTTTAGTTATTCGCCGTGGTGGATTCAATACCAAGGCGAGTGGCGCGAAGTCAAAGTTGAAGGCTTCAAAGGTCAGCAAGGCGGAAAAGCACTTGTGGCCAAACTCGATTTGATTACTGAGCGTGATATGGCTCGCGAATTTATGGGTTGTCCTATCGCGATTGACCGAGATGCTTTGCAACAAAACGAGAATGAATTTTTTTGGGTTGATTTAATCGGCTGCCAAGTGGTTAACCTTGAAGGGGATAATCTGGGCTCGGTAGTCAATCTAATCGAAACCGGCGCGCACGATGTTTTGCGCGTGCAGGGTGATCGAGAGGTGCTGATTCCATTTGTGATGGAGCGCTTTATTCTCGATATTGATACGACAAATAAGTTGATTAAGGTCGATTGGCTGGTTGACGAGGACGAGCAGAGCGAGTGAAATTTGATGTCATCACCCTCTTTCCGGAAATGTTCAGTGCGCTGACCGAATCTGGAGTTAGCCGCCGCGCTATCCAAAACGGCTTGTACCAGCTGAAAACTTGGAACCCACGTGAATTTACTCACGACCGTCATCAAACCGTAGACGACCGTCCTTATGGCGGTGGTCCGGGAATGGTGATGCTCTACCAACCGTTAAAAGAGACGTTGGACGCCATTCGGCAAGAGCAAGTCAGTAAGCCACATGTGGTGTATCTTTCACCACAAGGCGCCCCTTTGACGCAAGCGAAAGTCGCTCAGTTGGTTGAGCTGGAATCTATCGTTTTGTTGTGCGGTCGTTATGAAGGTATTGATGAGCGTTTGTTGATATCTGAAGTGGATGAAGAAATTTGCATTGGCGATTTTATCGTCAGTGGTGGCGAGTTGCCGGCGATGATGTTGATGGATTCGGTGATACGTTTGATTCCGGGTGCGTTAGGACATGCGCAATCTGCAGAGCAGGATTCGTTTTCGGATGGTTTGTTGGATTGCCCGCACTATACGAGGCCGGAAGAAATTGCTGGAATGCGCGTTCCGGAAGTTCTGTTAAATGGCAATCACGCGAAAATTGCCGCTTGGCGACAAGAACAAAAGTTGTTGCGTACTGCGCAGCGACGCCCAGATTTATTGAATAAATAAATCGCGCTCTTTGGGTAAAAAGAGCAACAATTCGGATTCAACCTCTGGCGTCTTGCACGTTTTTAAAGTTGGATAAAATTAACAGGGACAAAATCCCTGCGGCTCAATTGATTCGAGCCACCAATGGAGAAGCTTAAAATGAGCGATATCATTAAAAAAATTGAAGCGGAACAAATGACGAAAGAAATCCCTGCGTTTGCACCAGGTGATACAGTTGTTGTTCAAGTTAAAGTTGTTGAAGGTAAAAACGAACGTCTTCAGGCTTATGAAGGTGTGGTTATCGCGAAGAAAAATCGTGGTATCAACTCTAACTTTATCGTACGTAAAATTTCACACGGTGTTGGTGTAGAGCGTACTTTCCAGACATTCAGTCCACTGGTTAACAGCATTACTGTTAAGCGTCGTGGTGCGGTTCGTCGTGCGAAACTATACTATCTTCGTGATCGTTCAGGTAAATCTGCACGTATCAAAGAAAAGGTATAGGCCTTACAAACCGCGGCTTTTTTATAAAGTCTTGTTTGTCCGAAAAAACCCTGCTGGATTTGTCCAGCGGGGTTTTTTTATTGCTGCAGTTTTTAGTTGTTATACTTTTGCGGTTGATTGATTGGAGCCGTGTATGTCATCCTCATTGCCTTTGGCCGAGTTTTTGCATTTTTTACAGTTTAATCAGGGGCTGAGCGCCAACACTTTGGCGGCTTATCGTGCGGATTTGCGCAAATTTAGCCATTGGTTGCAGGCACAATCGTTGGCTTGGCAGACATTGCAAAATGTGCAGCTTGAAGCCTTTATGCTGCAATTAAGTGATGAATGTAAAGCCGCTTCGAATGCGCGTTTGCTCAGTTCGGTAAAGCGGTTCTATGCTTGGGCTCAGCAGCAGAAGAGAGTGCAATCGAATCCTGTGGATCAGATGGTTGCACCCAAAGCAGTGCGTAAAATACCGAAGGTGTTGAGCGAAGCGCAGATAGAGAGCTTGTTGCAAGCCCCTGATTTAGGCACCGCTTTAGGCGTCCGTGATCGCGCGATTTTAGAGCTGATGTACGCTTCTGGGTTGCGAGTGTCTGAAGTGGTGGAGCTGCCTTTTGAACAATTGAATCTTAATGCAGGCATGGTGCAGGTTGTCGGCAAGGGGGCAAAAGAGCGGATTGTCCCGATTGGTGAGGAAGCGGCAGAGTGGTTGCAAACTTATTTGCAGCAAGCGCGTGCTGAATTGGTCGGAAATAAGCGGGTAAAAACGCTGTTTGTGTCGCGTTTAGGGCGGCCAATGACGCGTCAGACTTTATGGCATAGGGTGCGTAATCTGGCAGAATCAGTGGGTATTTTTAGTGATTTATCGCCGCATGGACTGCGTCACGCGTTTGCGACGCATCTTTTGAATCATGGCGCAGATTTACGCAGTGTGCAGATGCTCTTGGGTCACAGTGATTTATCGACTACGCAAATTTATACGCATGTCGCTAAGGCGCGTTTACAAAGTTTGCATCAGCAACATCATCCCCGCGGTTAGTTTGTTTTTTGCACGGTAAGAAAGGCGTTGAATATCTTTTGTAATTCGCCAATATTTATCGGCTTGGTTAAATACTCATTCATCCCGGCTTGAATAAAGCGTTCACGGTCGCCAATCATCGCATTGGCGGTTAAGGCCACAATGTTTTGCGCAGGGAGTTGATTTTCCTGTTCATAGGCGCGAATCTGTTTGGTTGCTTCGATGCCGTTTAGATTCGGCATGTTTTCGTCCATTAAGATTAGGTCAAATTGTTGGGTTTTAACCGCTTCCACCGCCTCGAGCCCGTCACAAGCCAGAGTGCAACTTAAGTTGAATTTTTTGAGGATTGCTTTCATCAACATCTGGTTGGTTTGATTGTCTTCGACCAGCAAAATATTTCCGCTAAATTGTTGCTGTTCTGTGCCCTGCGTTGGCGGGGGTGGCGTGACTTCGCTGGAGCCTGCTTGTACCGGAATACTAAAATAGAAAGTGCTGCCCTCACCAAGCTTGGAGGTGACTTTAAGCGTGCCACCTAACATGGTCACCAAGCGCGAACTGATGGTTAAGCCAAGACCTGTACCGCCATAGGTGCGCGTAGTTGAGGTTTCTGCTTGGGTGAAGGCCTCAAAAATCCTTTCTTGCGCTTCTCGCGTCATGCCAATCCCTTGGTCGCAGACGGAAATACGCAGCCAGCCTGGGTTGTAGTCAATTTTAAGCTCAATGGCTTTACCGCTTTCGGTAAATTTCACCGCATTCGACAGTAGATTGGTGAGCACCTGTTTAATGCGTAACGCATCAGAATGAATCGAAGTCGGCAGACGTTCCGAAAGGTGTGTGCTAAAACAGATGTTTTTTTCCGAGCAGCGCGCTTTAAACAAGTCGGCAACACTGCCGAATTCTTTTTGTGGCGAAAAGTCGTTTTGGTCGATAATCAGTTTCCCGTTCTCAATTTTGCTGAGATCGAGAATGTCGTTGATGATGCCCAGCAGGGTGTGGCTAGATTGCGAAATAGTGTCCAGATATTTATGGCTTTCGCGATCGAGTTTTTTGTCTTTTAATAAGTCAATAAAGCCGAGTATGGCATTGAGCGGGGTGCGGATTTCATGTGACATATTCGCAAGAAATTCGCCTTTTGATTTGGTGGCATAGAGTGCGCGGTTTTTCTGTAGTTGCAGGTCACTGTTAATGCTTTCCAGCTCGGAAATATCGACTAGCGAGACAATATAGCGTTGATATTTAATCGATTTTTGTGCGTGTAGTTGGAAAGTACGCTCGGAACCTAGATAGCGGATTTTCGCTTTATGCAGTTTTTGTGGGTTTTCCAGTAAGTACTCGATCCAATTTTTATCTTTGAATTTATAGACGAAGCCAGGTGCTTCAACAAATAGGTCGCAGATACAACTGTAGTCTCTAGAGAAGTCCTCTAGGGTTTGGTATTCGGCAAAAAAAGCAAAAAAACCTCCGCTGGCATCGATGATTTTTTCGCCGTCGTTAACGATGATAATGTTTTGCTGCGAATTAAGAATGTCTTGTGTGTAATCGCGACTATTATCAACGGCGATTGAACTGCGATGGATGTTTCGACTTAACGCCCAGAAAGAGAGTAGACCAAAAATAAGTAAAAACAGGGTTAATGAAATTTGGACATTGTTGTAGAAGCGCTTTTGTTCGGACACCTTGGCGCGGATTTCGCCAAAGTTGCTTTTGTTTAAATAGATGATGTGGTTAGCATCTTCTTTTATACGATGAAATATCGGCTTGAACAGTTTAACGTCCAGTTTCAATTCCGATAGGGTTTCTGCGAGTCTCGGGTCGTTGCTCAAACGGTATTGATCAAGCTTATCCATAACGGTATTCAGCTGGTTGAGTTTTCTATTAATGACCTGAACCTTTGGCAAGATGTCGGCGGCAGTAAAGGAAAACGCATTTTCGACACTTGGAGTGTACGTCAGCACTTCTTCTTGTTCGTTGGTATTGGGAAGGTTTAAGTCCAAGTTGTGTTTGAAGTTACCTCCATGATTAAGAACGCTGAGTACGTGCTCAATTTCTTCTTCGCTTTCATCGATTTCGGCATTGATGATTCGGCGTAGGTGTTTGTTTGGAAAGGCGGACATCTGAAAAAAGTTGGATTCGATTTTGTGAATTTCCAAAATGATTTCTTGGCCCAGCAGATTTTCCACTTCGGCATTGCGTACTTGCCAATCCAGTTCTTTGATGTAGTCGGAGATACGGAAATTAAGCAGGGTTTGTGAGCCTAAACCGACAATAAAAATGACTAAGAGCAAAATCAAATTAATGCCGGTGTGTCTTACCGCTGAATGACTCTTGCTCTGAGTTTGGTATTTGGATTTCATCTATTTGCTCGCCGGAAGGATTTGCGGAGGGTGCTCAAGAAAATACGCCAATTCGTCTTGAGTTAGAAAACCAAAGTCGGCAAAGGTCTGTAAGCCGTGCGCCGAGCTGGCGTAGCGCATAAATTCCAGAGCTAACTCCGGATTTGTTGAGTAGCGCAGGCGATTAAGCTCTAAATGACGTTTTGGAGAGAGGTTTTCATCGATAATGAGTGCGTCCATGAATGGTGTCGATTCGGGCCACTTACTGGTGGCATACCAGTTAACGGCGAGGTCGGCATCACCAGACCGGATGGCGTTAAAAATAAGGTGCGAGTCGGTGGTGAAATAGGTGATATTTTCAAATACGAGGTTTTCGATATTCATTTTTTTTAACAGCTCATTGGTGGCGCGGCCAACGGAACTGGCTTCCGGTGATGAGATGACGACCGAAAGTTCAGGGTTAGTAAGTTGTGTTACATCTGCGCTGAGCTGTTTTGGGTTGCCTTTCGGAACAATTAACGCGAGTCGGTTATAGCCGACGAAAGCGTAGTCGACGAATAGGTCTTTATTGGCAGTTTTTTTTCTAAAATTAGCTGAACCGGGAAAATAGATGTCGCCATTCTGCTGCTTTTTTAGGGTGTCGAGAATGAAACCGGAAGCGCCTTGAATGATTTTAATTTGGACACCGTGTTGGGCACTAAATTCATCGGCCAGTTTTTGCAGTGGACGAACCATCGTGATGCCGCTGTAAATAAGCAGTTCGGTCTGTTTTTGAGGCGCAGGGGCGGTGTCGCTTTCCGGTTGCTGGCAGGCGACTAAAAATGCCGTTAAAACGGCGGTTGTCAGAATCAAAAATAAGGTTTTCATGCTCAATATTATCCATTTTCTTTGGGCGTTATTCACGGTTTATCCATGCTGTTTAATCCTCTTTGAGCAAAAAAATTGATTTGAGCATGGTATAGTGTGCAAATTTACAAAATTGCTTGTTTTTTAAGGCGCGGTTAAAGGAATTAAGTTAATGAAATTAATCAAAAAATGGGGGCTTCTGGCGTTACTTTCCAGTGCGGCTTTCTCTGTGAATGTGCAGGCTCAACAAGACGTGGCTGCGGAACAACGTCAAGCGATTGAAAAAACCTTAACACCTTTATTGAATGGTGTTTCTGGTCCATTGGATATTCGCCCGACGCCGATTGCAAATCTATTTTTGGTTAAAATTGGTCTGGATGTCATCTACCTTAGCGGCGACGGTAATTATTTGCTACAAGGGCAGATGATGGATTTAAAAAACGGCGTGAATTTAACATCGGCTGTGGTTAATGATGAGCGAAAAGGGGTAATCGCGCAGATTCCACCGACATCGATGTTGGTGTATCCAGCCAATCCTAAAGCGCCGCAGCAATCAACGATTACCGTGTTTACCGACATTGACTGCCCATACTGCCGCAAATTCCATAATGAGATTCCGGCTTTGAATGAAGCTGGCGTAACCGTTCGTTATTTGGCGTTCCCACGCAGCGGTGTGAATACGCCATCTTACAGCAAAGCGGTATCGGTATGGTGCGCGAGTAACCCGCAGCAAGCGATGGATAAAGTCATGAAGGGCGAGACTTTAGCGGCAAAATCTTGTGATAATCCTGTGCAAGCGCATATGGGGTATGTACGAGATTTAGAAATTAATGGCACGCCAAATATAATCCTTGAGGACGGCGCTTTATTACCAGGTTATGTTGAAGCGCAAAAGTTGATTCCAAGAATTTATAACTAAGGAAACGCAGAATAAGTTCCTGTTGCCCTCAACAGGGTATTTGATGCAATTTAGACTTGTTCTGCGTTTTCTTAAGCTTACCGCAATCAAATTTTAAAAAGGTCATTTTGCTTATTGCATATGGCCTTTTTTACATTCAGGTATGCGCTAATTGAGCTCGAGATATTCTCGATCGCCGTTGTTATCGGCTTTGAAAATAACGAGCTCAAATTCATTCACGAAGCTTTGAAGCGAGCTATCGTTTTGGTAGTCACTTTTGCTAATTTGTTCCAGTACTAAAATATCGAAGCCGTCATTGCCCCTAATGTTGCTCTGAATCAAGCCGCTTTGAGAGTCTTCACTATTGCCGACCCAAAGAATATCGTCGCCATTGCCCATTTCTAAAATATAACTTTTTCTACCTCGACGAGTGCCGTATCCCTCTAGGATATTGCCTTGAATCCAGATTTTGTCGTTGCCATCGCCGCTAAAAGCCTGACTTTGCATATCGGTTCCTAATACAAAAGCATCGTCTCCATCACCGAGATAAACAGAAGTCGTTGCGGTGCCGACAATATACAGTTGATCGTTACCATCCCCCATATCCAGTTTCGGATTAGAATCAGTGCTCGCAAGATTGTTGCCGATTGCAAGGTAATCATCTCCCCCGCCTAAATCTAAATCGGTGGTCATATTACGGTTTATGAGAATGACATCTTGTTCATCTGGACTATTGGATATTGGAACATTGTCATCAGCGGTTAAGTCAAAATCTTCATAAGTCGGTGTTAAGCCAGAATGGCTGCTTGTTGACGTATAGCTATCCCAATTTATGTTATTGGCGAGAAGATTGGCTTTGATCTCGTAACCGCTAATGGCAAGAATGCTATCGTCAAAAAAGTTTTGCGTTTGGTTATCTGCTTGTGACTGGTGAAAGTACAGGTCGTTGTCGCAGTTTTCTTTTGTGGCTGAATTTTGTTCAGAGCAATTGTTTAGCGTCTGGGAACCGTCTTGATTGTAAGCGAGCAAAACGATACTAGCGGTATTTAAGTCAATGCCTTGCATGGTTGTTGAAGCATCGCAGCTAGCGGTCTTTTGGTTACAAATGGTGTAATTTCCGCTACCTGAATCTGTACTATTCGGTGGTGTATCGGTCATATTAAACCAAGGAGTGGTGTCAGCGGCTAGAGTACAAAAGAAGCTAGCGGAACTTCGTTTGTCGCAGATTTTGGCACCGTCTGTTGTTTCGGTGTTGATGGCGTAACGGATGAGGTTGTTCCAGCTATCGGTAATTGCTTCCTTTTGTAAACCTAGGGTCAAATAAGGAACCGTACCGGAAGATGAAGCGCAGACATCAAGGGTTTCAGTGGCGACAATCATATTCGTGCGATTTTCCAAGCCATCGTTATCCGTATCAGGGCAGGGAAGGTATTTATGTGTTTTACCAAAAGTGAGGAATTCGGTTTTTAAGGTTTTTAGCTGGTTTTGGCTTTGTTTGATTTTCTGGACATGTCCTATTGCCCCCATATTATTGGAAAAAGAAATAAAAATAATCCCTAAAATCAAAACCACTATGGTTAATTCGACTAAGGTAAACCCGTTCTGTTTCAATTCGGAGGATTGCGTGTTCATTATTCAAGCCCCTGTGTTTGCTCAATACCGTCAATTACATTAACGCTAGGAAAGTTAGGGATAAGTGGCGGAGTGTCATAGACAATTAATTCGATGTTGGTGAAATCAACTTGTTCGTCTGTTCCAGTGGTGGCGACGGCAAATTCTAGGTTGGCGTCGCCATTTTCGTCTAGTTGAAAAACTAAATCATGGGAGTCATCCCAATATTTCTCAGTACGGTTGGTTGAGCTACTGTCTCCACCAAGTGCAGGATCATAATAGCTATAGTAGCCATCATGGTCACTCTGAGTTGAATCATAAACCAACGTTTCCAAAATAGAACCATTAGCACTGATAAAAGCCTGGTCACTGGTTAAGCCCGGATCGCGTCTACTAGGTTGGTCCCAGGTTCCATAGGCTTTTGTGTCAAGAGACATGACGACGGTTTTGCCGGCATAGTCACTGCCAAAACTCACCGTTTGGCCGATAATTGCTGTTTGTACGTTTTTGCTGTATGGATTATTGTCACCAATATCGCCGATGCTTTTATCCGCCCCGCCGCCGATTACATTTTCTCCGCTTTTTAATGTGATGTTTTGATTGTTATTGACTGTGTTAACGATTTCAAAACTGTTCATTTCATCGTTTTTTTTCAATTCGTAAGCGCCTATAGACAGAATGACGTCATCGTATGCAGAGGACTTACTATATTGTGTCTGGATAAATTTTCGATCGCCATCTAGATTTTCTTGTTCGTCACTGCCTAAATCAGAGCTATTTGAGTTACGTTGATTTTTTGCGACAAGCACAATGACTTGACCATTTGCGAGTATTTCTGAGCAGCTGCTGTTGCTACAAATCTCTAAATTCTGTGCTCCTAAATTACTGCCGACCGGTAAGGTTTGTGAGTTATAGGCCGGTAAAGCACTGCCGGGATAAACTTTATTGGGTGGTAGGCTGGGAATAGGATCACGATTGAAGAAACATGCGGTTTGGTTTGGACAGTCAAGCATGAGATCTTCATCTGTTACACCTTGATCGACGGCATAGAGTATTAAGTTTCCCCAGCTGTCTTGAGCGTCAGCACGGGCTAAACCGAGCGTTTCGTATGGGACATAGCCACTATTTACCGAACAGGTATTGACATTAATGTTAGGAATTGCTGCTTGCGCCGGCACAGCAGGAATTGCAGGAATGGTGGGGCGACTCTCTGTTCCCGGTCTGGCTGGGACAGCGGGGATGGCTGGAATAGCGGGGATTTTACCTTTTTTGACTGTGCGTGATTCTAGGCCGCTCTCATCTTGAGCAGGGCACGGAACAAACTTATAGCGTTCGTTAAACTTTAAGATTGCCTTTTTAACGACAGCCATACTGCGTTGCGATTCCTGCCATTTGGCATGGTCACGAAATTCACTGTAAGTTACGAGGCTACCAGCTCCAATAATACTGATGATGGATAGGGCAATGGTTAGTTCCAGTAGGCTGAAACCGGCATTTTGGAGAGTCGATTTTCCCGTCTTCATAGTCAGTCCTTGCCAATTAATTAAGGTGAAAGCTGGATTGTAATAGCGTGTATTTAGCTTCATAGCCATTAATCCATGCAAGGTTGTCATCCGCAAAGCTATGTTTAGCAAGCCAGAAATAAGCATCACCGTCAGCATTTTCTTGTTCAGCTGGTGCATCCAAGTCAATGCTGTTGTTATCAATTTGCTGCCAAGTAGTTGCGCTGTTATTGCCAAAAGCAACCACAACGGCAATGGCAGCTCCTTCAATGACATGATCTATTCCAGTGCTAATATTGCAATTTTGCGATTCTGCAGCGTCGCAGATTACCATATTGCCGTTACCGGCATTGATGCCAATTGGTGGAGTGCTTAGGTTGAAATTGGGTATCGCGCTCGTACCAAAAAAACTGGCAGAATTACTTGGGTCCTCTATCTCGGCACTGTTTGTTCTTGCATTGACTTGGTAATAGTAAGGTTGGAAAGAGGCGTCGTTTTGGGTGATGCCCAGCATTAAGTGTGGGAGTTTTCCTTTTATCGCATCACATTGATTTCCGGTACGGTTTTCCCATCCATTGTTATCGGTATCGGGGCAAGGCAAGTATCCATTGGTTTGCAGGAAGCTAAGTAAAAGGTTTTTAACGTCTCCAACTTGAGCTGAGCTAGCACGATTTAAATCATAGTATCTGCTAATTTTGCTTAGATCAGCGATTTGAATCGTTAAAATGGTTAAAATTGCCAGTGCAATCGCTATTTCAAGTAGGGTGAAGCCTTCCTTGTTTTTAGACTTAATCGAGATACGTTTTGAATGGTGATTATTTGGTTGCATTCCCGTTTCCTAGGGGCAGATTAGCGCGCGCCAATTCTGTCCGGTAAGGTTATCGAAACTGGTTTCATCGCATTGGTAAATTGGGCGATTTGCTGTGTTGGTATAGGCACATTCATTAAACCAATGTTGACTATTGTCGCTTAGACTTACGCAAAAATCAGGTACACCATCCAGCGGATTGTTATCTTTACTTGCTCGTGACAATATGGCAGCTTCCCATTCGCTACGGGTAATGCTTAAAACATAGTCATTAAAAGAAGTGCCTGAGTTCCCAGCAGAGGTAAAATCAATGTTTTGGCCAATAACCTCGTTTGGTTGTTCTAGATAGTCATCAATCTGATTGCTTGGTCGATTTTGTCCGCTTAGGGCATTGCCTGCATAAAAAAGTACCATCACAATTTCTGTTTTGCCGTCTAGCAATAATGGCGGAACATCATGATTGGAGTCGTCTTTAACCTCGTTTTCCATATCAGGGTTTACATTACTAAAACGTTGGTTTCCTGCAAATTGATAGAGACCATGAGAACTGACTAAGCGAGCATCAACCGCAAACCAGAAACGATCTTGGTCAATGTCTTCATCGATAAAAGAGAAAAAATGCCCTGTAATTTCTCTTGGAACTCGCCCGTATACAAAAGTTTGATGAATTGCAGATTCGTAGCCGCAAGGTTCATCAACGATGCCATCGCCATCTTTATCAGGGCATGGAAAATACCCCGGTCCTGGTATAAGAGATTGATTTGCATAAATTTCAGGAGTTAGGATGGAGTAGGCGAGCATTTTCTGTTTGATTTTTTGTAGCTGCAATAGATTACGGTCTTCGCTTTCCACTTTCATGCTACTTGCTTGCTGCTTGCCGATACTGGTAAACCAAGCTGCCGAGCCAATGACCAACATTAGCGAAACCAATAGGAACATAAAACCGTGCTGTTTTTTTTGGTTTATGGCATTAAGGCACCGATTGCCAGGGTATTGGAGTGAGTTCATTGCTTAACCAAAGAAGAAAACCATTTACTTAACAAGTATTTGAAATAATAAATCAAAACGTTTTGCATGAGAAAGTGATTGAGTTTAATTGAAAATAAGATTGATTATGAATAAGAGTTTTTGTAAAGAATTATTCTTTTGCTTTGTTTGGCGAACAGAAAGTTTGTGATCTGACGGTTATTCGTTTTGAAACAAAGTATTTTCCGTCGGTTATCAATCTCGATGGTTGGAATTGAAATGAGCGTGAAACGCTTTGCGAGTTTACTTGAGGGGTCATTCATTAAGCCGCTTAACGCTTTCAAAAAGTTAAAAAAGAAGCTAACGTTTGTTCAAAAAAGATTAAGTTGAAAAGTTAAATTTGACACTGAAGCCGGAACCATTCTCAACCGAAAGCATCTGCATAAGATTAACTACCTAAGCGCCAAAGACGCTCAGGAGTCCTGAATCCTAGGGAGATTCAGAACAAGTCCCTATTGGCCTTTAAAGAATTTAACTGCGCGGTGTTGACTGTTTTTGTCAGGTCTGGACATGACAAAAACAGCCGTCTTGCTCAATTAAATTTTTCTGTGCCTAAAGCGTTCTCTTCCTAGTCCTTTCTTGCTTTAGCAAATGCGTTTGGCAACAAGGGCGGGAAGGATGTTAAGACTGTCGGTTTTGAGTTTGTTTAAAACAAGAGGCTTATAACTCACCCCAGCGTTTCTTTTTGGTTGGTGCGCGGAAGAAACGTCCAAGCAGTAAACCCACCAGTAGAACGGTTCCGCCGGTTAAGAACCACTGGCGTTTAATCGAATCTTCTGACTGGTCAATCTGTTCGCGCATAATGGCGTTTTCGCTTTCTACTTCATTGAGCCGCATCTTCATCGCTTTGTTTTCTTCGTCCAGCGTCACCGCATTGCTGGAGACCGATTTCAACCGTTCAAATTCTTGAGTTACTTCAAACTTTTCTTGTTTGATGCTGCTTAACTCAGTGCTGGCGGTATCAAAACGCTCTTTTAAGGTTTTCAGTTCCAGTTGGAGCGCGTTGAATTTTTCTTCCACTTGATTTGTTTTTTCAATCTGCGTCACTAAGCGCTCTTTAGCGATCGGTTCGTTTTGCAGCATGCTTGAAGGCATCCAGCCGAGCGAGGTTTTTGAGCCACGAGTATATTCGACCTGAACCCAGCCCTCTTTGTCGACTTCCAATATTTTGATTGGCGTGCCGGATTTAAGCATTTGTGAAATCTTAAATTTGTACCCCGGTCCACGACGCACCGGAACTTCGATTGAATCGGTAACGTAGTTGGTATAGCCCGCAGTTGCCGCTGTTGCGCTGCTGATTGGCGCAGCTACAAGGCTTAGAGTCGCTAAGCCAAGCGTGATTGCGAAGGGTTGCAGGGAGCGGGAAAGCTTAAAGTTTTGAGATTTTGTCATACTGCGCCTCAAGATTATTTAGAGCGGTTTGGTTTTCAGCCAATTTTTCGCGTTCTTTAGCGACCACCGCTTCCGGTGCCTTTGCAACGAAGCTGTCGTTGTTGAGTTTGCCACTTAAACGGTTGATTTCGCCTTTTAATTTGTCGATTTCTTTGCCTAGGCGTGCCATTTCAGCCTCTTTATCAATCAGTCCTCCCATTGGGATAAGGACTTTCATTTCGCCGACTAATGCAACGGCGGATTCTGGCGCACTGCTCTCATCGGTGAGCACCTCAATGGATTCCAATTTGGCCAAGGTTTGCAAGAATAAACGGTTGTTTTCCAGCCAAGTGCAGTCTTGTGCATTTAAGTCGGCCAGTAATACCGGTAAGGTTTTGCTTGGCGCAATGTCCATTTCGGAGCGGATTTTACGCACCCCAATAATAAAGGCTTTAACCCATTCCAGCTCCGCTAATGCCTCGCTGTCTAGCAAGCTTTCATTGGCTTCTGGGTAAGGTTGCAGCATAATCGTATTGCCGTTTTTACCTGCGAGCGGCGCAACCGCTTGCCACGCTTCTTCAGTAATAAATGGCATGACTGGGTGCATTAAGCGCAATAGAGTTTCTAAAACGCGAACCAAGGTTTTACGCGTACCGCGTTTTGCGGCATCGGACGAGTCTTTGTTAAGAATTGGTTTGGCCAGTTCCAGATACCAGTCGCAGTATTCGTTCCAAGTAAATTCATACATGGCATTGGCGGCCAAGTCAAAGCGATAGTTGTCTAGGTGTTTTTGAACTTCACTGATGACTTGTTGCAAACGTGCGACTATCCAGCGGTCGGCAAGGGAGTATTCTACTGGTTGTTGTTCGTCAACCCCAGTATCAAAGCCTTCGGTGTTCATTAGGACGTAGCGAGTCGCATTCCATAATTTGTTACAGAAGTTGCGGTAGCCTTCGGCACGTTGCAGATCGAAACGGATGTCTCGACCAGTTGAAGCCAGCGAGGCAAAAGTAAAGCGAATCGCATCTGTGCCGAATGCAGGAATGCCGTCGGCAAACTGTTTGCGAGTCGATTTTTCGATTTTCGCGGCTTTTTCTGGCTGCATCATACCGTAGGTGCGTTTTGCGACTAGGTCTTCCAGTTGAATGCCGTCAATTAGGTCGATTGGATCAAGCACGTTGCCTTTCGATTTGGACATCTTCTGGCCTTCGCCATCACGCACTAAGCCGTGTACATATACTTGTTTGAACGGCACTTCGCCAGTGAATTTCAAGGTCATCATAATCATACGGGCAACCCAGAAGAAGATGATGTCGAAACCTGTAACCAGTACCGAAGTCGGATGGAAAGTCGCCAATTCGGGTGTTTTTTCTGGCCAACCTAGCGTTGAGAAAGTCCAAAGTGCTGAACTAAACCAAGTGTCTAAGACGTCATTGTCTTGGGTCAGTTCGACACTGGCCGAAATACGGTGTTTTTCACGGACTTCATTTTCGGTGCGGCCAACATAGACATTACCGTCTGCATCGTACCAAGCAGGGATGCGGTGTCCCCACCAGATTTGACGTGAGATACACCAGTCTTGGATGTTGTTCATCCACTCAAAATAGGTGTTTTCCCAGTTTTTCGGGACAAATTCGATATCGCCGTTTTTGACTGCATCGATTGCCGGTTTAGCCAGTGCTTCAACCGCCACATACCATTGGTCGGTTAAGAAGGGTTCGATAACGGCGTGTGAACGGTCGCCGCGCGGCACCATCAAGGTATGCGGTTTAATGCTGTCTAAAAGCCCGAGTGCGTCGAGATCTGCAACAATTGCTTTACGCGCTTCGTAACGATCCATGCCTTGGTATTTCTCAGGTGCTTCGTCGTTAATGGCGGCATCGACCGTGAAGATGTTTAGCATTAGCAGGTCGTGACGTTTACCCATCTCATAGTCATTGAAATCGTGCGCTGGCGTGATTTTTACACAGCCGGTTCCGAATGTCATATCGACATAGTCGTCACCGATAATTGGGATTTCGCGGCCCACCAAAGGGAGGGAGATGGTTTTTCCGATCAGGTGTTGATAGCGTTCATCGTCTGGGTGTACTGCGACCGCTTGGTCACCGAGCATGGTTTCTGGGCGTGTGGTGGCTACGGTTAGGTGGCCTGAGCCGTCAGCCAATGGGTAGTTGAAGTGCCAAAGATTACCTTGCTCTTCCTCTGAGATGACTTCAAGATCGGAAACCGCGGTGTGCAGTACCGGATCCCAGTTGACTAGGCGTTTGCCGCGATAGATTAGCTCTTCTTCATATAAGCGAACGAAGACTTCTTTTACCGCATCGGATAGACCGTCGTCCATCGTAAAACGTTCGCGGCTCCAATCCGGAGACGCGCCCATACGGCGTAGCTGTTTGGTAATGGTTCCGCCGGATTCTTCTTTCCATTCCCAGACTTTTTCGATGAACTTTTCGCGGCCGACATCATGGCGCGACAAGCCCTGTGCAGCCAGTTGGCGTTCTACCACCATTTGCGTGGCGATACCGGCGTGGTCGGTACCCGGTTGCCAAAGGGTGTTTTTACCGCGCATACGATTAAAGCGGATCAGTGTGTCCATAATGGTATCTTGGAAGGCATGACCCATGTGAAGGGAACCGGTGACATTTGGCGGAGGGATCATAATGCTATACGGATCCGCGGAGGTGTCGTAACTTGGTTTGAAATAACCTTGGTTTTCCCAAGTTTGATACCACTTAATTTCAATGGCGTTAGGGTCGAAATGCTTATCCATATAACTTTAATCTGTCTTAAATTAGGAAAAAATAGTTGTGGGATTATAGCAATCAGAATGGGGCTTGTCATACTCAACTCCGCCTTGGGTTTGCGGAAGATTGATAATTCAGTTCTGCGATGGCTATTTTTGGATTTTGGGGAGGGAGAAATAAAGCGACTCAGTGAAAACTGGTCGCTTTATTGGGGGCGTATAAAAGCTAGGGGTTTAGCAGTTGTAAGACCGAAGCGCGGCTTTGGTTTCCTTGTGCTTGCATACTGATTTGTGCCTCTTGCAGTATATTGAGCCGAACTTGCTCAGAAATTGCTTGCGCAAAGTTGGTGTCGTTAATTTGGCTTCGGCTGGCTTGGCTGTTGACGTTTTGCGATTGCAGATTGTCATATTGCGCCAGTAAGCCGTTTTGTTGCGCGCCAAATTCGCTGCGTGTTTGACTTAAGTTTTGTAGCACGTTGCCCAAGCCTTGTAATACGGTGGCCGCATTGCTTGGGTTATCAATTGATAAGCCGGATAGGCCGAGGCCGTCTGAAGTTAAGTTCGGTAAACTTAATGTGGCGGAGGTTTCGCCTAATGCAATATCAAGGGTATTGAGTTCGCCGTTTAGCAGGTTTTGCTGGTTAAAACTCGTGCCTTGTGCAATGTCATTTATACCGGCTAAATTTTGCTGAAATTCTTGGTTGAGTATGTTGCGTTGGGTAGCGTTTAGTGTGCCGTTTGACGCTTGAAGGGCCAATTCGTTCATGCGTTGTACGCGCTCGACTATTGAGTTACTGGCGCCATCAGCCGTTTGTAATAAGGAGATTCCGTCAACAGCATTGCGACTCGCCATATCTTGTGTGGTAACTTGCGTGTTTAACGCCGTCACGATGGCTTGCCCACTCGGATCGTCGGCTGAGCTGTTAATCCGCGAGCCACTCGCCAAGGCTTGATTGCTGCTGCTCAAGGCTTGGGTGTTGGCATACGATGAGGTGCTTAGGGAGTTGTAACTGTTGATGACCATCGTTATTATCTCCAGACAAAATCAAAATTCGATATAAATATTCTACGCTTTTTGAGCGGTGTTTGCATAGGAGTGTGGTGAAAATGTCTTGTTGTTCAAAAGGTTACTGTCAATTTAAGTTTCCGGATGGACCGCCTTTAGTGGACAATCCGGTAAGTAATTTGCAAGCCAAATACCAATTTTTACCCTATGGAACTCTGTTAGAGCAGGGGGAGGTAGTGCGCATTTGGATGGAATCTGGACAGACTGAGACGGTGGTTATTGATCAAAAATTGCGTTTGCAAATTTTGCCAAGCGGCCCAAAGTTGATTGATTCGGAGCAGTATGTCCCTTGGCAGCTGGTGGCGCATGACACGGAAATGGCTTATGAGGATTTAATCGGTTGGGCGCAACATCCATTGCATAATCCGCATGAACAAGCTGTTTTGTTGATTTATGGGCATATGATTAAAGAGCAGCCAACCCTGAAAAGCCGTTGGCTGAATTTTTTATATAAAATGCGAAACTTGGGGCGTTAGAAGGCCGAATTTATTGCATCACAAAGCGTTCGAGATAAACGTCTTGCAGCAAGTCAGGATAGAGTTTGTGTTTTTCGAGAATAGCACGTGCGGTGGTTAAAATCTCTTGGCGTAAAATATCCGGTCCGTCTGGCGTGTTCAATTTGGTGTATGTCTGGCTGCGCAAGACGCGGTCGATGTCGTTTTTCAGAATCGGTCTTAGATGTTCCATCTCCACTTCCACCAGCTGTGGATAGTAGCTCATAAATTTTAAGTCTATCGCTAAGAATTTGGCTTTACCTTCGCCTTGAAAGTTCACTACATTTTTTTCCATTGAGAAATATTTGGGGATTTTTTCTGCAGGCGGTTCAAATTGTTTGTATTTGGGTGAGTATTGCGCAAATTCGCTTTCTGCTGCGAGTAAGGTATTGGGGAGTGTTAAGCTTAAGCTCAGTAGCGTGCCAATAAGCCAAGGATGGATATGAGTTTTGTTCATGTGTTGCGCTCCGCGATAATCGTATTTTCATTGTACCGAAAAGCAGTAAACGCAATGCTTAGACGTTGCGTTTTTTGATTCAGTTCAAGACGGGGTTAGATGCTTAAATCGATGGCAATAAAAAAACCCCGCGAGTGCGGGGTTTAAAGGTTACCGTGGAGTTTGGTAAATTTTATTGCGTTGGGTTCAAATTATTTTGTGAACTCTGGGTAAGCTTCCATACCACACTCAGATTGGTCTGCACCGATGTATTCGTCTTCTTCTGAGATACGGATGCCCATCACTGCTTTGATGATGGCCCAGACAATCAAGCTGGTTACGAATACCCAAGCGAAGATCACTGCAATACCGGTTAACTGTGCAACAATTGTTGCGTCAGGGTTAGTGAATGTGACCGCAAGTAGACCGAAGATACCGACAACACCGTGAACTGAAATTGCACCCACTGGATCGTCAATTTTAAATTTCTTGTCAACTACTAGGATAGCAAGGACCACGATAATACCACCCACTAAACCGATTAAGGTTGCTTCTAAAGCCGATGGCGTTAGAGGCTCAGCGGTGATTGCAACTAGACCCGCTAGTGCGCCGTTTAACATCATTGTTAGGTCTGCTTTACCGAACTTGATTTTCGACATCAGTAGGGCACCGATAACACCACCGGCAGCCGCCATAAGAGTGTTCACGAAAATCATTGCAACCGCGTTTGCTTCTTCAACGTTTGAGATTTTAAGCTCAGAACCGCCGTTGAAACCGAACCAACCTAGCCATAGAATGAACGTCCCAAGAGTTGCTAAAGGTAGGTTTGCACCTGGAATAGCGCGAGACTCGCCTTCCGCTGTGTATTTCCCTTTACGAGCACCTAGTAGTAGTACACCTGCTAGAGCCGCCGCCGCACCTGCCATGTGAACAACACCAGAACCAGCGAAGTCAAGGAAACCTAGACCATCAAGGAAACCGCCGCCCCATTTCCAAAAACCTTGCATTGGATAGATGAATGCAGTGAAAACAATTGCAAAAGCGAAGAATGACATTAACTTCATACGCTCAGCAACCGCACCAGAAACAACTGACATCGCCGTTGCAACGAACACAACTTGGAAGAAGAAGTCTGACATACCTGAATAGTAAGGCGCATCATCACCACCCGCAATGACATCAGCGACAGCATTGTCACCACCAATCAAGAACGAGATACCTGGGAAGTAAGCTGAAACTGCTTCACCTGGATACATGATGTTGTAGCCAACCAGCATGTACATAATACAGGCGATGGCAAAAAGCCCGACGTTTTTGGCTAAGATTTCAGTGGTGTTTTTGGTACGCACCATCCCCGCTTCTAGCATGGCAAACCCGGCTGCCATCCACATAACTAAAGCCCCTGACATCAAAAAATAAAATGTGTCTAGGGCATAACTGACTTGTAATATTTGTTCCATTGTTTTTCCCCTATCTATTACAGTGCAATATCGCCCGATTCTTCGGTTCGAATACGAATTGCTTGTTCTAGCGGCATTACAAAAATTTTGCCGTCGCCAATTTTTCCTGTTTTCGCGGCACTACTGACCGCTTCGATGACGCTTTCGACCTGATCATCGCCGACAGCGATTTCGATACGTAGCTTTGGTAGAAATTCGATGGCGTATTCCGCACCACGATAAATTTCCGTGTGGCCCTTTTGACGGCCAAAGCCTTTAGACTCGGTAACGGTCATGCCGTGCACATCAATGCTGTGTAAGGCTTCACGGACGTCATCGAGTTTAAAAGGTTTGATAATTGCAACAACCAGTTTCATACTAACCTCTCTGATGGAATGAATATTAAGTTCGCCCTGTTTATAACAGTTAGCGTGCCATCTTTTTTAATTTATCTTTTAATTCAAATGGTTACGTTGTTTTTTGTGGTGAATCCCTTGTTTTATTGATTTGTCATTTGGTTTTTTTGTTCCAAGGTGGTGCAAGTGGGTTTTTTTAAGGTGCAAGAGTGGTTTCATAGGTGAAGTTTCTGACAGAGCAAAATTTTCCGCCAATTGCTAAGGCGCTCTTGGCGCAGTTTTTTGCCATGCTATTGTTAGGGTTGACGGTTTTTCTTTTAGCGCAGTTTGTTGCACCACCGTTTTCAGATGGTTTTCTGCTCTTTTTACAGACTGCTTATGCGGTCTTGTTAACCACACTTTTTGTCTTGCCGCGTTGGTGGTATCTGATTCAAATTCTCCTTCCTGGTGGGCTTTATCTTGCCCTGAGTGCTGGCGCAAACCCTTTGCTGGCGCTGGTTTTGTTTGTGTTGTTGGTGCTGGTCTTTAAGAATGCTTTCTTAGAGCGCGTTCCGCTGTATTTAAGTAATCAGACGACTCGTCTGGCTTTGGCGCAGTTAGCTCGAGAAAATCAATTGCGGCGTTTTATGGATTTGGGATGTGGTAATGGTCTTAATGTGCGTTTTATGGCTGAGCAGCCGGGGATTGATGCTGCATTGGGTGTGGAGACTGCGCCAATTCCTCTATGGATAGCAAAGCTACGTAATTTACGCGGTGGCGGCACTGTTTTGGCGCAAAATTTATGGCATACCTCTTTGTTTGATGTTTCGCTGGCCTATGCTTTTCTTTCGCCTGAACCAATGGCTAAATTATGGCAAAAGGTGTTGCAAGAGATGCCGGATCAAGGTTTTTTTGTCTCTAATAGCTTTGCTGTGCCAAGCGTGACGCCAAGTGAAATCTGGCAGTTGAATGATCGGCGTCAAACGAAGCTTTATATTTATAAAATAGCTGAATTTCGAGGAGGTGATTTACCTCCTTCTAGTGCTTAATAAGGAAGAGTATGAAATACGATTTATCGCAAATTAAACAGTGGAGTCCCTATGTTGAGCGAAATTTAGCTCGCTATCCCCATTTGCTTGAAGCTGAGAATTGGCAGAGTAAATTCGCGCAAGGGCAGTTGTATCAGCAGGTTTATGCGGTCGTCAGCAGTGCGCAGAGTGAAGTGGAGTTAAAGCGTCATTTGCGTCAACAACGTAATTGGCAGATGGTGCGGATTGCGCTACGCGATTTATCTGGTTTGGCGGACTTGCTGGAATCAATGCGCGATATTTCTGATCTTGCGGATGCGCTGGTAAATGCCGCGCTGGATTGGAACTATGCCAAGTTAAGTGAGCGCTTTGGGGTTCCGATTGGGGAGGAAACCGGAGAGCCGCAAAAAATGCTGGTTATCGGCATGGGAAAATTGGGTGGCCAAGAATTGAATTTTTCTTCGGATATCGATTTGATTTTTGCCTATCCAGAACGTGGGCAAACCAATGGACGCAAACAAATTTCTAATGAGGAATTTTTTATCAAGCTTGGCCAGCAGATGAATAAATCTCTGGTGGAAATGGATGGTGATGGTTTTGTGTATCGTGTTGATATGCGTTTGCGTCCATTTGGCGATACCGGTGTTTTAGCGGTCAGTTTTGCTGCTTTGGAGCATTATTATGAGGCGCATGGTCGCGCTTGGGAGCGTTATGCCTTAGTTAAGGCGCGAGTGATGGCTGGTGACGCGACGCAAGCCAAGGAGTTGTTTGATGTATTGCGCCCGTTTGTTTATCGCCGTTATATTGACTTTAGTGCCATGGATTCGTTGCGTGATTTAAAGCGCATGATCAGTGATCAAGTTAAGAAGAAGGGGATGCAAGATAATATCAAGCTTGGACCGGGTGGTATTCGGGAGATTGAATTTATTGTGCAGGCGTTTCAGTTGGTGCATGGCGGGCGTGACCGCGGCTTGCAGGGTCGGCAGTTGTTGCCTACCTTGGCGTTGTTGGTTGAGCGGGGGTTTTTGACTTCTGATGTTGCCGAGTCTTTGCAGCAGGCGTATTGCTTTTTGCGTCGTGCTGAAAATCGTTTGCAGATGTGGGAAGACATGCAGATTCATGATTTGCCGGTGAGTGCGCCGCAACAGTTGGCGTTGGCGCAGAGCATGGGTTTTGATGATTATGCAGCATTTTTGGCTGTGTTAAATACCCACCGTGCTTTTGTGCAAGCCCAGTTTGGGTTGGTATTTGATGAGCAAGAGCAAGATGATGAGCGCGGTGCGTTGGGGCAGTTGTGGCAGGGTGATTTGGATGATGATGGGTTGCTTGCCGAGTTTGAGTTGTCTGATGCGCGCAAACAAGAAGTGTTAAGTTTGCTTAAAGGGTTTAAACAGTCTCGCGCCTTGCAGATGTTAAGCAAAGACGCCCAAGAGCGTTTAGACGCGGTAATGCCGATTCTAATTAATGAGGCTTTAAAACCGGAGTACGACAAAGTTGCTCTTAGTCGTGCCTTGGCGGTGATTGAAGCAATTGTGCGCCGCAGTGTTTATCTGGTGCTATTAAAGGAGAATCCTGAGGCGTTGAAGCATCTGTTACAGCTCTGTCATGTCAGTGCATGGCTGAGTGAGATGCTAGTGAAATATCCTGCGTTGCTTGATCAGTTAATTGATGAGCGCAGCCTGTATTCGCCATTAGACGCGCAATCTCTGCTAAAAGAGGCGTGGAGTCTGTTGGAACAGAGTGATTTGGATGAAGAGCGTTTTATGCAGGATTTACGCCAATGGCGTCACGCTCAAGTGTTTAAGGTTGCGGCCGCAGATGTTACTGGAAATGTCCATATCATGAAAGTGAGTGATTATCTGACCTGGATTGCTGAGGCGGTATTGAAAGTAACGGTTGAGTTTGCTTGGCGTTTGATGCGCCAAAAAAGCGGTGTGCCGGGTGGTTTGAATGAAGCTTCGCAGAACCCTTTTATGGTGCTGGGTTACGGCAAATTAGGCGGCATTGAGTTGGGTTACGGTTCTGATTTGGATATTGTGATGCTTTATCAGGGGGTTGAGCCAAGTGCGCAGGCTGTTTCGGCAAGTGGTCGTACGTTGGACAATTCCTTGTATTTCGTTCGTATGGGACAGAAGGTAATTTCGTTAATTACCACGTTAATGCCGGCCGGTGTGCTCTATGAATTGGATACGCGTTTGCGTCCCAATGGTGCCTCCGGCATGATGGTGGTGAGCTTTGATGAGTTTGTAAAGTATCAGCAAAACAAAGCGTGGACTTGGGAGCATCAGGCTTTGGTGCGGGTGCGCGCAGTGGTTGCCAGTGATGCGGCACAGCGGGCTTTTAACGATTTTAAACAGCAATTTATTGGTCAGTCGCGCGATCTAACGGTGTTGCGAACTGAGGTGGCTGATATGCGTCGTAAGATGCAGGATTCCTTAGATAAGTCAGATACAGAGTTGTTTGATTTAAAGCAAGGCCGTGGCGGGATTGTGGATATTGAGTTTATGATGCAGTATCTGGTTTTGGGGTACGCGCATCGTTATCCTGATTTGCTGACATTCAGTGATAATATGCGAATTTTGGAAGCAGTGGCGCGCAACCAGCTTTTGACTCAACAACAGGTAGCAGATTTGATGGATGCTTATCAGGTGTATCGTTCCAAATACCATCGCCTGTCGTTACAGAATGAAAGTGCTTTAGTGCCATTGACTTGTTATCCAACGCAGCGCGATGCGGTGGCAGGGGTTTGGCAAGCTTTGATGGTTGATTGAGTTGGGTGTTAAGGTGGTTTGAATATTTGGGTGGTTTGAATATTTAGGTCTGTTATGGCCGCCTTCAAGTTCGCCCAGTATTTGCGTTATTGTTTCTTGTGTAAGCCAATGGAACTCTACTGTTGAGTTTCCTTGGCTTAGAATGTAAAAAAGCCTCGAATAACGAGGCTTTTTTTATGTCCGCTTGTAAATAACCAAGCGGTAACTCTGGCAAAAATTATGCAGAGTAGTACATATCGAACTCAACTGGGTGGGTAGTTGCACGGAAACGGGTCACGTCTTCCATCTTCAGCTTGATGTAAGAGTCAATAACGTCATCAGTGAATACGCCGCCTAGTTTCAAGAAATCGCGGTCCGCAGAAAGGGCTTCCAGTGCTTCATCAAGTGATGCACAAACAGTTGCGTAGGTTGCTTCTTCTTCTGGCTCTAGGTCGTACAAGTCTTTTTCAGACGGTGCGCCCGGATCAATCTTGTTAAGAATACCGTCAAGACCAGCCATCATTGATGCCGTAAACGCTAGGTATGGGTTTGCTGTTGGATCTGGGAAGCGTAGTTCTACACGGCGCGCACGCTCAGATGGCGCGTATGGAATACGGATTGACGCTGAACGGTTTTTACCAGAGTACGCCAATAGAATCGGTGCTTCAAAACCAGGAACTAGACGCTTGTAAGAGTTAGTACCAGGGTTAGTGAACGCATTCAAAGCACGAGCGTGCTTGATTAGGCCACCGATATACCAAATGGCTTCTTGAGAAAGGCCAGAGTACACGTCACCAGCAAAAATGTTTTTGCCATCTTTAGAAAGTGACATATTGATGTGCATACCAGAACCGTTGTCGCCAACAATTGGTTTTGCCATAAATGTCGCTGTTTTACCGAGTGCGTGACAGGTGTTGTGAACCGCATATTTCAGGATCTGCACTTCGTCAGCTTTTGCAGTTAGGGTGTTACCACCTACAGCAAGTTCACATTGACCGCCGTTAGCAACTTCGTGGTGGTGTGCTTCTAGTTTAAGGCCCATGGCTTCCGCCATTGCGCAGATGTCAGCACGAACTTCATGTAGCTGATCAACTGGTGGTACTGGAAAGTAACCGCCTTTAACACGAGGGCGGTGACCCATGTTACCGCCTTCGTAAGCTTTTTCTGTGTTCCATGCGGCTTCGTTAGAGTCAATTTTAACGAAAGAACCGGTCATGTCTGCACCCCAACGTACGTCGTCGAAAATGAAGAATTCAGGTTCTGGGCCGAAGAATGCAGAATCTGCAATACCGGTAGATTTTAGATAAGCTTCTGCACGCTTAGCGATGCCACGAGGGTCTTTCTCGTATGCTTCCATGGTAGAAGGTTCAAGAATCATACAACGGATAATTAGCGTTGAATCATTAGTGAAAGGGTCCATAACGTAACCGTCAGTCTGAGGCATTAACACCATGTCAGAGTTGTGGATACCTTTCCAACCGCGGATAGATGAACCGTCGAAAGACTGACCGTCGGTGAAGAAGTCTTCATCAACTCTTGATGCTGGAATGGTTACGTGTTGTTCTTTACCGATAGTATCCGTAAAGCGTAGGTCAATCCATTTTACGTCGTTTTCTTTGATTAAATCTAAAATAGCTTGTGGCATTGAGATAAATCCTTGTGAAGGGTTTGCTTAAAATTAACAGTCTGGATATTAGCTTGAATCGTGCCAGATTGCACCTTTTTTTTTAAAACGCACTAACTTGTTGAATTATATGGTAATAGGATTGCATTTATGGCCTTGGTTTTAGCGTGGGAATTGTGGCGCTTGTTTTAAATGGGTGCAAAGTTTGTTTTTGTTTGGTGCAAAAACCGGTTTTTAATAGATGACAGTGATGTTACAGAAATGTAACAAAGTGTGCTGAATTTGTTATTTGACTGTCATATAGCCTATCTATTATTCACGCTTAAATATAACTGTCAGTAAAAACGTTGAAAATTTCGTTGTTTTTTGAAGTCGCTCAACGTTTGACAAAGTGTGATAGGTAACTTTATGAGTCGTTCTGTGGAAAATGCATTGGATAAGGCGCTAACCGGCCCCGCTTTTGAAAAACGCATAAAACGCCGAAATTTGCGTGATTTAGTCGCAAAAATTGGTATCACTGTTGGTGGTTTAGGCGTGATTGGTGCCGTACTATTAATCATGTTCTTTCTGTTTTATGTGGTGTTTCCGCTGTTTATGCCGGCAAGCATCGACAAGCATCAACAATTTGCCTTACCTGGCGGCACAACCGAAAAAACGCTCTACTACGGTATTGATGAATATCAGACCTCCGGCGTGCGCTTTACTCAGTCTGGCCAGATGTACGGTTTCGATTTGGAAAAGGCGGTCGCGACTTCAAAAGCGTCCTTGCCTCTAAATGGTGCAAAGATTACCAGTTTTACTGTTGTCAACGAGCTGCAGAGTTTGTTGGCGTTTGGCCTGTCCTCCGGCGATGTTATTATCGCCAAATACGGCTATCAAGTTTCCTATCCAGATAACGTCAAAACCATCACCCCACAAATATCCTATCCGTTTGGTGAAGAGCCGATGACTTTAGCCGACGGGGCGATTGAGTATTTGGGCGCGCGCGTGTCCGATTCGGAAATCCGTTTTGTGTTTAAGCAGCAAGGTTCGGCGCAAATCGAAGCGAGGTTGTTTACCAAAGTCGAGTCGATGCTGTCAGACACGATCACTTTGGAAGAAGACGGTAGCGGTCAATATCTCTCACCTCTAAAAACCCGTTGGTTAATGCTTGATTCGATGGGGCGCAATCTCTACAACATTAACGCCGACGGTATGGTTGAGTATATTGACTTGAGTGATGTCAGTGAACCGAAGCTGATTGAAACCGTTGCGTTGGTGAATAACGACAAGCCATCGACCATTCACTTTTTGCTCGGTGATTACTCCTTAATGGTCGGCACTGAAAAAGGGCAGGTGTTGCAGTGGTTTCCGGTCCGTCAAGCGGACAATAATTTTAAACTGCAGTTTATCCGCAGCTTTGACATAGGCGGCGGTGCGATTAACCACATCGCGATTGAGAAGACCCGCAAAGGGTTTGCTGTGACCAACCAAGCCGGTGAGTTTCATCTACTCCATTCGACTGCGAACCGCGATGTCGGCGATTTGCTGATTGACGTCCAAGGGGTCGGAGCGGTGGTCTTGTCGCCGCGTGCGAACGGCGCTTTGATCGAGACCGATAACGGGAATTTGGTGCAGTTGCTAATCGAAAACGAGCATCCCGATGTTTCCTTGTCGAGCTTGTGGGGCAAAGTCTGGTATGAGGGCTATGAAGAGCCGACCTACACTTGGCAATCTTCTTCGGCCAGCTCCGATTTTGAACCGAAATTCTCCTTGATGCCGCTCACCTGGGGCACCATCAAAGCCGCGTTATATTCAATGTTGTTTGCCGTGCCGATTGCTATTTTGGCGGCAATCTACACCGCTTTCTTTATGGATAAGCAAACCCGTCAATGGGTGAAACCGTCGATTGAAATGATTGAAGCTTTGCCGACGGTCATTCTCGGCTTCTTGGCCGGCTTATGGTTAGCCCCTTATATGGAATCCCATCTTCCCGGCTTTTTCGCCATCTTCATTGTTGTGCCGATCGGGATTATCTTGTTCGGTTATGGCTGGACCAAAATGCCGAAAGCGATTCGTCAAAAAGTCTCCGTGGGGCGTCGCGCCGTGCTGATGATTCCGGTGGTGATTTTCTTAGGTTGGTTTGCGCTGCAATTAAGCGCACCTTTGGAAAATGCCTTTTTCAGCGGCGATATGCGCACTTGGTTGACCAACGAAGCCGGTATCGACTTTGACCAGCGTAATGCTATGGTCATCGGTTTTGCGATGGGCTTTGCCTTGATTCCAACGATATTCTCAGTAGCGGAAGACGCGATTTATAACGTACCGGCTTATTTGGTCAACGGCTCTTTGGCGTTGGGCGCGTCCGGTTGGCAGACGCTGGTTGGCGTGGTGTTGCCGACCGCTTCACCGGGGATTTTCTCGGCAATCATGCTTGGCTTCGGTCGCGGTGTCGGCGAGACAATGATTGTTTTGATGGCGTCGGGTAACACACCTTTGATGAACGCCAATCTGTTTGAAGGGATGCGGACGCTATCGGCCAACTTGGCGGTGGAAATGCCGGAAGCGGAGGTGGCCAGTTCGCACTATCGCGTGCTGTTCCTTTCAGGTCTGGTGCTGTTTATCTTCACCTTCTTCTTTAACACGATTGCCGAAGTGGTGCGCCAGCGCATGCGCCGCAAGTACGGTTCACTTTAAGGAGTGCTGACAATGAAACAATGGTTCCAAAAAGGCGAACACTGGATTTGGATGAGCTCCGCGATGGTGGCCTTAAGCGTTGTCCTGGTGCTGGGTCTGTTTGCCATGATTACCTACAAAGGGATGGTGCATTTCTGGCCGCATACGGTCTACGAATACCAGCTTAATAACGGTTCGGTGGTCGAAAGCGTGGTCGGCGAACATCGAGAAACCAAGGTAAAAGAGGTCTACGAGGTAGCCGGACAAGCGCCGCGTCTGGTCGATCAGCTCTTAATTAAAGTCGGTAACCGCGACATCTACGGCATTGACTTTCGTTGGCTCAACGCGGACGACTTGGTCGAAGCCGAGCCGAAAATCGCCAGCGATGCGGTGGTTATTGAGCGTTTCGAGTACGGTAATGTCTATGGTTGGTACCACACCTTAAAGGTCGGCACTCAAACCTTTAGCGGTTCGGTACTGGTGGCGGAGCTGGCAAAACAAGTAGCCGAAGGAAAGCGTCTACACGATGCGATCAAGGCCATCGAAAAAAGCGATATCGGTTACGTCAACTATCAGCTTGAGCAGTTACGTTTGGATGAAAAGCGTCTTAAATCGCAAGACCAATGGAACAGTGAGCAAGAACAGCGTCACGCCGACGAGCGTGTCGTCTTGGAGCAGCAGTTCCGTGATTTCCAGGCGCAGACTCAACTGTTGTACCAAGAGCAGTCGACGCTGGGCGAGTTGACCATGCGCGTCAGCGGCGGGCAATTGCTGAATGTACCGATTAAAAATATCGTGCATTACTGGCAGCCGAACGAAATGTCGCTGGGCGAAAAGATGGGCTTTTTCTTTAACGGCATCGGTCGTTTCTTGAGCGAAGACCCGCGTGAAGCGAATACCGAAGGCGGTATTTTTCCGGCGATGATCGGTACCATTACCATGGTGCTGATCATGACGATTCTGGTCACGCCAATGGGGGTTATTGCCGCGGTCTATATGCGTGAATACGCTAAAGACGGTCCGGTATTGCGTGCGGTTCGCATCTCGATTAACAACTTGGCGGGGGTGCCCTCGATTGTGTTCGGTATCTTCGGTCTGGGCTTCTTTGTCTATATTCTGGGCGGGTCGATTGATGAATTGTTCTACGGTTATGCTCTGCCGAGTCCGACTTTCGGAACCCCGGGACTTTTATGGGCATCCTTGACCATGGCGCTGTTGACCTTGCCGGTGGTTATCGTATCGACCGAAGAGGGGTTGTCACGTATTCCGCGTTCATTACGCGAGGGCGGCTTGGCGCTGGGGGCGACTAAAATCGAAGTGATTCAGAAAATCGTTATCCCTATGGCGTTGCCGGCGATTATGACCGGGTTGATTTTGGCTGTCGCGCGCGCGGCCGGTGAAGTCGCGCCCTTGATGTTGGTCGGTGTGGTGAAGTTGGCACCGGAATTGCCGGTGGATGCTATTGCGCCGTTTGTGCATTTGGATCGTAAATTTATGCACTTGGGTTTCCATATCTACGATGTCGGCTTCCAAAGCCCGAACGTCGAAGCGTCGCAACCGTTGGTCTATGCCACCTCACTGTTGCTGGTACTGATTATCGTGGGATTAAACCTAGGGGCGATTTCGATTCGTAACCGTTTACGTGAAAAGTATAAAGCGCTAGAGCATTAAGACGGCAAGCTCGCGCCGACAAGAATTTACAAAGGTAACTACAAATGAGTGAACAAAATTTAACCATTTCGATGGATCGCGATAATCGTCAACTGCAGTTGGCAGACGAAAAAGTCGCGATTCGCGTCAAAGACTGGAACCTGTTTTATGGTTCAAAACAAGCGTTGCAAAATGTGACCATGGATTTGCCGGAAAACCGCGTTACTGCGTTTATCGGCCCATCCGGTTGCGGTAAATCGACCCTGTTACGCTGTTTTAATCGCATGAATGATTTGATAGATATTGTGCGCACCGAAGGTGAAATGACGCTGCATGGTGATGATATGTATGCCAAAGATATGGATGTTGCCGCTTTGCGCCGTCGCGTCGGCATGGTGTTCCAAAAGCCAAATCCTTTCCCCAAATCCATCTACGAAAACGTCTGTTACGGTCTGCGTTTGCAAGGCGTTAAGGACAAGCAAACCCTTGATGAGTCGGTTGAGTGGGCGTTGAAGGGCGCCGGCTTGTGGGAAGAAGTGAAAGATCGTCTGCACGATAACGCTTTGGGTATGTCCGGCGGTCAGCAACAGCGTTTATGCATTGCGCGCGCCATTGCCATTAAGCCGGAAGTTTTGCTGTTGGATGAGCCGACGTCGGCACTTGACCCGATTTCCACCTTGGCCATCGAAGAGTTGATTTTTGAACTTAAGAAAGAGTTCACCATTTTGATTGTGACCCACAACATGCAACAGGCTGCGCGGGTTTCTGATTACACCGCGTTTATGTATATGGGCGAACTGATTGAATATACCGATACCGACTCGCTGTTCACCAACCCCCAAGTAAAACGCACCGAAGATTACATTACTGGCCGTTATGGTTAACCGGTTAGAGGAGAGTAAACATGAACCGAGATGAGTTTAATAGTCATATATCTGAGCAACTTAACCGTAACTTGGAGGCGCTGTTTAATCAGGTCTTAGAGATGGGTGGGGTAGTTGAACAGCAGTTGCAAGACGTCAGCCAAGCCTTGGAAAACAGTGACGAAGCCAAAGCGATTAATGCGCTGAATTTGGATAAAATCATTAATCGCGAAGAAATTGAAATAGACCGTCTTTGTGCCGCCGTTTTAGCGCGCCAACAACCGACCGCTTCCGATTTGCGTTTGATTGTGATGTCGATTCGCATCGCTGTCGATTTAGAGCGTATGGGCGATGAAGCGGTGAAGATTGCGAAATTAGCAATTACGCAGTGTAAATTGGGGGGAGACTGCACGCAAATGCCGGCTTACGCTTACTTAAAACAATTAATGGTTGCCAGTAGCAGTATGCTTAAAAGTGCTTTAAACGCCTTTACTCGTTTAGAGTTATCCGACATTCTTGGATTGTATAAAGAAGAAACGCGGATGGATGAAGTGCTAAAATTGGCGACAGCAGAAATTCAAGCCAAGTTGGTCGAGGCAAGCACTTCCGAGCAAGTTGCGCTGTATATACAGATGTTATTAGCGGTGCGTGCGGCCGAGCGCATTACCGATCACGCACTCAATATTGCCGAAAGCGTGGTCTATTTAGTACGCGGTAAAGATGTTCGTCAAATGGATGAAGCGGCCTTGGCAGACTTTTTGCATACAAAGTGACCTTTTTTAGGTAAGGTTTGTCAGGAGAGTTCATTTGAGCCAAAAAACCATCTTAGTTGTTGAAGACGAAGCGGCCATCCGCGATATGTTGAAATTCACTCTTGTCTCCTCGGGATTCAGGGTGGAAGAGGCGGGTAACGCCGAATTGGGTATGCGGCTGGCGCTGGAGAAAAAACCGGATTTGATTCTTCTGGATTGGATGTTACCTGGTATTTCTGGTATTACAATGGCGCAAAAGCTGCGCCAACATGAGGCAACCATTCATTTGCCGATTATCATGTTGACCGCGCGCGGCGAAGAAGAGGCGCAGGTGCAGGGCTTTGATGCCGGTGTGGATGACTATGTCGTTAAACCGTTTTCACCGCGTGCATTAGTGGCGCGAGTGAATGCGTTATTGCGGCGTCAAAAAGGTTCGTCTGGACAAAACGACGATAAACATCGTATTGCAGGGCGGATGTGTCTGGATATCGAAAGTCACCGTTTTTATGTAGACGGTAACGAGGTCAAATTGGGACCGACCGAATTTAAATTGGTCAATTTCTTTATATCGCATTCGGATCGAGTTTTCTCGCGCGCGCAGTTATTGGACCAGGTTTGGGGGCTGAATGTGGTGGTTGAAGAACGCACGGTGGATGTGCATATTCGCCGTTTACGAAAATTACTGGAACCAATCGGCGTCGCGGATTACATTCAAACCATTCGCGGGTCAGGGTATCGGTTCTCGGCTGTGGAGGCGTAAGCGATTTGCTTAGCAGTGGGATAAAGCACGAACTCACTTGGATTATTGGTGTGCTCTCGGTTTTTTTAGCGTTTGTTTGGCTTACCGGATGGTGGTATTTTACGCTTGCCAGTTTTGTGGTTTTCTATGTTGGGCGTCATCTGTGGAGTATGGCTAAATTTGAATCTTGGATTCAAGGAGGCAGTATCGAAGCGCACCCGCCGTCCAGTGGGCTTTGGTCGGAACTCTCTTATCAAGTCTCGAAAAAACAGCGTGCTTTAGAAAAACACGCCGACCTCAACTTTTATAAATCCGAACAGTTCAAGGCTGCATCAATGTTACTGCCTTCGGCGGTGGTATCAATTGATCAGCGCAATTACATTGAATGGTTAAACGAACCGGCGATGAATATGCTCGGCATCTTGCGCCAAGATGTTGGCCGTCGTATCGAAGCGGTCATTCGGCATCCGGATTTTTTAGACTATTTAAAGTCGCACGATTATGAAAGTTCACAAACGATATCGCTTGATCAATCCCGAGTGTTTGAGATCAAAATCATTGAATATTTTGAAAACCACAAACTCTTAATCGCCACCGATATTACGGAGTTGTATCAATTAGCGCAGATTCGTCGTGATTTTGTCGCCAACGCTTCGCACGAACTGCGCACGCCCTTGACGGTCTTGCATGGCTATTTGGAGCTGATGCGTGATATGCCGCACGAGGGGCATTGGGATACGCCGCTGGAGCATATGCACAATCAAACCTTACGGATGCGCGCGATTATTGATGATTTGCTGACGCTATCATCAATTGAAGCGGATTCGATTACCGCTGAATTAGAGGAGGTGGATGTTCCGAGTATGATGCAACATCTGCATATCGAAGCAGCGCAACTGGCGAAGCCGGAGCACCATTTAGTGTTTGAGGTAGATGCTTGCTTAGCGTTAAAAGGGTTTACCGAGCCGTTGAAAAGCGTGTTTATGAACTTGATTTCAAATGCGATTCGGTATTCTCCAGATGGTGGCGAGATTAAAGTGCGCTGGTATCAGGATGAGCAGGGGGCGCATTTTTCGGTGTCCGACCAAGGCTTGGGCGTGGCTCCGGAGCATATTCCGCGTTTAACCGAACGTTTTTATCGGGTAAATAAAGACCGTTCACGCACCACTGGCGGCACCGGCTTGGGCTTGGCGATTGTTAAGCACGTGCTGGAAAAACACGATTCGCATTTGCAAGTTTCCAGTGTGCTTGGCAAGGGGAGTACTTTCTATTGTCGTTTTGCGCCTGCGCGAGTGATTCTTCTTAACGATTTTGAATAGACCCCATTGCGGCCGGTTTTTGTGCCATCAAACTATTGTTGCACCGGCCGCTTTTGTAATTTGCGCTGTAGGGTTCGGCGGTGCATATTCAATGCTTTTGCGGTAGCAGAAATATTCCCATCGTTTTCCGCCAGCACTTTCTGAATGTGTTCCCACTCCATACGCCGAACCGACATCGCTTGGAAATCGTCTTCGCTTGGATTTACGGGACGATTCTCCGTCTCTTTTTCCTGTTTAGTTGCCGGTTCTAAGGTTTGCAGTTTTTTGAGAATATCTTGCACCGAAGCGGGTTTACATAAGTAGTCAATCGCGCCGAGACGCATCGCTTCCACGGCAGTGGTGATGCTGGCGTAGCCGGTTAAAATTAAGGCGCGGCACTGCGCTTGGTGAAGCAGCAAATCTTGCAACACTTGTAAACCACTTTGGCCGTCAATATTTAAATCCAGAATCGCGTATTCAATTGGCTGACTAAGGTACAGTTCTCTCGCGGCCTCGGGTGACTCTGCTAGCAAGGTATCAATATTTTGTTGTTTGAGCGCATTGCCTATAATACGCAAGAAAGTCGGGTCGTCATCAACCACCAATATCGGGGTGTTTATCATGTTTATTCGCTCGTTGTGGGAACTTTTTGCAGAATGTCGCTAAGCCAAATTGTGACCTTTAAGCCACGTATTTTTTGGGCGCTGTCAGTGTCATTGGCAAATTGAATGTCGCCATGAAAACGGTTTAAAATCATTCGACTTAAAAATACCCCCATGCCTAAGCCGTGGGGCGATTCAGCTGGCGCCTTGCCTAAGTTATCTAATAAATCTGCATTCAAGCCACCGCCTTGATCACGAATTTGCAAATGCAATTCGCATGGCTTCGCGGTTTCGTTCAATTGCCATTGCAGCTCAATCCACTCTGGGCTATAGCGCGCGCCATTATCGAGCAAGTTCATTAACGCCAGTTTTAAACTGGGATCGGCGCTGATGGTGTAACTTTCCAGTGCATTGCTTGCTCCCTGAATTTGCAAACTACTGCGCGGATGCAAGAGCGCAAACTCCTGTTTTAAGGTTTTAAAAAACTGGCTCAATGGGATGTTGGGTGGCTGATTTTTATTGGCGTAATCGGCGCGTAAACGTAAATTTTGTAACGCTTGGGTACAGACAATCAGCTGTTCTTGCATGGTTTTTAGGTAATCCTTGCCCGTGTCGCTGTGCACCTCACTTTGCAGCAAGTCGTGCAAAAAAGTTAAGGTATTGAGCGGCGTGCTCAGTTGATGTGCAGAGGCTGAAGCGATACTCGCTACCGATAACACATATTCGGTTTCTAATGCGCTGCGTTGCTGGGTTTCAAGTAAGCGTTGCTGTTGGTCCAGTCGGGATTTCATCGGCAGGATAAACAGCGCGAGGAACAGCACCAACAACATAAACACCAACATCGAACCGTGCAAATGCCAAGCGAAAAAAGCCTGCAAACTCTGCACCTTGAGCGACATGATCGGTACATAGTAATAATTTAACAGCAGATAAAGCAGCGCTGAAAATACCGCCAAACTCATAAAAAAAGGCGGTGACAGTAAGAGCATTCCGAGTGCCAGCGGCAGTAATAAAAGATGGGTTAATGGATTAATGGTGCCGCCGGTTGCATACAACAAGGCACTGTTAATTAGCATCGCCCACATTAACAGCGACATCCATAACCAATTGTCTTTGCGACAGTTTTGGTTGGTACTACGGCCTTTACTCAGCCTTTTATTACGGCTAAGCAAAAAACTGCTGCTAAGGGTGAGCAATAGCAACAGCAACCAAACGCTTGACCAAGCAAGCGAAAACTGCATTTTTAAATGACCGATAAACCAGCCAAGCGTCACCAGCCAGATGATGCTTAAAAACAATAGCATGCTGGTGTAATAACGAATTTGGGCGGGTTGTGGAATCTGAATACGCAGCATTGGTCGTGTTTATCGTCAAGTAAAGTGGGTGCTAATCTTACTCAAAGTTCAGCGCACTTGCGCGCTTAGAGATGACCAAATTCATACTACCTTAATAAGTCTGTCCACTGGAACCATCCTTGCGGTTACATATTATGCTGCACTCGCATCGCTTCAGAACTGACAAACTGTGCGCTCTTAGCGTTGACGCTTATTCACTCGGTCGTGTTATAAATTAAATTTATTGTTTGTTATAAGTTTTATGAGTGCGACAATTTGTCGCAGTTATCTCAGAAAATTAGGCGTTAAAATTCCCGCACTTAATTTATTACTGAATAACGAGAACAATGAACTTTGCTAATCTGACTCAAAAAACGTTACTAACTTGTCTTTTTCCGCTTTTCCTTACAGGCTGTGGTGGCGCTGGCGATGTGGATATTATTGAACTGCAAGAGCCGATTGCCTTCGCATCGACCGCTGACTTAGGTGGTGCCCTGTTTAATGACGTTAATTTATCTAATACGCGCACGCAATCTTGTGCCACCTGTCACGCCAGTGTTAGAGCGTTCACTGATCCTCGGCATAACAGCCAATCTACTAACCCAAACTCAGTCGGCTATATTGCTCGGACCACTGGGGTTTCTGTTGGCGATGATGGTTTTTCAGTCGGTGTGCGGAATGCTCCGACGGCGATGTATGCTGCCTTAACGCCTAAGTTTTCAAAGGATGCGAATGGGTATTTTGGCGGCCAGTTTTGGGATGGACGAGCCAGCACTTTAGAAGACCAAGCAGGTGGGCCGCCGCTGAATCCGGTGGAAATGCAGATGCCCGATAAAGCCGCGGTAGTTGAACGTCTGTTAGAAAATGACAACTATGTGAACGCCTTTAAAGGTTTTTATGGTCAGGGTATTTTTGATGATATCGACCAAGCTTACGCTGCAATGACTCAAGCGATTGCCGCTTTTGAACGAACCGATACCTTTGCGCCTTTTAACGCTAAATGGGATGCGGTGCAAGCCAATACCAGCACTTTCTCAAATACCGAAGCACTTGGCGCGACCCTTTTTGCAGACCATTGCATGAGTTGCCACAGCAGCGCGGCTTTCAATCCGAATAAGCAGACGTTCAGCGATTACCGCTACTACAATTTAGCGGTGCCAGATAATCAGGCGTTGACTGGAGATGAGGATGATCAGGGGTTGTTTGAAAATCCTGAGGTAGTTGAAACGAGCGAAATCGGTAAATTTAAAACGCCGACTTTGCGTAATGTTGCGGTGACGGCGCCTTATCTGCATAACGGTGTTTATAAAGACCTAAAAATTACGATTGCGTTTTTTAACAACGCTTTGAATTTGCAGTTGTCTGACGGTGATGTCGATGCGCTTGAGTGTTTTATGCGTACCTTGACCGATGATAATTTCGTTGCAGCCATGCCGGCAACAACGCAAAACTGCAGTGAATAACTGCAAAAAGTTTGGAGCACCAAAATATGAAAAAGAAAATATTAGCCTCAATTATCCCTGCGTTGATGGCGGCACAAGCGGCAAATGCGACTGAGTTGGCTCCGGTTGTGGTGAGCGATTCCGCCGTGCAAGTCGAACCTAACCTAATGGTTAAATCAGAAATCGAACAAGCGGCGGCCGGTACGAGTGATTTGGTTGAGGTGCTGGCGGATTCGCCGAAAATTTCGGTGAATCAAGCCGGCGGTATTTCCGGTTTTCCGGTGATGAACGGTTTTGCCGATAATCGCTTGAATGTGCAAGTCGACGGGATGCAGTTGGTGGCATCTTGCCCAAACCATATGAATACGCCGCTTTCCTACGTTGCACCGAGTCAAGCGGAATCCATCGAGATTTATCCGGGTATTACGCCTGCCAGTCAAGGCGGTGATAGCATTGGCGGCAGCATTTTGGTAAAAACCGCTGAGCCATTTTTTGCGCCAAATGGTGAGCAGCTTACCCAAGGTGAGGTGGGCACTTATTACCGCTCCAACGGTAATGCAAAGGGGGCGAATCTTGAGGTTACCACCGCGACCGATAAAGTGAATATCACCTATAAAGGCAATTATGCCGAAGCGGATAACTATTCTGCGGCCAGTGATTTCAAGACCTTCAGTACCACCACCAGCGCAACCGCTGGTACCGAGTTTACCGATGGCACGCAAGGCACGAGCACGGCGGCTGATGAAGTTGCTGCAACTGCCTATAAAAGCATTAATCATCAGCTAAGCTTGGCGTTAAAGGGGGATGATTCGTTGTTCAAAGTGAGTATCACCAAACAGAGTGTGCCTTATGAGCAGTATCCCAATCAGCGGATGGATATGACCGCCAACGAGAGCACGAAACTCAATCTTGAATATGAGCAAGACACCGTTTGGGGCGCGGTGCGCTTGCAGGCTTACAGTGAAGATGTTAATCATGAAATGGCATTTATGGATTATAAAATTCAGATGCAAATGCCGATGGCGACCGAAAGCAACACGAATGGTTTTAAAGCGGCGACCGACATCACCTTAAGTGATAACAGTTTACTGACCATCGGAACTGAGGTGCAAAAGTTCACTTTAAATGATTATTGGGTGGCCAATCCGGCCTCGGCTGGGATGAGCCCGAATACCTTTTGGAACATCAATAATGGTACCCGAGACCGTTATGCCGCTTTTGCAGAATGGCAAGCACAAGTCAACGAAGCTTGGAAAACCCGTTTGGGGGCTCGTTTTGAAAGGGTTCAATCGGATGCCGACGAAGTTCAAGGTTATCACGATGCGGATACCTTTACTAAGCCGAATGGGCAAACCGAGGTAACCAACGAGCAATCCGAAGCGACGGCATTCAATACTGTCGAGAGAGCGCGCACGGATCATAATTTAAGCTTGACCGCTTTGGCTAGCTATCAACACAGCGACAACTTAGCGATGGATTTCGGTCTGGCACGGCAAGTTCGTTCGCCAAATTTGTATGAACGCTACACTTGGTCATCATGGACGATGCCAGCGGTGATGAATAATTTTGTTGGCGATGGCAACGGCTATGTTGGTGACATCAATTTGCAGCCTGAAGTGGCTTATACGCTGAGTGCCAATTTCGACTGGCATGCCGCTGATAAAAAGCAGTGGGGCATTCAAGTCATGCCGTACTTCTCGTATGTCCAAGATTATATTGATGGGGTGGCATTAAGTTACACACCCGACCAGTTCAATGTGTTGCAGTACCGTAACCAAGATGCGCGTATTTACGGAGTTGATGTCGCTGCGAACCGTCAACTTGGCGAAAACACTCTAGGGGCGTGGACCGCAAAAGCGAAGCTAAATTATGCACAGGGTTACAATCTTGAAACCAATGATCGCTTGTATAACATCATGCCGTTAAATGCGACTTTGAGCTTGATGCAGCAGATGAATCGTTGGCGCAATATGTTGGAAATCGTGATGGTTAGTGCCAAAGAGGATGTGTCGCTGTTGCGTAACGAGTTAGCAACTCCGGGTTATACCTTAGTGAATTTGAAGTTCAGCTACGCGCTTAAAGACCTGCGTATCGACTTTGGTGTGGATAACATTTTCAATCGAGATTACGTCTTGCCGACCGGCGGTGTTTACACTGGAGAAGGGCGTACCATGGCAATCAACGGCATTCCAATGCTGGCGGTTCCGGGGATGGGGCGTAATCTTTATTTGGGGTTGAATCTCAAGTTCTAAGTCGCCTGTTACCGAGTCTCGATCGGACGGCAAACAAGCGTCTTGTTTGGCTAAATTGTGTGGTGCTGGAAGCTGATGCCATTCGGTCTGATGCGGTGTTCGCCTAAGTGTTTAACGGTAGAATCGGCAGCAAAAAAACGCCGTAGGAAAAAGTTTCCTACGGCGTTTTTATTTGGGTAAAGCCACCTAATCACATCATCGGGTAGATGGAGGCGAGTTTTTCAAACTGTTCTTTTGTCAGAATTTTTTGCATATTGTCGCGACAGTCGATTTTTTTCGCGGCGATTTCACTGCGCAGATCCAACGTTTGTTGGAATTTTGCCATCAGATCCGCTTTAGACTGTCCGGCAAGAGCGTCTTGAATTAAATCTTTTTCCATCATGCTAACTTGCTTGAACATTTGTTGCATGGCATCGCCATTGGATGCAGCCCACGCTTTTAGGCTTTTAACTTGCTCGGCGTTAAGCCCCAGTTCTGCGGCGTTTTTAACGGCGATGCCTGTTAGGTTTGGAAATGCTGGGTTCGCGTGCATCACCAGTTGCATCGGGTTGACATTGCGGCCGTTCGTTAGCTGCCCTTGCATGGCGGTTGTCTCGCCAGACATCATGGCGCCGCCGCATTTCATGCCGTTGCCCATGCCATTTGTCATCCCCATTCCCATCGGCACAATCGGTTTGCCGACCGCTTCAATGGTTTTGGTTGAACCGTCATCAAAGGTGAGGTCAACACGGTATTTTTGTCCTTCTTTTATCGGCTCGTTGAGGTTGATGAGCATCACATGCAAACCGCCCGGTTGTAGATCGGTGTCTTGACCTGCCGGTAGCTCGATTTGCTTAACCTGACGCATGCGCATCACACCGTTGTCGTGAATATGCGTGTGCAGTTCGGTAATTTGGTTGACATAACCTTTTGCCGAAACCACCGCATGGTCTTTAGCGTCGGTGTTTTTAATGGTCATAAATGCCGCCGTGGCCGGTGCTCCGGGCGGCACCATGCGCACATACGGATTTTCGATTTCAATGGATTCGGCCACGGTCGCGGCAAAAGCCGTTTGCCAGCTGATCAAACAACCAAGCGTGAGAGTGCTGAGTGCGGATACTTTCATAGGAGGCTCCCATAGGATGAAAAGTGAGTGTGAAAACGCTCTAAATCATACCTTATTTAGCAATGAATTTCTTGATAAATAAAATTTTTGCATTCATAAGATTTGTTAGCGAGGCTATTTGTCGTATTTTCAACGCCTAAGTCGCTGGCATAAAATTCGCAGAACAAAATCAGAGGAGAAAAATGAAAACAGGCCGTTAAATTTGCGTTAAGTGCTTTAAGCATCGGTTCACTTTCTGCGCGCGGAGGCGAGAGTTTGGAAGCAACGAATGCGGCCGAGATGGTCCGTTTGGATTTGAACCCATTTTAAGCAGACTCGTTCTGTGCGTTCCCTAAGCGCCAAGTTGACCATAGCCATAAAAAAACCGCCAAAGAACAAATCTTAACGGCGGTTTTTTAATGGTTTGCGGTTTGTGCGCTTTATCCTTGAACCATCATCCCACGAATGGTGAAGAACAAAATCGCGGCTAAGGTCGCAGAAGCCGGTACGGTAATGATCCAAGCGGCCACAATTTTTAGGAATGCGGAGCGTTTGACCAACTCTTTTTGGTAAACCTTGTTGAGCGATTTGCGCTCTTTCTTGGTGAGGTCAATTCCGGCTTTGTGCTCTTTTAACTGCGCTAACATAATCTTCTTTTGCGGCACATTCGCCTTAGAGAAGTTGTTAATAAAGGCATTTACTTGTTTTTCGTCACTGCCTTGGTGGTGGTCTTTGATTTCTTGAATCGCTTTAGCATAGCTGCGTTTCAAGTATTCGCGTAAGAAACCGACCCCGAAAATCGCACCGACAGCAATGTGCGTTGAGCTGACTGGTAGACCAAGTTGCGAGGCAACGATAACGGTAATGGCCGCTGCCATGGCGATGGTAAAAGCGCGCATTTGATCCAGTTCAGTGATTTCCGAGCCGACTGTGCGAATCAATTTCGGGCCAAACAGCATCAGACCAAGGGAAATCCCCACCGCACCAATGACCATAATCCATAACGGAATTTCCGCTTTGAGAGAGACTTCATGGCTTTGTAGCGCATCGTTAATCGCCGCCAAAGGGCCGACCGCATTGGCGACATCATTCGCGCCATGCGCAAAACTGAGCAGCGCAGCGGCAAATATCAGTGGCATGGTAAATAGGGTATTGATGCTGGCTTTACTGTTTTCTAAACGTGCTGCTTGACGGGCAATCATCGGTTTGATCAACAGGTAAAGAGCACTGGCAATCGCCAACCCGATCAGCATGGCGTAGATAAAATCCACTTTCCATACTTTTTTGAGTCCTTTCATAATCAGGTAGGTTGAGAAAGCCCATGCCATAATTGCAATCATTAAAGGCACTACTTTGATTGCTGCGCTGAGCATATCATCCTGATAGGTGATGGCTTTCTTTATCCACATTAAGAAAGCCGCCGCAATCACGCCGCCGATAACCGGAGAGATAACCCAACTGGCCGCAATTGCTCCCATGGTATTCCAATTGGCAACACCCCAGCCGGCCGCAGCAATCCCTGCGCCCAAGACTCCGCCAACAATTGAGTGCGTGGTCGAGACCGGAGCGCCCATTGCTGTTGCGATGTTTAACCAAATGGCGCCAGCCAAAAGCGCGGCCATCATCAACCAAATAAAGGTATCGGCATCGCCAATCAGGTCTGGCGAGATAATGCCTTTACTGATGGTATTGACCACATCGCCACCGGCAATGAGCGCCCCAGCGGTTTCAAAAATGGCGGCAATGATAATCGCGCCAGTGAGGGTCAATGCCGTCGAGCCAACCGCTGGGCCAACATTGTTGGCAACATCATTGGCACCGATATTCAACGCCATATAGCCACCAATCATCGCAGCGATGACCAGTTCGACACTGATAACCCCTGTGCCAGTTTGCATATTGGCGGTAAAGAGAATAATTAGAACAATGAAAAGTAAAGCCGTTCCAAAACGGAACATCTCTTTACGGCCTCGACTGGTGGCGTTTTCCAGTTCGTTAATGTCACGAAATTCCATAGCCGTTCCCAATTAGTAATCAATAAAAAAGTTGTTGCCAATTTTATAGAATTTTCCTCGTCTTGAGTGCGGAATATTACAACTTTCTGACAAATATCAGCTTGTGTTTCTCTGAGAGGGCATGCCTGATGGGCGTGATTTATGCCAAAACTTGACCGCTTCTTTGTCGGTTTTGCCCAGCTAAGTGGTGATTGTGGCAATCAGGTCATTGTTTGATGGCATTTTTTGCTCGGTTTGTGTTGTCACAAGAATGTCATTTTTCTGTCAACAGGGTTTTACAGAGGGTTTTTATAATTTGCCGCAGATAACAGAACATCCTCTAATTTAATTGATTTTCAACTTGGAGTTTTCCCAATGAAAAAAACTGGTCTTATTTTAGCCATGGGCATCGCTGCAGCGGCATTTGCTCCGGTCAACGCTTATGCAACGAGCGAACTTCCCGTTTACGAAAAAGTTTCCGGTGTTTCGGGTAATTTGTCGTCCGTTGGTTCAGACACCTTAGCCAACTTAATGACGCTATGGGCTGAGGAGTTTAAACGCACCTATCCAAACGTGAACATTCAAATTCAAGCGGCCGGTTCTTCAACGGCTCCTCCGGCGTTGACTGAGTCAACCTCCAATATCGGCCCGATGAGTCGAATGATGAAAGACAAAGAAATCGCGATGTTTGAAAAGAAGCACGGTTATAAGCCAACCCCAGTTGCGGTTGCAATCGATGCGCTTGCGGTTTATGTCCACAAAGATAATCCAATTGAAGGCTTGAGCATTCCACAAGTCGATGCGATTTTTTCGTCAACCCGTAAATGCGGTGCTAAAGATGATATTGCTAATTGGGGCCAAGCCGGTGTGAGTGGTGATTTAGCGGATAAATCGATTCAAATTTACGGGCGTAATTCGGTTTCCGGAACTTATGGTTATTACAAGAAAAAAGCACTTTGTAAAGGCGATTTTAAGTCATCGGTAAATGAGCAACCGGGTTCAGCTTCAGTGGTTCAATCGGTTTCAGCATCGTTAAATGGTATCGGTTATTCGGGCATTGGTTACAAAACCGCCGGTGTTAAAGCGCTTCCGTTAGCGAAGAAAGAAGGTGGCGAGTTTGTTGCGGCGACGCCAGAAAATGCGGTGAAAGGTACTTACCCATTGTCACGTCTGTTGTATGTTTACGTCAACAAAGCACCGAATAAGCCGATTGAGCCGGTGGTGGGCGAGTTTTTAAAATTGGTTTTGTCTAAGAAAGGCCAAGAAGATGTGGTTAAAGATGGCTACATTGCGTTACCAAAAGCGGTGGTAGAAAAAGAGTTAGCGAAACTAAAATAACGCCAAGTCTTCTTAAAGCGTTTTACAACAAAAACCCCACCGTTGAGTGATTCAATGGTGGGGTTTTTGCATTTCTGAGCTAGCCATTTTGATGATTTAAGGAATTTCTAGCACCACATCGCCCATTGGGATACAGCTGCAGGTAAGAATTTCATCGTCGTTGGGTTCATAGATGGGTGATTGGATTTCTTCGACTTTACCCGAAATCAGCTTTACTGCACAGGCACCGCAGTTGCCACCACGACAGCTGTATGGCATATCGAAACCGCTTTCATCCAGTGCTTCCAGCATCGAAAATTGACCGTCGAATTCGCATTCCCCTTGGCCGATAACGGTGATTTTTGACATTTGATTTACCCCGAACTGGTTATTTTATAAAAGCCCCATTTTAGCAATTTAAAAACTAAAAAATTTAAGTAAAATAGCCAAAAATTGGCGTATAAAAATTCTTTATTACCACAGAGGCGTGAGCGATTGGCTTCTGTTTTATGGGTTGTGAAAATCCTTGTGCTAGAGAGAGACAGAATAATTCCCCATTTGGAGTTGTTCTGTCTCTCTCTAGGTGTTTTTAGTCGCCTAGATAAGGTGTTGGTAAACAATTTATTGGAAAAGAGTATGCAGTCATTACAAATGAAGGCCGAACAGCTCGTCGAGGCGAGTTGGTTTGGTAAGTTTATTATCTATGTCATTTTATTTAACGCGCTGATTTTGGGGTTACAAACGTCTAAAAGCATCGACAGTGAAACCATCGCGTTATTGGATTGGTTTGATCGAATTTGTTTAAGTATTTTCGTGATTGAAATCGGTCTGAAATTGGTCGCTTATCGCGGCCAGTTCTTCAAAAACGGTTGGAATAACTTCGATTTTCTAATTGTTGCCGTTTCGCTGATTCCTGCCAGTGGTGATTTGGCGGTTCTGCGTGCGTTACGTATTTTGCGACTGCTGCGTTTGGTCAATGCGGTACCGAGCATGCGCCGTGTGGTCAGTGGGATGTTGCACTCGATTCCGGGAGTGTTCTCGGTCGGTGGCTTATTGGCGATTTTGTTCTATATTGGCGCGGTAATGAGTACTTCGCTGTTTGGCGATAAATTCCCCGAATGGTTTGGCGACATTGCGAAGAGTATGTACACCTTGTTCCAGATTATGACCTTTGAGTCTTGGTCGATGGGCATTGTTCGTCCGGTGATGGAGGTTTATCCGTATTCTTGGCTGTTCTTTATTCCGTTTATTGTGCTGACCTCTTTTACGGTATTGAACTTATTTATCGGGATTATTATTGATGCGATGAACGAAGCCAAAGAAGAAGAGACGCACGCGCAAGCGCATGAGCAGAGCAATTACGAAAACATAAATCAAATGCGTACACAGATGGAACAGTTGCAAGCCAAATTGGATAAGATTTTGGAAAATCAAAACCGCTCTTAACGCGATTGATCTTGCGCGCTTAAGTCACATAAAAAAGCCGAGAATTTTCTCGGCTTTTGACGTTTTGGGCGGCAATTTACTACCACACCAATAGTTTGTAGCCTTCTTCTTGCAGTTCCATCAAAGCGGCCGCGCCAACTTCGGAGTATTCGGCAAATTCGCGCATATCGGAATGCTCCCAGTGAATGGTGTTCATGGTGTTGCCGCAGGCAATCCAGCGCACCTTGTAATCTTTAGCAAAACCTTTCACTCGGTCGTAAATCAGTTGATCGACCTCGCGTTTGGGTTCTTTTGCCAGCACATGCAGCCCCGGACCTATAGCAACCACGGCGATTTCGACATTGTCGCCGTACTTTTTAATCATCGCCTGAATCGAGTTTAAGATGCCGGTTTGATATTCCGCATCGTGTTTGTTCCACATATACACCGCTTTATGCTCGGCCGGATCGCCCGGAAAACGTTCGCTGACCGGGTCTTGCAGTTCTGGAACAGGTTTAAGTTTGAATGCCCCAGAGGCAGTTTCCGCCGCGAAGATTTGACCGCTTTGTAAAGTGAAACTTGCGGCAAGCAGCGTAGCGAGTAATGGGGTGAGTAAGCGCATAGTTGACTCCGATAGGTTAGTTTTGTCTCCATTATACTGAGGTGAACTATGAATAGTCAGTGACTCTATTGACAGAGTTTGAAAATTTGTCTGTCGAGGCAATTATAATGAGCGGCTTGATTATTAGGAGGTCAGCGAATGGATTTACAAAAGCAAATTGAACAAGCGATTAACGAGAACTTTTCGGTCGCTTTCATGCAACTGGATAACGAGAGCCATATGCACGCCGGTCCAGCAAGTGATTCGCATTTTAAATTGACCTTGGTGACCTCGGATTTTGATATGTTAAGCCGAGTTAAACGCCAACAAGCGGTGTACCGCGCTTTGGTTGATTTAATGCCGCAGTTTCATGCGTTGGCTTTGCACACTTATACGCCACAAGAGTGGCAAGAGAAAAGCGGTGTGATTCCGGCATCACCCAAATGCGGCGGCGGACATTAAGCGGATTTTTTTGCTTTATTCACGACCTCGGCAAACGGGTGATCTTCCGTTGTTTCCGGTTCAGCCTGCTGTGGATGCTTGAGATACCAAAATTGTATAAATTTATTTGCGTCAAGACTCTTTTGTAACAGGGTAATGGCCTGTATATATTGTTCGATGTAGTGATAATTCCCTTTTTTTAATGATTGCCATAGATGCCGATAGCGTTTTGGTAAAAAATAGCTGAAGTGTGGAACTAAGCCCTGTTCTCCTTCGGTTTCGGCAATCAGTTGCATGATTTCATTGCGCGCTTGAATCGGCAGGTGGCGCTGTTGTGAATCAATTAGCGTCCCTATCCAATATAGTATTGCTGCTGAAATTAAGAAGCTTGGAATTGGTTGATCAAAGGCAAAAGCACCAATAAGGGTGAAAATCGTTAAGAATACCGCACTCACAGGAATGGCCATTGCCGAAAACCAGATGCGATTACCGCGCATCTCATTCATGCGTTTATCGACATCAAAGCGCGAGCAGTCAACCTGTTGTAGTCGTTGTAATAGTTCATCAGGCGTTGGCAGAGCCACGGTTTTGGCGTTCTTTGCGTCGGAAAGTTTGGCGTTTGGGTTTGCGTTGCTGGGGGTCATGGCTTCCACTGTTTAATTGTTGTGTCGTTGTTTGCCTTGCTTCGCGCAAAAAAACAAAGCTTTTAGGCATTAGCAATAAAAATACCAGCTTTTGTATATGGTTAATATTAATCAGCCACAGAGTCAATTTAAATGGTTACAAGCGCTTCACAATTTGCGCCTTGCCATTAATTCTGCACTGAAGTCAGTAAAAACTTACTGCTGTATCGCCTTAAGTCCGTGCCGATTTATGATGGCTTGCTTAATTCTTTGGGGCCTGTTTTTGAGTACATTTAATGCAGATACGACGTTTTCCCTCCAGATGATAGGCGGTTAAATGTCCACCCCAAAGGCAGCCGGTATCGGTGGCATGGACATCGTAATCGTCGAGCATGCCTAGGGTTGACCAGTGTCCAAAAAAGATTTCCGTCCCTAAGTTTTGGCGTTTTTTGAATTTAAACCATGGTTTAAAGCCTTGGATTTTCTCTGCGCGGCTTGGGTTATCTTTCTGTTTAAAATCCAAAGTGCCAAATTTATCGCAGTAACGCATTCGCGCAAAGGCATTAATGATGTAACGAATCCGCGGCCAGCCGTTCATCATCGGTTGCCAACTTTTATCGTCTGAGCCAAATAGATGCTCGCGTACAAAGGTTTGCCAGTCCTCAGAAAGCAGTGGCTGGCGCGCTTCTTCGGCGTAATGTAACGCTTGATTGATGGTCCATTGCGGAGGAATGCCGGCGTGCACCAGCACGGCTTTTTCTCGTGGATGCTGAATCATTAACGGTTGCTTGCGGAGCCAGTCGATTAAGTCATCCACATCAGGCGCTTGTAAAATCGGATTGATGGTGTCGGATTCACTAAGAAAGCGCTCTAAGCCGGCGTACACCGCCAGCAGATGAAAATCGTGATTGCCTAAAACGGTTTGCGCCTTTCCCTGTTCGCACAGTTGTTTGACAAAACGCAGGCACTCCAGTGATTTCGGGCCTCGATTAATCAGGTCGCCCACAAACCATAAGTGGTCGGTTTGGGGTTGATAATCAATCGCGACTAAAAGGGTTTGCAGTTCGTCAAAGCAGCCTTGCAGGTCGCCGATAACATAGGTACTCATACGTGAAAGTCTTTATTCTGGGGCGTGTTGCCGATAATAATTACACAGTTTAACAAAGTCGGCGACCGCAAGGGTTTCTGAACGAGCGCTGGCTGAAATCCCGCAGGCTTCGATCTGTTCCTCATTTAACCAGCCCTTTAGGTTATTGCGCAGCGTCTTTCGCTTTAAGGTAAAACATTGGCGTACAAAACGTTCAAATAGGGCTTCATCGTCAGCAATCAGAGGCTTATTTTTGAAGGGCAATAGACGAACAATTGCGGAATCGACTTTCGGCGCAGGGGTGAAGTTTTCTGGCCCGACATCAAATAGATTTTCGGTTTTGCAGTAGTACTGCATCATCACGCTTAAACGCCCAAACTGGCGTCCTCCAGGTTGCGCGCAGATGCGTTCGACCACCTCTTTTTGCAGCATAAAATGCATATCGGTGATGTTTGCTGCATATTTGAGTAGATGAAACATGAGCGGACTGGAGATGTTGTAGGGCAAATTGCCAACTACGCGGACTTGTTCGTCGCTGGTATGCAGCAGTTCGGCGTAGTCAAAACGCAGCGCATCCGTGTGATGAAGGTGAAAGGCCGGAAGAGAGGCGAACTTGATTTTTAGCTGCGGAATTAAATCATTGTCGATTTCGATAATATCCAGATGTTTTACAATTCGGATAACCGGGTCTGTCAGTGCGGCTTCGCCAGGACCGATTTCAATCATGTGGTCATCCGCTTGCGGGCGGATTGCAGCAACAATTCGGTCGATGATCTGATTGTTATTCAGAAAATTTTGCCCAAACTGCTTTTTATGCTGATGGCCGCTGTTTTTACCGCGATTTTTTGCTGAGCGGGCGTGTTGTGTTTCTCTGGCCATGCTTATTCCTGTCCGGTCATTTGTATGGCGACGTCAATCGCGTAGCGAAAACTGCCGACATCGGCTTTGCCGCTACCGGCTAAATCTAATGCGGTGCCATGGTCTACCGAGGTGCGCACAAATGGCAGTCCAAGAGTGATATTGACCGCATTACCAAACCCCATGTGTTTTAGGACAGGGAGTCCTTGGTCGTGGTACATCGCAACAACGGCATCGGCTTGTTGTAGGTATTTTGGGGTAAATAAGGTGTCGGCTGGATAGGGCCCGTGTACATTCATGCCGGCATTAGCCATCTGTTGTAAGACAGGATTAATCACATCAATTTCTTCTCGTCCCATATGGCCGCTTTCGCCAGCGTGCGGATTGAGCCCAGTGACTAAAATACGCGGCTTGTCTATGCCAAACTGAGTACTGAGCGAGTCGTTGGTAATGGTCAGAATATCCTTTAAAAGTTCTGGCGTAATGGCTTCCGGAACGTCTTTTAACGGCAAGTGCGTGGTCACTAAAGCGACCCGTAATCCGGGCGTGGCCAGCATCATGACCACTTGTTTGCTATGGCTCTGCTCGGCCAGCATTTCCGTGTGACCACTGAATTTTAGCCCAGCGTCGTTGATAACGCCTTTGTGAATCGGACCAGTGACCATCGCAGCAAATTCTTGGTTCATACAGCCTTTGATGGCGCGTTTAAGCATACGGATAACATAGCTGGCATTGACCGGATTGAGTTTGCCTAATTCCACGGCTTGCGGTAGGGCAATCGGTTCAATGAACATTTCCCCTGCGCGACTAGGCCGCACCTTAGCAAAACGGTCATAGTCGATAAAATCCACTTCTAAGCCGAGCATCTTCGCGCGTTCTTCAAGTAAACCTTTATCCGCAAGTATTACTAATTGCACTGGCCAATCTTGTTGTGCCAACGCCAAAACTAAATCTGGGCCAATTCCAGCAGGTTCGCCGGAGGTGATGACAAATCGTGCGGTCATTTAAATCTTCTCTTTAAAAACAAAACAAGGGCGTTTTCAGCCCTTGCTAAAAATATGTGAAAGGGATTGGTTACAGTTCGATGCGCACATAGGCTTCGTCGCGTAGACGACGTAACCAGAGGTCAAACATTTCGTTAGCTTTACGCATCTGTACCGCTTTAGCCGCTTCTTCACGCTTGTCATCGGCATCTTCGTTAACAGTACGAATGCCGTCTAGGTAATAAATTAACCAGCCGCGCTGTGTGGCGACAGGGTCTAAGGCTTGACCCACATTCAAGCCGGCTAAACGCGTTTGCAATTCTGGCGAGAGTTCCTCGCTTGAGCGCCAGCCCATGTCGCTATTGGCATTTTCAGTTTCGGGAATGTCGGCAAAGGTTTGTTGCAGCGCTTTAAAATCATCCAAACTGTTGATATTGGCGGCGGCTTCACGAATCGATGCCGGCGCTTGCATTTGTTGTTGCGCACCATCACTGAGTACTAAGAAACGGAACAGATGATACTGATCGACTTTTTGCGTGCCGGCTTGACGCTGGTCGGCAATTTGAATCAGATGAAAACCGCTTGGGCTTTGAATGACATCACTGATGTCGCCAAGATTCATGTTATTGACTTGTTTGGCAAAAAAGGTCGGAACTTGTGAATCACTCATCCACCCCAAATCTCCGCCATCCAGCGCGCGCGAGCCATTTGAATAACGCACTGCCAGTTGGGTGAAGTCTTCGCCATTGAGGGCGCGTTGACGAATTTCATTGATTTTTTGCAGCGCTTGTTGACGCTGTTGTTGAGTGGCCGATTCGGGTAAGGCGACTAAAATATGGCGTAAATTGATTTCGCGGTATTTGTTTGCCAATGTTTTGCGTTTTAGATAATTTTCAATCTCGCTTTCTGTTACCTGAACGCGGCTGATCACTTCACGTTGACGCAGTTTTTGAATCAACATTTGGGTTTTGATTTTGTCGCGTAATTTATTAAAACCGTTGTCGACTTCAATGTTGAGGCGATTGCGCAGTTCGAGCAAACTGAGTTTATTTCCGGCTGCGATTTTCTCCATTTGTTCGTTAAGTTCTTGGTCTGAGACTTGTAAACCGGTTAACTCTGCACGGCTTAATTGGACCGCTTCGGTAATGAGGCTTTCCAATACCTGCTCGCGCAAGGCTTCGACATCGCTCACCGGAATGTTTTGTTGCGCGAGTTCATCGGATTTTTCCAGTAGGCGGCTGTTGAGTTCGCTTTTGAGAATAATGCGATCATCTACCACGGCAACAATGCGGTCAACCAAAACACCGTTGTTGGCGCTGTTTGGGCTGGCGGCAAAACTGTTCAGCGGAAGAAAAGCGGCGAGGCTTAGGGCGGAAACTAGGGTGGCTCGAAGAATTGGTTTCATTATGTTCAATCACTAAAAATTAAAGAGGTTATTCAGCTGTTTTTGTAAAGCTTTGTTGGGCGAACTTAGCCCTTTGAGCTCGAACTGAATTTGAATGCTGTCATTATACAAATCATTTTCCAATTGTGTGCGTTCTGCAATCATTGTCGTCGACCAACAGCAACTATCGTAACGGATCCCCACTTGGGTTTCGACCCATTGTTGTAAGTCGGTGTCGTAGTTGCCGACCAGACTGAATTGCCATTGCGGTGTTAATTGGCTCAAACCGCCTAACATAATGGTTTCGCTGGCGTAGAGAGCTTCTTGACGTTGCTTAATATGGCTGGCAAAAAGCGCGTTCTTTTCGTCTGGTTGCCAGCGTATCCGGCTGGCGCTAGCGCGAACCGTCTGCTCTTTAGGGGCGTAAGCCACCGTGGAATACAGGCGTAATTTGTCAAAATTGAATTGTACCTTGCTGTAAATGTCTGATGCACCTTGTGAGCCATCAAAGCCATCTTCAATCAATACTTGTGACTCGCTAAGACGGTAACCTTGTCCCAGTGCCAATTCGAGACGGCTTTTACCTTGTTGGTCAATAAAGCGACTGGTCAGTGCCGCGCTGACTTGGTTGCTGTCGGCAATGCGATCAGCGCCGACATAAGCGTTGAGCGAGAATAGATTACTGAAATCCAAACTGCGTAACGCGCTGTCAAACAGCGGTAATTGGTTTTGGCGTTGGTAACCGGTATACAGATACTGTACGCTCGGCTCCAGGGTTTGACGGTATGTTTGATGGTTAAAAGTGAGTGCGCGCTCGAAAATTAAACCACCGTTTAGTGATAGTTGTGGAATCAAACGCGGCTCGTTGTGAATCGGATTCTGTTCCAGTCGATAGTCGCTGTAGTAACCGTTAATTTGCGCTTGGGCTTGGCCATACGGCTGGCGCAGCTGATATTTGATGCCGCTTTGGTTGTGCCAGCGTAAACCTTCGGCGCGATTGAGCTCACGGGTTTTTAAGCGAAAATCGGTCGCTTGGCTGGAAAAATACCAGTTTAGTTTGCCGGATAAATGCTCATTTGGCAGCGCTTGCTGATAATGTACACCGACTTCCGGGCGCTTTTCGTAGTTGTTGGCAAAGTTAATCAGCGGTTGATAGCCGCTGTAGAGTAAATAGCCATGCAGTCCTTGCTGATGGTAGTCAATCCGCGCCATCTGCGTGGCTTTGGTGGCGTTGGTTAACTCGCGTGCAATCGGTGCGTCGTTAAACACATTCGCATCAGAGGTTTGCTGCCAATCTATATTGGCGGTGAGGTTCGGGTTCCAGCGAATCGCATTTTGTAAGCCGATGCGCCAACGCGGATTGTCTTCGTCGCTGATGGATTCGTCACTGCGGTATAAGCTGGCATCCAGTTTTAAGCGTTGTTCGCTATTGCCAATCGCGCCCCAATAACGAAACTCATTATCCAGCGCCAAGCCGTTTTCGCTCATTGGAATAAAGGTCAAGGTGGCATCGTAATTGTCTGCTAAGGCGAAATAGTAAGGCAAGGCTACATATTCGGTACGTTTGTTGTTATTTAACGCTTTGTAAGAACCGATCTCTGGGAATAATAAACCGCTGGCACGATCGTTGAGTGGATAGTCCAGATAGGGGCTGTAAAAAATCGGCACGTTCTTGAAGCGTAACGTCATATCTTTGGCAATAACGCGCTGTTTTTGCTGGTTAATTTGCAATTTCCGAGCTTGTAAATCCCAGTCTTTAGTGCCGTCAGACTTGGTTTTACAGGTGGTTAGGCTCGCATCGTACAACTCGACGCTTTGCGTGCTTTGATTTAAGCGAATGCTCTGCGATTGGCCATAGGCAAGACTTGGAAAAATTTGATACTGATTTGCGGCAACACTCAATAATGGCGGATTAATTTGTATGTCTTCGGTGAGCAATGTGAGATTTTGTTGCCATAGACGCACACCATGTTTTAAGTGTGCTTGCCGTGTCTGTGGATTAATCTCCAACTGTTCCGCGCGGATAGTGACTTGCGGATGTTGTAATTGCACTGCGCCTTGTAATGAAATTTCTTGGGTGCGGGTTTGGCTTAAGCGATCGGCGCTTATCTTGAGCGGGGCATTTTGTAAATCGGTGCTTAATTGCGCATCGCTCGGTTCAAACAAACCATCCGGTCTTGTTGCGATTTCATCCGGCAAGCAGGTTTGGGTAAACGTCATTTCGGTTGGATTCGGTGCCGCCGCTAGGACGGAGTTGGTGCCGAGGCAGGTTACCGCGTAATAAAGCGCCTGTCTTAAACGGTAATTTTTGCGCACAGAGCGCGCCAAACGCAAAGAGTTTAAACAAAATGCGCCGGATGGAGAATTTGTTGTGCCGAAAACGGAGTCGGGATTTGACATTACGCGGACAATCATTAATTATTCTTGATCGCATATTTTAACTGGATTAACAGCGAATGGACGAAAGATTTCAACAGATTTGCGCTTGGCTTGAGCGGCTCCCGTTTTTAGCCGGACACGAATACAGTCAACCGGTGGCGGCATCCAGTGATGCCAGTTTTCGCCGTTATTTTCGAATTCGTTTGGCGCGGCCGTTTATTGAGCAGTCAAGTGATGCACTGGGGTATCACAATGACAGCTTGATTATTATGGATGCGCCGCCGCAACACGAAGATTGCCGGCCCTTTATTGGCGTGGCATGCACCTTGGCCGAATTGGGTTTAAACGTCCCTAAGATCCTAGCCCAAGATTTGTCACAGGGCTTTCTGCTACTCAGTGACCTAGGCACAGAGACCTATCTGAGCCAGCTCATTCCGCAACAGGAGAGCCGCGCGGAGAGTCTCTATGGCGGCGCGCTGAGCGCATTGGTTAAATTGCAGCGTGCTGGTGGCCCAGCGTCTCAGCAGTTGCCTGCTTACGATGCTGCACTCTTGCATCGCGAAATGGATTTATTCAGCGACTGGTTGGGGGAGAAACACCTGCAAATTGGTCTGAATAAATTGCAAAAAGGGCAGTGGACAGAAATCAAACAAGTTTTGATTGAATCGGCGTTGGCGCAGCCGCAAACTTTTGTGCATCGTGATTATCACAGCCGTAATTTGATGTTGGCCCCGGGTTTGAATCCGGGAGTTATCGATTTTCAAGACGCGGTGCGTGGCGGCCTGACTTACGATGCTGTGTCGTTATTGCGCGACTGTTATATTGCTTGGCCACCGGAACAGGTGCAAGAGTGGCTGCGTGCGTATTTCTTGCAACTTTGTGCCGCGCAGGTGGTTGATACGTCACAGTGGTCGGATTTTGTCAAAGCCTTTGACTTAATGGGGATTCAGCGTCATCTCAAAGCCTCCGGCATCTTTGCGCGCTTATCGCACCGCGATGGTAAAGACGGTTATCTGAATGATATACCGCAGACCTTGAATTACATTGTCCAAGTCGGGGCTAAATACCCGCAAATGAAACCGCTATTGGATTGGATAGAAAAGGACTGGTTGGTGCGTTTGCACGCTTTGCCAGCAGCGAGCCAGCCATGAGCCAGGTTTTTATCCCCAAAGCGATGATTCTCGCAGCCGGTCGTGGCAAGCGGTTGCGTCCGTTGACGGATACGTTGCCAAAACCCTTGGTGCCTTTGTGTCAAACGCCCTTGATTGTTTATCATTTGCAAAAGCTCGCTAAAGCGGGAGTTCGGGACGTCGTTATAAACCATGCTTGGTTGGGCGAGCAGTTGGAACAAACGTTGGGTGATGGGGCAAAATTTGGTTTGCGGATCACTTATTCACCGGAGCCGGAAGGTGGTTTAGAAACGGCCGGAGGCATTATCAATGCGTTGCCAAAATTGGGATCGGAGCCGTTTTTGCTGATTAATGGCGATGTATATTGTGATTTGGATTTCAGTCAATTGGTGGCTCGTGCCAATGGGTTGCGTAGTGAGGAACTGTTGGGACATTTGATGTTGGTACCCAGCCCAGAATTTAATCCACAGGGGGATTTTGGCTTGCAGGATGGGCGAGTCCAAGAGCGTGGCGAACTGACGTTTGCAGGAATCAGTGTCCTTAAACCGCAACTGTTTGCGCAGATGGAGGTGGATTTTATTGCATTGGCGCCGGTCTTACGCAGCGCCATGCGTGAGCAACAACGAATTAGTGGTGCGCTTTATACTGGATTTTGGTCGGATATTGGCACTTTAGAGCGCTTAAAAGAGGCACAAGCGCAACTATGTCCAGATTGTAAGGCGGATTAAGCAAGCGATTATCGATGAATAGTTGCTTAGCAAGTCGCGATAAATTTCGTTAAATCGAGCTGTACTAAGAAAAAATGCGCTCAGTGCGTGGTTATTATTGCTATGCAGCCTAAGAGACTCTAAAATCAGTGCATTCTTAAACTTAAGCAGATAATTAAATAGCCTACGCATGCCAGAAAAAACCATCGAATTAAAAGGTTCTGTCCTCTCTTTAACCGTTTTGCAGCTGTACTCCGCAGACATTCATCAGACCAAAGCGAGCCTTGCGGCAAAAATTGAGCAAGCGCCGAGTTTCTTTGTTGGTATTCCAATTATCATCGAACCGAAAATTGAATTGAATGACCCAACCTATTTGGCTTTGTTGGTGGAGTACTTACATCAATTACAGATGATACCGATCGGTTTACGCAGTCAAGATGCGATGGTGCAAGCGCAAGCCGCTTATGCTGGTTTAGCCATTTTTCCGGAAGATACACGCCGCCCAACAAATGCAACGGAAAATGCCGCCCCGCGCGCCGCGATTCAAGAAAATAAGCCAGCACAAGAAGCGGAGCCAAATTATGCCCCAGTGGTCGTGGATGAGGTGGGATTAAAAACCGCTTTAATCATTGAACGCTCGATTCGTTCTGGGCAACAGATTTTTGCTAAAGACCGTGATTTGATTGTGCTTGGTTCGGTGAATCCAGGTTCTGAGGTGATTGCGGACGGTAATATTACCGTGTTTGGTAAGCTGCAAGGCAAAGCGATTGCTGGTGCCAGTGGTTCAATTGAGGCGAAAATTTTCGTCAAAGAAATGGATCCTGAATTGGTCTGCGTCGCTGGCATTTACCAGCTGGCTGACGACATCAAAGGACAATATAAAAATAACGGTCTGGTCGAAATTCGGCTTCAAGACGAACAGCTAATAATGCGTTCTGTGTAAACAGACAAACTTTGCGATTTCAGAGATTAGGAGAATAAACAGTGTCAAAGGTCATCGTGGTCACTTCCGGTAAAGGCGGGGTCGGTAAAACGACTACCAGTGCAAGTATCTCAACCGCTTTAGCACAAAAAGGCAAGAAAGTTGCCGTTATCGATTTTGACGTAGGTCTGCGTAATCTGGATTTGATTATGGGGGTTGAACGCCGCGTAGTTTATGATTTTGTTAATGTGGTGCAGGGAGAAGCCTCTCTAAAGCAAGCGTTGATTAAAGATAAGCGAGTCGAAGGTTTGTACATTCTGGCGGCTTCGCAAACACGAGATAAAGATGCACTGACGTTAGAAGGTGTGGAGCGCGTTATTAATGATTTGAAAGCCGATGGTTTTGATTTTATTATTTGTGACTCACCGGCAGGGATTGAAAAAGGCGCGCAATTGGCTCTGTATTTTGCAGATGAAGCGATTGTTGTTACCAACCCAGAAGTCTCATCAGTGCGTGATTCCGATCGTATTCTAGGTATCTTGCAAGCGAAGTCTCGCAAAGCCGAAGAGGGTGGTTCTGTGGTAGAGCATTTGGTCTTGACGCGTTATAACCCAGCCCGTGTGAATGCCGGTGAGATGCTGTCTAAAGATGATGTTGTCGATCTTTTAAGCATTAAATTATTAGGGGTTGTTCCAGAGTCTCAGGATGTTTTGAACGCGTCTAACTCCGGTGAGCCGGTGGTGTTGGCCAAGCAGAGCGATGCCGCGCAAGCCTATATGGACATTGTTGAGCGTTTTCTTGGTGGCGAAGTGAATCACCGCTTCTTGGAAGAAGAGAAGAAAAGTTTATTTAAGAAAATATTCGGGAAATAATCGTTATGGCTTTATTAGATTATCTACTTGGACAGCGTAAAAACAAGTCCGCTAATACGGCGAAAGACCGATTGCAAATTTTGTTGGCGCACGAACGTGCGGAAAATAATGCCCCGGATTATTTGCCGAAGATGCGTGACGAAATTTTGCAGGTTATCGCAAAATATGTCGAAATCGATCAAGAGCAGTTAAAAATTAGCATTGATGAAGAGAATGGCTTTGAGATTCTGGAATTGAATTTGGTACTGCCAGACGAAAAAAAATAAGCGCTTAATCGCTAAGCAGCCCAGCATTGCTGGGCTTTTTTTTAGACAATTTGATAAGGAGTAAGTCATGTTAATGCTTGTCTCGCCCGCCAAATCGTTAGATGAAAGTACGCCAGTACAAACTTCCTGTGCCAGTGAGTTTGCCTTTGCTGACGAAGCGCAAACTTTGCTTTCGCAACTCAAAGCCCTTGGGCCGGTGGATATTGGTCAGTTAATGGGCATCAGTGAAAAGCTCAGCGAACTGAATTATCAGCGTTTTCAGGATTGGCATTATCCATTTGCGTCTAACGCTAAACAGGCGGCATGGTTATTTAAAGGCGATGTTTATCAGGGGTTGGATGCCTACAGTCTCGATCAAATCTCGATTGACTATTTGCAAACCCATTTGCGTATTCTTTCTGGGCTCTATGGATTGCTTAAACCGTGCGATATGATGTTGCCTTATCGGCTGGAGATGGGGACCAAATTTGTGAACTCACAAGGCAAGGATCTGTATGCTTTTTGGGGGCGTAAATTGAGTGAGGCGTTAAATGTCGATTTGGCCGCGCAAGGCAGTCAAACGCTGGTCAATTTGGCCTCGAATGAGTATTTTAAAGCGGTCGACAAGAAAGCGTTAAAGGCGCGCATTATCACGCCGATTTTCAAAGATTGGAAAGGCGAGCAATACAAAATAATTAGCTTTCACGCCAAAAAAGCGCGTGGCCTGATGGCGCGTTATGCCGCTGATCACAAGGTGGAAAGTGCTGAAGAGCTGAAACAGTTCGACTACCAAGGCTATGCCTTTGCGCCGCAACTGTCTTCAGATACCGATTGGGTCTTTACGCGTCGCCAAGACGGGTAAGCCTCAGCGGTTTCACGTGCAAATTTATTGTACGGTATCGCTGCTGGCAAACAGGCTGTTGATGGCGTCTTCATCGTAACGTAGGTGATAGTTACAGATTTCGTTATGAATCACCACTTCACCTTCGTCTGCCAAGATACTGCGTACTTCTGCTTCGCCCAAACCACGTAGCATGGCGTCGACGCGCTCTTTGTCTTGAGGACATTCATACTGCACGGCTTTGCCGCCAAACAGTTCAAGCGTTTCTTCATGGAACAGGCGGTGTAAGACTTCTTCACACGGTAAGTTCAGCAGTTCTTCGTCTTTCACAGTGTTGGCTAAATGGCTAATCCGCTCCCAAGCATCGGCATCTTGCTCGTCAGTATCGGGCATTTTCTGCAGTAATAAGCCGCCCAGCTGTGTCTCATTGGCAGAAAGCCAAATTTTAGATGGTAGTTGCTCGGATTGTTGGAAGAAAGTTTCGAAACACTCGGCGACTGTCGCGCCTTCACGCGGCACATAGCTTTGGAAGTGGTGCTGGGTTTGGGTATTTTCTAGGGTGACCAAAATTTGCCCATCACCAAGCAGTTCATCCATGCTTTCTTGCTCTTCAATCGCTTGTGAGGTTTTGGCAAGTCCGCGTAGTTTAAAATCGTGAGTGACTTCGACTACCAATAAGTTTACCGGCCCAGAACCTTGAATTTGCAAGGTAATTTTGCCTTGATGTTTTAAGCCGCTGGCTAAAATGACGCTGACGGCAGTTAATTCACCGAGCAGTTTGCTGATAACCGCTGGATAGTGGCGCTGCGCGGTCATCTTTTGCCAAGCGGTATTCAGTTGAATGAACTGGCCGCGAACACGGTGTTCTTTAAACAAAAAGCGTTGGATTAAATCTTGTGCCATCTTCAATTCCTAAAATTTATAGCGTGTTAAACTGAATGTCTTGTATGACTTCCATAATTAATTTGTACTGGAAGTGCTCTTTTCTGTCTTTTTCTACAAAATAATTTTGTACTGAACTACAATCGAATTAGCAAGGTAACTTTTATACAAAATTAAACTGTACTGGATTACATAATATGCCTGTCAGACGTATCCCGAAAAGCTATCGTAATGTCACCGGAATTTACGCTTCCAGCAAGTCAATTGATTCGGCTATGTTTGAATCCACTCTGGAGCGCGATTTTATCACACTTCTTGAATTCGATTCCCATGTGCTGGAGTTTGAAGTTCAGCCTGTAAAGATAGAGTGGACGGATCAAAACGGTAAGCGCCACCGCTATTTTCCTGACGTCATTTTTAAGCGTAAAACCGAATATGGAGTTGAAACCGTTTTGGTCGAAGTGAAGTATCGTTCCGACTTGAAGAAAGATTGGGATGAGCTAAAGCCAAAGCTGAAAGCGGGTTTGCACTATGCCAAGCAGCAAGATTGGAAGTTTAAGATTATGAGCGAAATCGAGATTCGTACAGTATTGCAGAAAAACGCGAAATTTCTTCAGCCATTTATTCGGCGCGGTGCGGATAGAGAAGGTGACATGGATCTGCTCGATAATAAACTCCGCGAACTGAAAAATTCAACGCCGGCTCAATTATTGAGTGAATTAGTGCAAAGTGATTGGGATAAGGCTGCCTTGTTACCGACTCTGTGGTATTTGATTGGCACTCGCCAAATAATATGCGATTTGGAGAACAGTCCGTTGAATATGAACACGCCGATTCATTGGAAAGCTTAGGGTTTGGATATGGGTGATAACGGTTTGCTTAAACTTGAAGTCGGCGAGAGCGTGGTTTATCAAAACGAACGCTATTTTATCCGCCAAGTGAATAGTTTAAATACGGTAATTCTCATTCATGCTGAAACAGGCGTTATTAAAGAGGTTTCCATCTCTGATGTTTCAGTATCTAAATTTGAAGAACCGAAAAAGACAGATGATTTGCAAAGAATTTCCGATAATTCTTGGAACCAAGCCATGGAAAGGTTTGATATTGTTCAGCCATTACTGGTTGCAGGAAGAACTCGTGAAATGGTGGAAGCTAGAGCCAAAGAATTCGGGATATCGACAAATACTCTATACGGCTGGATAAAACGTTTTCAAGAAACCGGTAAAGTGACTGATTTACTTAGAGAAGGTCGAACCGATAAAGGCGAACCTCGATTAGCGCCGGAGATTAAAGAAATTGTCGAAACGGCTATCCAAACTGAATACAAAACTCAGCAGAAAAAGTCGGTTGCTAAGGTTTGTCGTGAAGTTGAGAGGTTATGTCGCTTGAAAGATCTCAAGCCTCCGCACTGCAATACGATTAGAAATTGGATAACTAAGAAAAATCCTAAAGAGATGATGGCGGCTCGCGAAGGGCAGAAAAAAGCGGCCGAAAAATACTCTGCAATCAGAGGGAAATTTCCCGGAGCCGATTGGCCTTTAGCCTATGTTCAAGTGGATCATACGGAATTGGATATTCAGCTTTGCGATGATCATTGGCGTAAACCGGTTGGTCGACCATGGATTACCGTGGTTTTCGATGTCTTTTCCAGAATGGTTCTGGGATTTCGTGTCGGTTTTGATGCGCCTTCCGGATTGATTACCGGTTTGGCGATTTCTCATGCGATCTTACCTAAAGAGAATTGGCTCGCTAAATACAATATTAACGGTGATTGGCCTTGTTGGGGGATCCCCGATGGTTTGCATATGGACAATGCAACTGAATTTAGAGGGAAAATGATCCAGCGGGCTTGCGACCAATATGGCATTAATGTCGATTGGCGACCGGTAGCGCGCCCGAATTACGGAGCTCATATTGAGCGTTATTTGGGGACGCTTGGCGAAGAGTTAAAAGGTGTTTCGGGGGCTACGTTTTCGGGCGTAAAAGAGAAAGGCGATTACGATAGCGAGGGTAATGCCGTTCTTACCTTGTCCGACCTTGAAGAGTGGCTCACAGTCTATATTGTCGGGGTTTACCATAATCGCGTTCATTCTGCGCTAGGAATGTCTCCCTTATTTAAATACAAGGAAGGCTTGCTGGGTGATGATGAAAATCCAGGTAAAGGTCTGCCGCCTAAAATATTGGACGAGCGTAGATTACGATTAGATTTCCTGCCGTATTTTCAAAGAACGGTTCAGCGCACAGGGGTCGTGATTGATGAAGTGGTCTATTTTGCCGATGTATTGCGCGTCTGGGTTAACTCTGTCGATCCGGACAATCCAAGAGCTAAGCGTAAATTTATTGTCCGACGTGATCCTCGTGATATTAGCCATATTTGGTTTTACGACGAATTAACCGAAGAATATTACTCAATTCCTTATCGCAATACCGCTTATCCAGCAGTAAGTATTTGGGAACTAAAAGCCGCTCAAAAACGACTTAAAGAACAGAATCAAGGTAAACACGACGAGCATCAGTTATTTGAAATGTTGACTCGGTTACGGGAAATCGAAGAAACAGCGGCTATGAAAACAAAATCGGCAAGACGCTCTCAAGCTCGCAAGAAACATATTTCAATGCAGCCGATACAGCCTGATATAAAGAAACCGGTTGTGATTGAGGGAGAATATGAAAAGGTGAAAGAGGTCGTTAAACCTAAAAAAACGATTAGACCTTTTGATGACTTGGATGAAATGTTATGACTTTAGAGCATCTAACTTCCAAAACTCGTGAACTTCTGAACTTGTCTAATGAGGAACGAATGCAAGTGATCCGTTCCTCACGTTGGGTTGGCTATCCAAGAGCTAAACAGTTACTGGCAAAGATGGATGAGCTTTATCATTATCCGGTTTCCGATCGTATGCCGAATCTTCTGATTATCGGCGATACCAATAATGGGAAAACAATGTTGGTAAAGCGTTTTTGCAGTATGCATCCGCCGGAAGATAATCCGGAAGGTGAAAACGTGATCGTTCCAATTTTGTATATTGATTGCCCTCCGAAACCGGAGGAAGGTCGTTTGTACGATGAAATTCTCGGCAAGTTATACGAAAAATTTAAAGAACGCGATAGCGCCGGAAAGAAGCTTTCTCAAGTGGTTAAGGTCTGTCAAAGGATTGGGGTCAAAATGTTGGTGCTTGACGAAGTTCAGCATATTCTTGCCGGCAGTACCCATCAGCAACGATCTTTTCTTAATGTACTTAAAACACTCGGTAATAAGTTAAAAGTACCGATTGTTGCCCTTGGTATTCGAGAGGCCTTTAACGCGATTCAAACAGATCCTCAGCTAGCCAATCGTTTTGAATTAGCTCCGCTCCCGAGATGGCGTTTAGGTGATGAGGACTACGAAAGGTTGCTGGCAAGTTTCGAAGCTTTATTGCCGCTGAAGAAACCATCGTATCTGTATGAAGATGATATTGCCGGAAAATTGCATTCGATGACGGATGGCTATATTGGCGAGCTTGCGAAATTACTATCCAAGTCGGCCATAGAGGCAATTAAAAATGGCGATGAGCAAATTACGTTGAAATTGCTCAATAGTATGGATTGGGTTGCGCCGTCGGATAGAAGAGCGCAAATGGATAAGATTTTGGGTATCTGAAGATGTTTACGGGTAAGCTATGGCCGGTTCATCCCCATCCTTATCAGGATGAACTATTGTCGTCATGGCTTGTTCGAATCGCTCACGCTAACGGAGAGAAGGTTCAATCTTTTTGTCATCACGAATTCGGTCAGAAACACCAGATATGGAATCGCGACATTGACCGTTTGGCGCCTGATTGGTTGCTTACTAAGCTTTGCGAAAAAACGGCAACGCCGATTGAAAGAGTACGCCAAACAACGCTTAAACGATACGAAGGTATTTTGTTCGATCATACTGCGTTATCTGGTGTTGAAAAGTGGATTACTCCGCTAAGAATTTACCACCGTACTCGTAAATCTCACGGCTTACAGTTCTGTCCTGAATGTTTGAAAGAAGGTAATGAACCTTATTTTAGAACGCAATGGCGCATCGCATTTCACACGTTTTGCCCTAAGCATAATGTAATGATGCATGATCGGTGTCCATGCTGCGGTGAACCGGTTGTGTTTCAGCGGATTGAACTCGGCAAAGGCAATGAAGAAACTGCTTGTGATAAACCTTTATCTACCTGCTTCAATTGCGGGTTTGATTTGGCTGATTCAAAGCCTGAAAAAGCAATTTTTTGGAATAACGATACCTCAGCAAGATGGGGTCAGCTACTCTCAGGAATCCAAGAAAATAAGCTAACCAGATACCAGTCAGAACAATTGGCGGTTTTACATCAATTCGTTAAGTTACTGTGCTCAAAGGTTGTATCTGAAAAGTTATTTGATTTTATGGAATCAAAATTCAGGATGGTTTTGGAACGACCTAATTTCGGTTTAAGACACTTTGAAGCAAATGATATAATTCGCCGATTTGGAATCATCCAGTGTGCTTGGTGGCTATTATCGGAATGGCCTAATAACCTGAAAGGGGCGTGGCTCGATGGAGCTGTCCGTTATAACCATTTGCTAAAAGATTTTGATGGTATGCCTGATTGGTATTTGAGGGAAGTGGGAAATATGAATATTAATTATAAAAGACGTGAGATGTTGAAAACCCTTCTTATGAATACAAATACATCGGAAAAAAAATAAATGGCAGCTATTGATTTATTTGCAGGTGCAGGTGGTTTTAGTTTAGCTGCTTACCAGGCTGGTATAGATGTGTTGGCTGCGATAGAGCTGGATTCACAAGCCTCAAATACATACCGAGAAAACCTGATTGAACGATTAAATGTTAATACCAAGTTTATTGAAGGCGATATCTTAAAAGTAAATCCTGCTGATCTTCGGGAAGAATTAGCGTTGGAGCGAGGTGAAATTCAACTCATACTAGGTGGTCCGCCATGCCAAGGATTTTCTTCACATCGCATAAAGAATTCGGGTGTAAATGATCCTCGAAATCAACTGCTTTTAAGGTATTTCGATTTTGTAGAAGAGTTTCGACCTCAAGCATTTCTTGTAGAGAATGTTTCAGGTTTGTTTTGGGCGAGACATGCAGATTACTTAGAAAAATTTAAAAAACTGGCAAGTGATAATGGCTATAAAATCAAATTTTGTGATGTGATTAATGCCAAGGATTATGGCGTACCGCAAAATAGAAAAAGAGCATTTATCCTTGGGGTTAGGGAAGATGTGAATATTGAAGGTTTTGCATTTCCTCCTAAGAAAACTCATTTTTCTCCGAATTCTGTTGAAGTTGTTGATGGTGGTTTGCCAGCATGGAAAACAGTATCTACTGTTTTCGAACCAATTTCGGAGGAACTAAAAGAAAAATATATATCTGATTATTTTTTGCGAAAAACAAGCTTGAATGAACATCAAGCTAGAAACTTGCTTGATTCTTTGGAGTTTGGTTGCCCGATTGGAGAGGATGATCCATGCAATTTTCATATGGTTCCAACAACGGAGTCAGAAAATAAGTATCAAGCAACTCCTTTGAACGGGAGTAGAGAAGACGCCGGCGAAGAGTTTAGATTGCCGTGTCACTCTAACGGTTATGGAGGTCATAAAGATGTCTACGGGCGAATGTTTATCCATTTACCAGCAAATACAATTACTACTGGTTGCCACAATCCTTCAAAAGGTCGTTTTGTGCATCCTTGGAAAAATCATGGAATTACTCTCAGGCATGCAGCTCGTATTCAAACTTTTCCCGACGATTTTATTTTTACTGGTACGAGCACTTCGCAAGCGAAACAAGTTGGAAATGCCGTTCCTGTTGAGTTGGGTTTGGTACTCATTACCTCAATAATGAATGTATTGAATTGAAATTATTCTTTGTTTTTGGTTTGCTCTGATATTTAGCGTGCTTGATAAGCTCGACGTAAAACCTCAGATTCATTAATTCCGACTCTTGATAGCTGTGCAGCAAACTGATTCAGAACTTGTTGCGCTTTATCTGCTTTTAGTTCTCCTATCCATTGATATTCCATCTTATTAATATCTATAAATTTTTCATCTTGATTGGCTCTAATAGGTTTGTTGTTATCTGCTTGAGTTTGTGGAAAGATGATGCTTTTAAGCTTTGTTGGTGTATAAATAATTTTTAATTTGATAATCTCAGCTTCAGGTTGTTTAACAATTACATCATAGACATCTTTTTCTGAAGGCTTTAATGGCAGTAACTGGAACGCCGTTTCCTTTCCTTCTCCAGCTTTTACACGAGCGGTATCGCACCGAGGGGAAATGCATAAATAATACTGCTCATTGTGTTTGATTATTGATCCAAGATTGAGGGTTGGAGTTGGTGAAGAATAAAAAGTTCTTGTTGTAGTTAATAGACCAAATTGATCATTAGAATCAGTTGTTTCACATGGTAAAAGGTTTGTTAGATAAGATGGATTCGTTTTATCTATATGTACCTTCAGACATTTAGCTATTTTGAGTTTGAAGAGATTATTCGGCAAGCTAGGGATAACATGATCAATATATTTTTTCTTTAAATCAGCTTTTTTTGTTTCTATTAATTCTTCAACTTTACCGTCAGTTGTGAAGAGCAATTTTTTATCTTCAACTTTACTAATTCCCTCTATTTCTGGCTTTGTAAGACAGGGACTTAACGTAGATATTGCACTGTCGGAGTTGGTGTATGAAAAGTTACTAAAGAAAGTGTCTCTGTATAGTTGTAATTGTTTTGCTTCATCCAAATGATCCAATCTGTGTTGGGCCCAGTTTTTAATTGCCTCATCGGACAACTCAATTTTGGAATCATCTAAAATTGATTTTAATTCGTGAGCAAATAAGTCGATAAATTGCTCTTCAGCTTCTTCAGGGTTAGGGAGCATGATTCTATGAGCTAGATAACCACCATCAATTTCGTGTGAGAATTTTTGTAGTAATCGATGAGTATTTTCCCTGATACTAGTAATGGAATGTAACGTTAGATTAGGCGTGATTCCTTGTATCGTTTTCGCAAAATCATTAATCACTGAATTAACCAGTTCATCCTCTTTACGATGGATATGGCTAATTTCGGTGTTGTGTTCATTAGGTTTAGCGTAAAAGCAAAACTTAAGGTGGTTATAACTTAATTGGTGATCGTGTTCACCTTCAATTTTTCCCACTTCACTCGTTAAGTCATCAACCCAGGTTTTCGTTGAATGAATATGCTCATCAAGAAGCTTGTGTTCTCCGGAGTAGATAACGATAAATCTAAGAGCTTTTTGTTTATGACTTTCTTCATTTCCTACAATTGACTCGATAATACTTTTTACTCTTGCATCATTGTTTGCACCTTCCTTAGCCATTTTCCAGTCTAAGATTGTGATATCGGCTTTTCTTAAAGCTTTTTGAGTGCGTTTTTCGAAGTATTGGTCACTTTTCTCCGGTTTTAGCATCGAGCATAAAATACCTTCGTTGGCAAAAAGAGCTGAAATTTTTGGCGAGATTGTATGAGCTATCTCACTACTATCATCTTTAGATTCTTCAGGTTTTTTGTCTTGCGCATTTATCTTTGCTTTTTGAGAAGATGCTGGTAATCCTCTTCCTATTGGAGCTTTAATTTCTTCCGGTTGAGGTGGTGGTGCTAATTTTGTTTCATGTGGTGACTCTTCGATTTCATCATCGATAATTAATACAGTTTGTAAAAAGTTAAGAGCTATTTCTCTAGATGTAGTTTCAAAGGGAGTCATCATCATTCACTTCTTCGTGTTTAATAATTTTAAAGGTAGTACCTGTGTTGTTTGAATCGACAATTAAGTCATAACCTAGTTCATTTAGAGACTGTCGAGCTATGTATAAGCCCATTCCTCTGCCGTTGTCTTTGGTACTAAAGCCTAAATCAAATATTTTGTCTTTGATTTCATCCCTTATTCCTGGGCCGTTGTCAGAAATAGCGAAAGAGTTATTTTTGACATCAAGAGTAATAGTTTTGTCAGTAACTCTTAGCTTGCCAAGCCAATAAATTGCATTGTCTAACAAATTGACAAAGCTTGGATAAAAGGTAGAAGGGTATCCTTGTTCAAAATGCTCTTTAAAGCTCTCGGTTGCCGTTAATGAAATGTCATGGCGTTCAAGCCTTACTTTGAAAAGGTCATGCAAGAAATCATAGATTTCTTGTCCGTATACACTGATTTGAGTTCTATACAGTCTTCTATTAAGAGGAGAGAATAGAGTTAAATAACCGTCTATGTGTTCAAAGCTTGCTCTAACATCATGGTAAATTTCATGAAGGTTTTCATTGACATCAGCCCATGCTTTTAGTCGGCTAAGATTTCTTCTAACCGTTCTGATGCTGCTGTCAAATTCATGATTAATGATGTTGATTGCTGTACCTATTTGCGCCAACTGCATGTCTGACTTAATTTGTTCGTTGGCTTCATTCAAGGCACGTTCATTTGCTTCATATATGTCTAAGTCAGTTGCAATATTCCCTTGGTCATCAAAGTCCCACGAAACACTTTCAAGCAGCGTCTGAATAGTTTGTAATGTTTTTTTCTCTTTCGCAGCGACAGTATCAATTTGATCTTCATACCTAAGCCTTAATTCGGCTATTTCGGTTTCAGTCATATTTGAAAAATCGGTTTTGTTAAAGTCTTCAGTTACGCTTCTAATCGTTTCTTCAATTCTACGAATACTTTCTCGAGCTACTTTTTTAACCTCTGCATCGACACTTTCGTTTTGTTTAAGTACTTGCTTGCTTTCGCTATTAGCGACTTTTTTAGTTTCTGAAATATGAAATTTTAAAGAGCTTTCTATTCGACGTCGTCTATCTACTTCAACTCTAGCGTCTTGAATTGCATCGGAGATTGTTTTTTCAATGAACTCTTTTGTAGGTTCGAATACTGTTTCTAATGCATTATTTAATTCAGCTTGGTAAGTAATCCAAAGATCATTGTCGGTCTTGGTTTTGATTACTATGCCTTGAGGCCTGGATATACTGTATTTTTTTTCTAATACAGATAAATCTGTTAGTACATTACTTTCTAATTCTATTATCTTGGAAGCAATTTTTTCGGCATCGTCAAAAACCAAAATATGATTTATTTGATGTTTTAATTGGTTTTTTATGCTTTCAACTTTGTCTAAGTGCTCCAGAGACTGCAAATTATTTAAAGCAGCCTTAAACTCGAGAAGGAATTTAGATCGTTTTTCAGACTTTTTCTTTTCACGTTTTTTTCTTAATTCGTCTTGTGCTTTGTATGCATTTTTTTCATTTATAAATACTTCTGAATAGATTCCTTTTTCTTGAGTAAAGTCTGCGGCAACTTGTTTTAGGAAATTTTTGAGAATGTCTTTAAATTGTCGATAAGCTTTATTTTCTTGGAATCCTTCACGCCCGGCTTTTTCTTTTAAATCCGAATTATCCGTTTGATTTATTTCTATGGCACCAAACATTCTGCGATAACTAAAATAAGCGGCTCCTGCATTTTTACCTCTACGTTTCTCGACTTCCAAAAAGTCAAAATCAGCGTCTCCATACGGTAGAACTCTAATTCCATCTTTATAAATATACAATCCACCGTGTTTTTCTGTTTTTGTATACATTTCTTTTTGGACTAAAGGAGGAAGAGAGCTTTCCGATAAATTCCCTTGTATTGATGCGAAATTGATCTGAAACATTCCACAATCAGTCTTTTTTCCATAGTTTCCAGGCCATGGAAGATGGTATTCAATAGGTTCTGTACCATAGATAGACACAAAGCCGTGAAATTGACCGTATTCATCAAAATTACCGTAAAAATGATGGTCAGATTTGGAAAAGTCTTCCGGTGTAAAGAAATCCGATTCTTTGATGATATCTATTGATAAATCGTCGGTTTTATTATGTTGTCTGAAACTCGCTTTGATATGAGGAGCTTTATGCTCCGGTAGCATGGTGTTGGTGAAACCAAGGAGATATTTTTCTAGTTTAGAGGGTTCAACGGAGTCAGTTGTTAAGTCCTCAAGGATACTTTCGTCGGAAGGGGATATGTAGAAATGAGTTCCTGCATATTCGGATAAGATAAGAGGGTTATGCTCTCCCTGTTCCTTCATTTTTTGTATGTCTGAGTTCTGAAGGTATACTTCTTCCGATTTTGGATTGAATTTAAAGCTGTTTAATTCATTAGAAATTCTTTCATAGAGATCTGTAGGAGTTAGCTGACGCAGAGTTTCAAGGTTAGCTTTCACTTCCTTAACCATTTCCGATACATCGATTTCATCAGGTAAATTACCATTGATGAATGTTCTAATTGGAATGGTGATTTGCTCAATATTGATTCCAGGAATCTCGAATAACCCCCAGTTAATAAATGTTGCAATAACATCACCTAAAATAGGTTCGTTATTTTCGTTAAATCGTTTAGACCGGCTTAAAAGTAAAACTTGTGGTCCTATAATTGAGACCGCTAATCGACCAATACCTTTTTCCCCCATAGAAGGTCTTTTTTCTTTGGTAGGATCAATTTGAGGTGGTCTGAGGTTTTTACTGTTTTCGACTTTACTATCAGTGCCGAGAGTTAACCATCTGTTGGTTAAATCTTCGAGTGTCATGCCCAAGCCATCGTCACGAAGAACAAACAGTTTATCTGATGTGTAGTAATCGACAATTACATTGTCTGCATAAGCATCATGAGCATTTTTAAAAAGTTCGTTAATTGCTGTAGGTATGCTGGCTATTTGTTGGCGACCCAGCATATCAACTGTTCTAGCTCTAGTTTTAAATGAAGCCGCTTTCGGTTGGACTTTTAACCCCGCATAATTGCAAATTTGTTGTTGAATTTCTTTTGTGGTGTATCTAACAGCATTTTGAGGGTTGTAGGTAGAGGAGCTTTCCCATAGAGATTCATCTTCCTTACGTAAAGGTACTTCTTTCGGAAATGTCCGATATTCAGTTATTTGTGCAAAAAATTGACCATCTTTACGAACGCCGATTGAGCCAATTTTTCCATATCCAAAGTAGGTACCAGTTCCGGCTTTCGCCGGCTCGTAATAAATAAATTCACTATTTTCTGTGATTTGATTTTTATATTTTTCTGGGAAATGGTACAAAAACCCTACTAAGTCATCGTATTCGGAATTGTGTCGATACTGTGAAAGTATAAGGTGGTTTGGATTTAACATTATTGGACTCAATCTATAATATTGTTATTTTCTAATAGAAACTGTCTCGTTTCAAGGGATTTTTATATATTGCGAATCGCTGGTTAACCAGGTTTTAAGAGTTTTAATTACTAACGTGACTTCTTTAGGTGTTTTACCTCGTAATGAGCATTCCCAGACTGTGGCAACTCGCCAACCTTGATTGATTAGTCTATCGATATTTTTTCGATCACGAGATTTATTTAATTTTATTTTGTTTGACCAAAACTCTTGGTTTGATTTTGGTAGCTTACCGTGCGGGCAGTTATGTCCATGCCAAAAACAGCCGTGAACAAAAATTACCGCTTTGTATTTTGGTAGAACTATATCAGGTGTTGCGGGGAGTGTCCTGTCGTTAATTTTGTACCTGAAACCTCTTACGAAAAGCGCTTTTCTTACCACTAACTCGATGGAAGTGTTTTTGTTTCTAACCTTAGACATCATCTTACTTCTTGTTCTTTGATCGACGGTGTCTGTCATGAAGTGAAACCTTACAATTAAACAGAAATTTTTTGAATGATGACTGATTCTAGTTTGTCGATAGAATTCCATGTGTGAAGAACTCTTTCAAAATCTAAAGACAGTCCAGAAACGACAGAGCCTTTGGTTCCATCCCACACACCTTTGTAGCGGGTTAAGTTCTTCATAATTGTATCGAGAGTTTGGTCGCCGATTATTTTTTTGCTTTTGATTAATCCAACGGTGCATTCGTTTTTTCGACGTTGTTGGATATCAATCCAACAGTAGTGATTACCATTGTGCTTAATATCGACGGCAATATAGCTTCTTCGGGTTTTGCTAGCGGATTCCAAATAAGCCCATTGCCTTCTTGTACTGGCTTCAGACAGAGGGACAACGTCAATTCTTCTAATTTTTATCTTCATGCCATCACTGGCAAGTTGTTTTACCGCTTCCTGAAGCATTTCCAAGTCTGCGCCGACGCCTTTGCTTCGATTGATTTTAGCCTGTTGGTTGGTCGAGTCTTTGCCGTAGTTGCCTTGACCAGTTCCTAGACCGTCGGCTTCCGGCGCTTTAGGTTTGTTTGGAGGGGATTTATAGCGGTTGTATTCTTTGCTCTCCGGTTTGATGATTTCTTTATTTTCTAAAAAATCGAATTGAGCCGATTGGATGAGAATATTTTGAATTGGAAGGTTTTTGTGCGTTTCCTTTTCACTATTCAGCTCTTGACCATCAATTTCCTTTTCATCGTTTCTGTTTAGGTTTCGGTCGTAGGTTTTCTTTTCTTCCTGCTCCATATCTGTTTCGGAATCGGCCTTTGTCGAATTATTATCTCGGTCGACTTGAAGCTGAGAGAAAGGGAATGGATGTGAGCACTTCAGTAATTGAAGTATTAGGTATCGTGGGCGTTCTTTAGTTCCAATTTGTAAGCCTTTTGCCTTCCAGCGAGTTGTGCCAATAAAAGGAATAGCGCATTCGAAGAAGCCGGATTTATTCGAGTCTAAGTTTCTGAGTAAGCTTTTATGAATTTCTTGAACGCCATGCTTAGCGTTTTCGTCGAAAAGGATTCTGCCTATTGTCCAAGCGTCAATATCGGAAAATCGCTGCCTTAAATGAACAATAGCTCTGTCTAATTCTGAATCAAAACCGCATTTTTCATAATTAACAATATCGTTAAGGTCATAACTGTATTCTCCCCAAAATGCACTATGGGCTAGGTCAGTAGAATGGCAATAATAAAAGCGGGCAACTTCGGAGGCTGGGATGATAATTCCGTAAGGGTCTTGGTTATATTCAATTGCAAGGCAACTCGATGAGGCAAATTCTTTAGGAATATCTCGAATGGTAGGTGGTATGGCATATTTTCCGGCTTCGATTTTATCCCATGCTTCGATGATACGAATGCAATCCGGAGTGATATTGATCTTGGGTAAGATGAAATTTTCAATTTGGTCAGGTTCGTAAATAGTGAGCCGTTTATCTCTCCAATTAGAACCGATTTTTAGAAGTGGAAGTTGGCCGACTCCGATTTCGATTGTTCGATCACCATGCTTAGAGCGAATGCCTACTTCAATTAGTGGCTCGGACGGTACTTGAGGATTTCTGGTGATCCGTCCGTGCCAGATGATTGTCCAGTTTCCATTGGGAAACTCTTTTATAGGCGGTGTGTTTTGAAAGATTTCGGCCATTCTCAGTACAAATTAATTTTGTAGAATCCAAAATAATGTTGTTCAGTCCAAATTAATGTTGAAACTCACATCTTGTTTGTCACTGCTTTTGGCTTGTAAATCGGCGTGGTACGAACTGCGAACCATTGGGCCAGCGGCGACGTTTTCAAAGCCCATTTGATAACCGGCGTCTTCTATTTTTTTGAACTCTTCAGGGCTCCAGTATTTTTTCACGGCTAAGTGAAAGCTGCTTGGCTGTAAATACTGGCCAACGGTGAGCATTTGCACATCGTGGGCACGTAAATCATGCATCACTTGCAGCAGTTCATCCATGGTTTCCCCTAAACCGACCATTAACCCAGATTTAGTTTTAACTTCGGGGTGCAGTGCTTTAAAGCGTTTGAGTAGATCCAAAGAGGATTGATAATCGGCACCAGGACGCGCCTCTTCGTAGAGGCGTGGGATGGTTTCCAAATTATGGTTCAGCACATCTGGTGGTTGCTGGTTCAATGTTTCCAGAGCGACCGTCAAGCGACCACGAAAATCCGGTACAAGCGTTTCAATTTTGGTTTGCGGTGATGCGCTACGAATGGCGGCGACACAGTCGTTAAAATGTTGGGCGCCACCATCACGTAAGTCATCGCGGTCAACGGAGGTTATGACAATGTATTTCAAGCCCATCGCTTTTACGGTGCGTGCCAGATGCGCCGGTTCTTCTTGATTTAACGGTTTTGGTCGACCGTGCGTAACATCGCAAAATGGGCATTTACGCGTGCAAATATCGCCCATAATCATAAACGTAGCGGTGCCGTGACCGAAACATTCCGCAAGATTGGGGCAAGAGGCTTCTTCACAGACGCTGTGTAGGCCTTGTTCGCGCATGATGTTTTTGAGTTCCCGAATGCGGTGAATGTCTTTTGCTTTTGGGAGTTGTGCTTTAATCCAGCGCGGTTTTTTCAATTTTGGCGCTTCTGGATCTGGGCGTAATTTCAGCGATTTGGTTTTGTACTGACCCTTTGGCATGGCTGCATTACGCTCTTTGAGATTACTGAGGTTGCCAATTTGCTCCAGTTGAATCTCTTGTCGCTGCGGGGGTTGTGACATAGTTAGTACTCGTATTCGCTTAAAAGGCGCCTATTATAATTCATTCGCAGAATTTTCAAAAATCGGCGCTTAATTCGATAGTAGAGGATTGTTCGATTTGTTGCTCTAAGTGTTGGCACAGCTCTCTGCCAAGCGTGTCTAGCCCAGGTAAGCGCGGTTTTGGTAGTAATGCGCTGAGTTGAGTCATTTGCATTTGCGCTAATCCGCATGGGTTAATGGCCTGAAACGGGGTTAAATCCATTGCGACATTCAACGCGAGGCCATGATAGCTTTTTTGTTTGCGGATTTTGAGGCCGAGTGAGGCGATTTTTTGACCATCGACATAGACTCCAGGCGCATCGACACGTGCGTAGGCCTGAATGCCATAGTCTGCCAAAAGGGCGATAATGCTGTTCTCCAGAATGGATACCAACGCACGCACTCCGAGTTTTCGGCGTTTCAAATCGATTAAGACATAGACGATTAATTGTCCAGGTGCATGATAGGTAATTTGTCCGCCGCGATCGCTTTGGACGATCGGTATTCTTGGGTCGGGACGCAGCAGGTGTTCCGCTTTGCCATTTAATCCTTGGGTGTAAACCGGTGGGTGTTCGACTACCCACAATTCATCCGCTGTGCTGGTGCTGCGCTGATTGGTGAACGCTTGCATCGCTTGCCAAGTGTTTTGATAGTCTTGTAGTCCTAAGTATTTAACGCGGATAGGCATCATTTACAGCGTCATTTTTACTTCTGGATACTGCTTTAATTCGCCATAAATGCCATGAATTTGTTCTATGCAGGTCGCGTAAAAAGTGATGTTTACTGAGATAAAGCGTTTGCCTTTTGAGTTGCTGACCTTGATGTTATCGCGCGGTGTGTTCGGCGCATACTTACAGGTAATCTGGTAGACCAGTTCGATGAACGCATCGTTATTTTCGCCCATCGCTTTAAGGCGGTAGTCGCATGGAAATTCAATTAAAGTTTCGCTATCGGGAGTGTGTAAATCTGTTGTCATTGTCATAAAATCCAAAAAGCCGCAGCGGCTCAAAGTCAACTACGGCTGTTATTAGAAAATCAAGTTTGAGGGAGAATGGCTTGTTTTAAGCGCTCTTGTCCCAGAGTGACTGGAAAGTCATTTTTACTTGGTCAATCAGTTTTTTGAAGAAAGAACCTTCTTGCACTGAATCTAATGCGATCAGTGGGCGTGAGGCAACTTCCTTGTCGCCAAGCGTTACTTTTAACTGACCGATTTCGCTGCCTTCGCCAATGGGCGCTTTAATGGCGTTTGCGACTAAGGTGTCTAATTTAAGATTGTTATATTGGCCGCGAGGTACGGTTACATAAAGATCTTCAGCCAGTCCCAGTCCGATTAGATCGCGGTTACCTTCCCACACGGTCACGTCTTTCAGGCGCTGAAATGCGTTGTACATTTTATGGGTTTCAAAGAAGCGGAAGCCGTAGTTAAGCAATTTTTGAGTTTCTTGTACGCGAGTATTGGCGCTATTGGTGCCAAGAACCACCGAAATAAGACGCATATCATCACGTTTTGCAGACGAAACTAAACAGTATCCAGCGCTTTCGGTGTGGCCAGTTTTTAAGCCGTCGACCGTCTCATCTTGCCATAACAGTTTATTGCGGTTGTATTGAGTGATGCCGTTGAACGTGAATTTTTTCTCGGAATACCATGAATACTCTTCTGGGAAGTTTTTGATAAGTGCTTTGGTCAATAACACTAAATCGTGCGCGCTGGTGTAGTGCTCTTCGTGCGGTAGACCGGTGGCGTTGACGTAATGTGTATTGGTCATGCCAAGCGATTTGGCGTATTTATTCATTAATTGTGCAAACACTTCTTCGCTGCCGGCGATGTGTTCAGCCAGTGCGACTGAGGCGTCGTTACCAGATTGAATGACCATGCCTTTAATTAAATCACGCACAGCAACTTGCTTGCCGACTTCGATAAACATTTTTGAGCCCGGCATTTTCCAGGCTTTTTGTGAGATGGTGACCATGTCATCCATGCTCATATTGCCGTTGTTTAATTCATTAATCACCACATAGCCGGTCATAATTTTGGTTAAGCTGGCAGGTTCAACACGTTTATCAGCGTCTTTTTCAGCCAAAATGCGACCACTGTCAAAATCAATCAATAGATAGGCGTTACCAGCAATTTCCGGCGGTGATGGAACGACGTGCGGTGTTTGAATAGCCGCAATGGCGGTTGGGTTGGCACTGCTCACCGCACTGAATATAAGCATGCAGCTGAGAATGAACAGACGGATTGTGTGACTTAAGGCAGGTGTGTAATACATAGTAATTAGACTTTTTTCCAATTCTCGATTAACGAACAACCGACACGTAAATAACGCCGCAATTGGCGCAGGTCGGTTTGTAAAATTGCCTGCTAATGTACCACATTTTGTGCGAAAACCTAAACCGACTGAGGGTGCTTTCAAGGGTTGCCGCAGAGTTTTCTCGTTGGCACGGAACGAATCGGTTTATTCGGTGAGCATTTTTCGATGCGTTTGAATGGACATCAAGATGCCAAAGCTAATCATTAGGGTTACCAGTGAACTGCCGCCGTAACTGATCAGTGGCAACGGCAAGCCGACCACCGGCAGTAATCCACTGACCATGCCGATATTGACGAATACATATACAAAGAAAATCATCGTGAGACTGCCGGCAATTAAGCGGGTGAATTGGTCTTGGGCTTGCGCCGCGATATAAAGCCCGCGAGCAATCACGAAAAGATACATCGCCAGCAGGGAGATAACCCCAATTAAACCAAATTCTTCAGAGAGAACCGAAAAGATAAAGTCGGTGGTACTTTCGGGTAAAAACTCCAAATGTGCTTGGGTGCTGCCCAAATATCCTTTGCCTTCGATACCGCCAGAGCCGATGGCGATTTTTGATTGAATAATGTGATAGCCCGAGCCAAGCGGGTCAGACTCTGGGTTTAAGAACGTCATGACACGCTGTTTTTGGTAATCGTACATATTTTCCCACGCAATCGGGATGGCGGCGGCAACTGCGAGCAGCGCTGCGATAATCATTTTCCACGGCAAGCCAGCAAAGAAAATGACAAATAGGCCAGACATGGCAATCAGCAGAGAGGTGCCTAGGTCCGGCTGGATAACGATTAATCCAGCACTTAATCCGATGACCAGCAAGGCAACGAAAATTCGCTGATAGCTTGGTGGGTAGCTGGTGTGCGCAAAAATCCACGCAATCATAATCGGCAGAACCACTTTCATCAGTTCGGAGGGTTGGAAGCGCACCGGACCAAACTCCAACCAGCGCTGGGCTCCCATGCCGATGACCCCAAAAAGTGGCACGGCGATTAACAAGGCCAAGGCGAAGAGATATAAAAATGGGGTGAATAGGAAGATAATTGATGGCTTAATTTGAGCGAACAGCAGCATTAAGCCAAAAGCAAAAGTGACACGCATTATGTGACGTTGCGTTACCGCCCAATCACCGCCCGAAGCGCTATACACAATGGCCACGCTGCTGCTTAATAACAATAACACGCCCAGCAGTAGCCAGCCGTCTAGGTGCAGGCGATTGAGTAGGCCACGATTGCGGCGGTAGACCTGCTCTTTTTCATCATGGATTCTCATCGGTCATTTCCTGAGATGTCGGGAAGCGGGGTTAATGGCAACTCCGGACGTAAATAGCGTTTGATAACATTGACGGCAATCGGCGCGGCGGTTTTTGAGCCACTGCCGGAGTTTTCAGCAATCACCGCCACGGCAATGCGTGGCCGCTCTGCGGGCGCAAAGCCAATAAATAGCGAATGGTCATGCAGAGATTTATCTAATTTAGCCGCATCGTAATCGGCTTCGTTCAAGCTAAAGACCTGTGCAGTACCGGTTTTTCCGGCCATCGTAAATGGTAAGTCCTGGCCAAAGCGCCGTGCTGTACCTGTCGGGCCGTGCATCACGGCAACCATGGATTGTATGACTTTTTCCCAGTGCTCTATTTTTTTGATTTCGATTTGCATTGGCACGATGTCATGCTCTTTTTGGAGATTTTGCAGCAGATGTGGAGTAATCTGCTTGCCACGATTTGCCAAGATGGCGGTCGCTCGAGCCAACTGCATCGGTGTGCTCAGGTGATAGCCTTGGCCAATCGACGAGATAATCGTCTCGCCCCGATACCAGGGCTTACCTTTGGTGTCGCGCTTCCAGGCTTGCGAAGGCAGGATGCCTTTGGACTCGCCCGGCGTATCGATGCCGCTGCGTTGGCCAAAACCAAAGGGGGCCATGGAGTCATGAATTGCATCAATGCCCATATCTAGGCTGAGTTCATAGAAATAGGTGTCGCAGGATTGTGCGACTGCCAGATGCATGTCGACCAGTCCATGGCCGGTCCGTTTCCAGTCACGGTAGCGGTGATCTTTGTACTCAAAAAAACCGGGGTCGTAGATTTTTTTCTGTGGCGTGATGTAATCGTTTTCAATCGCGCCTAGCGCGATAAACGGCTTAATGGTTGAGCCTGGTGGGTATTGGCCATTGATTGCACGGTTGATAAAGGGTCGATTAGGGTCGTTGAGCAACGTACTGTAGGATTTGCCGTCAATGCCGTCGACAAAGAGATTTGGGTCAAAGGTCGGGGTGCTGACGTAGGCCAGAATCTCGCCGTTTTGTGGATCAATCGCAATAATGCTGCCGCGACGACCGCCCATCAGTTGTTCGGAAAATTTTTGCAGTTCGATGTCTAGCGTCAGATGGATGTCTTGTCCTGGAACCGCCGGTGTTGTTTCCAGCTTGCGCAGCACCGAGCCACGTACGTTGGTTTCAACCTGCTGAACGCCTGGATAGCCATGCAAAATGTCTTCGTAATATTTCTCAATGCCGGACTTGCCGATGATTTCCGTTCCGAGATACCGTTTTTCATCCAGGGTTTCCAGTTCGCGCAAGTTAATGCGACCGACATAGCCGATGGCATGGACACCGGTATTTTTGAATGGGTAGGTGCGCTTGAGGCGGCTGCTGAGAGTGACGCCGGGGTGTTTGTGATTGAGTACGGCAAAGCGTGCGGCTTCTTGCTCGTTTAAGGTGTACGGTAACGTGTAGGTTTTGGCGCGACGACCCTTGCGGAATTTATTGAAGAAATCGTCCATTTTGGCTTGTGGGTAACTGTCCAAGATTTGGCTGAGATCTTGTTCGAAACTCCCGATGTCGCTCATGTCTTCACGGATCAGTTTGATGGCGAATACTGGTTGATTATCAGCAATCAGAATATGGTTGCGGTCATAGATTTTACCGCGTGTTGGTGGCAGGACTTCAATTGAAATTCGGTTGCCTTCGGCTAGGCCATGATAGCGGTCATAGTTTAGCCACTGTAGATAAGCCATACGCCCTATTAGAAACAGAAACAACGCACTGACAAATAGAAATGCAATCACCAAGCGTGAACGGAATTGCCGTTTACGCTTTTGGTTTTGCTGATCGGTACTAAATTCGAGGCGTTCTGGTTGCATGGTCAGATTGTGTGCTTGTCAATGTTATTTTTCAACCGCATTTTGCTGTGTCAGTAGGTTAAGGAGTTTGGCGAATAGCAGCCAGAAAAAAGCGGCCACGATAGGCATTAGCCAAAACGACAATTGTTCTGTTGAGTCGAGTTTTGGGGTAAGCATCAACAGATGCAGCAGTTGGAAGATGAACATAAAAACAATGATATTTAACGCTTGTTGCGGCAGGGAGTAGCCTCGAAAGCGCAGGCGATGACGGAGCATCATAAAGGTTAGTACGATATAAATCAGTGCGTGTAAGCCTAAAGTGCTTTGGTAAAGCGTGTCTGCTAAAAGCCCAATAATAAAGGCGGTGGTCAGATAGGTGTAATCTAAAAAATGCCCACTCCAATAGAGCAAAACCAAAAGGGTGAAGGGGGGCAGAAACAAGTAGTTTTGACCAATCAGATTAATGCTGTCCAGCAATAACGCAAAGATAAAGCTGAGAATAATTAGCCAGCGTACTTGACGGCTAGAAATGTAAATGAAGTTATCGCCCATCGTTAATTTTGTCCGGCTGGTTTGCTGTCTATTTGACCGCTGTTGATGCTATCTAGAGTTGAATCGGTCGCGCTGTTGGGCGAGAGTTCGGTGTCCAAGTCGGTGTTGATTTTGGCAAAAGGCGTGCGTTGTTGTTTTAGTATCAGTACCTGACGCGCTTGGTTGAGTTGTCCAAGTGGCGTGGCAAAGATTTCATAATAAGGGTCGCTTGCGCGGCTAATCACTTTGGAAACAATTGCCACCGGATAGCCAGAAGGGAAAATGCCGCCTAGGCCAGAAGTTTCGAGTAAGTCGCCAACCAAGATTTCGCTGCTTTTGGGGATGAAGTTTAATTGGGTATTGTCGTGGCCGCTGCCGCTGAGAATCCCGCGTTGCCCTGTGCGCTGAATACGGACGGGTAGTTGATGGGCGGGGTCGGTAATCAGTAAGACTCTTGAGGAATGTGGTGTCGTGTTGACAACTTGCCCAATAATCCCAAGCGCATCAATCACCGTCTGTTGAGGTTTGACGTCATCCATTGCGCCTTTATTGATGGTAATAAATTGCGACAACGGGTTACTGGAAAAAAAGTTTACGGTGGCGATTTGAAAGGTAGCGTTGTTCACGCGGCCAGTGGTGCCGAGCAGGGCGCGTAAACGGCTGACCTCTTGTTCCATTTTAATCAGCTGCTGTTGTTTGGCTTTGAGCAGGAGCAGTTCGGTTTTTAGACGCTCGTTTTCTTGTTTGATTTCATCAAATGAAGTGAAGTCGGTGGTGAGGTTGTTATAGATCTGTTGTGGCGTTTGGGCGATGCGTTCAATCGGGTCGAGTAGCGTCAGCAGCGCGCTGCGTAAATCGCGCATGAAATCGCTGTTATGGTCGGCAGCGATGACGGCAATAGATAAAAAAAACGCCACCAAAAAGTGGATAGCGTCTTTTTGTGGCGTCGTTGCGAATTGATTGATATGAGGTCTCCTGAAAGCTCAAGCTCGATTAATCAAATGAGAAGACGTCTAAGCCTTTTTCATCCATTAATTCCAACGCACGGCCACCGCCACGAGCGACGCAAGTCAATGGGTCGTCGGCGATAATGACAGGGATGCCGGTTTCTTCCGAAATCAGTGTGTGAATGTTTCGCAACAAGGCACCACCGCCGGTTAGTACAATGCCGTGTTCAGCAATGTCTGCCCCTAATTCTGGTGGCGTGTTTTCCAGAGCGGTACGCACTGAGCTGATGATGGCGTGTAAGGGTTCTTGCAGCGCTTCCAGCACTTCGTTGCTGTTGAGGGTGAAGCGGCGTGGTGCGGATTCTGCCATGTTCGAACCGTGCACTTCCATGGTCATTGGGTTGACGTCATGATAAGCCGTACCGATGGTTTTTTTAATTCGTTCTGCGGTTGATTCGCCAATCACCATGCCGTAGTTACGGCGTACATATTTAATAATGGCGTCATCAAAGCGGTCTCCGCCGACTTTGACGGAATCGGACCAGACAATCCCGTTAAGAGAAAGAGTGGCAACTTCTGTCGTGCCGCCGCCAATATCAACCACCATTGAACCGGTCGGTTCGGAAACTGGCATGCCCGCGCCAATCGCGGCGGCCATTGGTTCTTCAATTAGATACACTTCACGTGCCCCGGCGCCAGCAGCCGATTCACGTATTGCACGACGTTCTACCTGAGTAGAGCCACAAGGTACGCACACAAGAACACGTGGGCTGGGTTGAAAAAAGCGCGCTTCGTGGACTTTACGGATAAAGGACTGCAACATTTTTTCAGTTACTTCAAAGTCTGCGATCACGCCGTCCTTCAGCGGGCGCACGGTTTGAATGTCTTTGTTTTCTTTACCCAGCATCATTTTCGCGTTTTCACCCACCGCGACAATAGAACGCATGCCGCTACCGCGATGGTTATTGCGAATCGAGACCACCGAAGGTTCGTTTAAGACCATCCCTTTGCCACGCACGTAAATTAACGTATTGGCTGTACCTAAATCAATTGAAAGGTCGTTCGAGAAAAGGCCCATTAATTTGCGAAACATTCTGCTGCATCCTTGATGATCGGTCAAAAAACAATTTCGTTATTCTAACTGAATTAATTAAGTGAAAGAAGACTTCTTGAGCGCAAAACCCAGGATAAAACCGAAAACTCTCCGAGCCTCCTGTTTGGCGCTTAAATCTCGTTGTTTTGTGCATGCCTAATACTGAATGATAGTGAACTGATATGCTCGATTAATCGCCCTTGTTGGCCTGTAACACTGTATCTACACCATAATTTATGGTATTTTACTGCGTTATTTTTGCGCCCGTCATTCTGGGCAAGAACACATATCCAAACTGGGAGTAGCACAGTGTCGATAGGAAAAAGCGAAGTCGAATATATTTCGCGTTTGGCGATGATTGCCGTCGCGGAGAATGAGGTGGAACCGGTTTCCGCTAAGCTGAGTAAAGTGCTTGATTTATTTGAGCAGATGCAAGCTGTTAATACCGAAGGTGTTGAGCCGATGGCGCATCCGCATGAAGTTGCGCAACGTCTGCGTGTTGATCAAGTCACCGAAGCGGATCAACATGAAAAGTTGCAGAGCGTTGCTCCGGCTACGGCGAAAGAGATGTATCTCGTACCACAAGTTATTGAATGATAAGAGATTAAAATGTTACATACATTAAGCGTAAAACAGATGAGCGAAAAGCTGCACGCTGGAGAAATTACCAGTGTTGAGTTAACGCAACATTACTTAGACCGCATTGCCGAATTTGATCCTGAACTGAATGCCTACGTAACGGTTACGCCGGAATTGGCGTTGGAAATGGCGAAAGAAGCGGATGTTCGCCTGAAAAACGGCGCGGCCGGTCAATTGACCGGTATTCCAATCGCGCACAAAGATATTTTCTGTACTGACGGCGTGAAAACCTCGTGTTCATCAAAAATGTTGGATAACTTCATTGCGCCATATGATGCGCACGTGGTTACTTTGTTGAAAAAAGCCGGTATGCCGATTTTGGGCAAAACCAACATGGATGAGTTTGCGATGGGTTCTTCATCGGAAAGTTCTTACTATGGTCCAACTAAAAATCCATGGGATTTGAACGCCGTTCCAGGTGGTTCATCAGGTGGTGCAGCGGCAGTGATTGCGGCGAATTTAGCGCCTTTAGCGACGGGTACAGATACAGGCGGTTCGATTCGCCAGCCAGCGAGCTTCTGTGGCATTACCGGCATTAAACCAACTTACGGTACGGTTTCTCGTTTTGGAATCATCGCTTATGCATCAAGTTTTGACCAAGCAGGGCCGATGACGCGTTCGGCAGAAGAGTCCGCTTGGCTACTAAATGCCATGAGTGAATTTGATGAGCGTGATTCGACCTGTTTAGAGATGTCGCGTCCAGATTTTTCTGCCAATTTGAATGACTCTTTAGCCGGATTGAAGGTCGGCGTCCCAGCAGAGTATTTTGGTGAAGGCTTGGATGCGGATGTCGAGCAGGTTGTTAAGGCCGCAATTGCCGAAATCGAAAAACTCGGTGCGACGGTGTTGCCTGTTTCGCTTCCGAACAAAGATTTGGCCGTGCCGGCGTATTATGTCTTGGCTCCGGCCGAAGCGTCTTCTAACTTATCGCGTTATGACGGCGTGCGTTTTGGGTATCGTTGTGCTCAGCCACAAGACTTAGAAGATTTGTACAAGCGTTCACGCGCTGAAGGGTTTGGGGCTGAAGTGAAGCGTCGTATTATGGTCGGAGCCTATGCGTTGTCGGCCGGTTATTACGATGCGTACTATCTAAAGGCTCAGCGTTTGCGCCGTATGGTGCGTGATGATTTTACTCAGGCTTTTGAGCAGTGTGATGTCATTATGGGCCCAGTCGCTCCAACGCCTGCGTTTAATCTCGGTGAGAAAACCGATGATCCAACGAGTATGTATTTGGCGGATTTGTACACCATTCCGGTCAACTTAGGGGGCTTTCCTGCGATGTCTGTTCCGGCTGGTTTTGCTCAAGGTCGTCCTGTCGGATTGCATATTGTGGGGCCGTACTTTTCGGAAGCGAAGTTGCTGAATATTGGTCACCAATTCCAACAAGTCACGAACTGGCACCAACAGATGCCAGAGCAGTACCGATAAGCGCAGGGAGAATTTAATGAGTTGGGAAGTTGTAATTGGTTTAGAGATTCACGCTCAGTTGACCACCAAGTCGAAAATCTTTTCGGGTGCGTCGATTGCTTATGGCGCAGCGCCGAATAGTCAGGCTTGTGCGGTTGATTTAGCGATGCCTGGTATGTTGCCGGTGGTGAATCATGCCGTGATTGCTAAGGGTATTGCGCTGGGTATCGCATTAAATGCGGAATTAGGCAAAAAACAGGTGTTTGACCGCAAAAACTATTTTTATCCGGATTTGCCAAAAGGCTATCAAACCACGCAAATGGATTACCCGATTGTGGGTAAGGGCTATTTAGATATTGATGTCGATGGGCAAATTAAACGCATTGGTGTGACCCGTGCCCATTTGGAAGAAGATGCCGGTAAATCCAATCATGGTATTGTGCCGGGCATGACTGGGATTGATTTAAACCGTGCAGGCACCCCTTTGTTGGAAATTGTTTCCGAGCCGGATTTGTCATCTGCACAAGAAGCAGTATCTTATGCACGTAAAATGCATGAACTGGTCACTTTCTTAGGTATCTGTGATGGCAATATGCAGGAAGGCTCTTTCCGTGTCGATTCGAACGTATCCGTACGTCGACCAGGAGAGCCTTTGGGGACGCGTGCCGAGTTGAAAAACATCAACTCTTTCCGCTTTATTGAAAAGGCGATTGAGTTTGAAGTTGAGCGCCAAATCGAGCTGCTAGAAAGTGGCGGAAAGGTGGTGCAAGAAACGCGCTTGTATGACTCTGAAACCAATACCACGCGTTCAATGCGTTCTAAAGAAGAAGCCAACGATTATCGTTATTTCCCTTGTCCAGATTTGTTGCCGATTCACATTAGTGACGAAGACATTGCAGCGGTGCGTGCCGCCATGCCTGAGCTACCGGAAATCAAGCGTGCGCGTTATATCGCCGAGTTAGGTTTGAATGATTATGATGCCAATGTACTGACGTCATCACGTGCGATGGCTGAGTATTTTGAAGCGTTGAACACGCTCACCGGTGGTACGGGTGCGAAAATTTGCGCGAACTGGATTACTTCTGAACTGGCCGGCGCTTTAAATAAAGCCGGTTTGGATATTGCGGATTCCCCGATTTCAGAAACCAAAATGGCAGGGATGATTGCGCGTATTTTGGATGGTACTATCTCCGGAAAGCTGGCAAAACAAGTGTTTGATGCCATGTGGAAAGGCGAGGGTGAAGCTGATGAAATTATCGCAGCGAAAGGTCTTAAGCAGATTACCGATACGGATGCCATCGAAGTTTTAGTGGATGAGGTCTTAGCCAATAATCCGGCGCAAGTCGCGGCTTACCGTGGTGGGCAAGAGAAAATGATGGGTTATTTCGTTGGTCAGATTATGAAAGCTTCTGGTGGACAAGCTAATCCAGGTCAAGTGAATAAGATTCTTAGAGAAAAGCTGTTATAAGCTTTTGTATTGCAATATACACTTGATATAACTCGGAATAATTCGCTCCACTCGGTCAGATGTTTCTGGGCTGAAGTTATTTGACTTGTTTTGTGTCTTCTAAGCGGTGCTGCTGGTGCAAAGCCAGTAACGCCGTTTATTGCAATTTGACGGGGTCATCATTTGAATCGATTTACACAAGGCAATTCTCGCCGTTATTTCCGTTACTCTATCCAATGTAAATATTTTGTTTCTCCTGAATTGTTGGAGTCGAGCACGGATATTTACAGTAATGGCATTGATTATTTTAATCGAGCCACAGAAGATTCTATTTTGCACCTCAAAACTCAGGTGATGCATAAGTTGCATCGACTGCGTGCGCATCAAGCGACATTTCTGCAAATCGTAACGGATATTTTTGACAAGTTCGATGTGGTGATGGGCTATCTGCAGATGTTGAATCGTGGTCAAGAAATTGCCAGTCGAAAAATCTATTTGCAGAATCATCAGGCGTTACTCGGTGGCTTTAAAGGGATTAAAAAGCTTGAAGATGATGCTCCGAAAACCTATGAATTGTTGTTGAAAATTGAGCAGAAGTTCGTGCTTTATACCCAGATGATTCAAGAGACTATTGATAACTCCACGCGAACGAAGTTGCATGTTTGTGATTACCCTGAGGCGTTTCGTTTTACGCCGGAAATTCGCTTACAGTTCGTAAATCGCGGTGAATTGCTTAATAGTAGTGATTTATTACAAATGATTTTGTCGATAGAACAGTTGTTTGAAAAGGGGTTTGAGCCGTTTAACAATCTGGCCACGGACTATTTATTGTTTCAAAAACATGACTCTTGGATAAAACGTGAGTTGAATATTTCTGCGTGTGGTTTGGCTTTTACAGATAGTCGCGCTTACCCGAATTTGACTCGCGCTGATGTTAAGTTGTCTTTAGATGACAGTTATGCGGAAGTGGTTCGCTTAGATGGCAAAATTGTGCGTTCGCGGTATCTGCCACAGCAGAATCTTAATCAGACAGCGATCGATTTTTATTTTCCAAAATCGGTTGAGCAGAAACAGTTGTTGGGGTATTTGCACCGATTAGAGACCATAGAGTCAATGCAAGGGTGGGCGCATGCCGGGAACCAGTGAAAATTTTGAAATTAACCACTTTAATGGCATTGCTAACCGTTTGGTAGAGCCAACGCGCGCATTGATTAATCACTATCCCCTGCAAAAGTTACTGACCTTTCTGTTAACCGAAGTGCCTGAGGAATTGACTCAGGCATTTCCATCTTTAAGTGCTGAGCAATGGCGAGACGTGTTGCGAAAAACCATTATCAGTAAAATCACCGCTCTGGAGTTAAATGCGGATTATTCGCACGAGCAGCTTTATTTTTTGATCGATTTATTGTCGCACTGCTTTCAATTTCAAGATACGCGTAAGATACAGCCGAAAGACCTGCCTAAAGAGTGTGTTTATGCACAGAAATGGTTGAATCAAGCCTATGCGCACATTCGTTTGAAGCACCCCTTAAGCGATAAAAAAGGGCGCTAAAAATACTGAATAAAGGCTGACAAGTTGACTCATTTATGGAGTCATTCAGAAAAAGGTTGAAAGCACATAAAAAAACCTTATATTACCTCTGTGTTACTCGTTTCTCATTATTGAAGGAGACAATTCAATGAAACGTATCGGATTATTTTTATTAACAAACATTGCGGTGATGGCGGTCGCAATGCTAACTCTGAACTTGTTGGGTGTCGGCAGTTATATGCAAGGCACCAGTTTGAACCTAGGCAATTTATTTATGTTTGCTTTAGTGTTTGGTTTTGCAGGCTCTTTTGTCTCTTTGGCGATGTCCAAGTGGATGGCTAAAATGTCGACCGGTGCGCAAGTAATCGAAACTCCGCGTAACCAAGACGAGCAGTGGTTGTTGGATACGGTACGTCGTCAGGCGGAGAAAGCCGGAATCAAGTGCCCAGAAGTGGCGATTTATGATTCGCCAGAGCCGAATGCGTTTGCAACCGGTATGAGTAAAAACAACTCGTTAGTTGCGGTGTCTACTGGTCTTTTACGCTTTATGCAACGTAACGAAGTGGAAGCGGTATTAGGTCATGAAGTGGCGCACGTCGCGAATGGCGATATGGTGACCATGGCTCTGTTACAAGGGATTTTGAACACCTTTGTCATCTTCTTTGCAAAAATTGTTGCTTACGTGGTTGACCGCGTGGTGCTTAAAAATGAAGAAGAGGGGCATAGTTGGGCGTTTATTATTACTGACATCGTTGCACAAATCTTGTTTGGTATTCTGGCCAGCATCATTGCAATGTGGTTCTCTCGTTACCGTGAGTTTCATGCCGACAACGGCGGTGCTTACTTGGCCGGTAAAGAGAATATGATTGCCGCTTTGAAGCGTCTGCAAACCATGCAGCCAGGTCACCTACCTGATCAGATGGCGGCGTTTGGTATCTCTGCTGCACCGTCTTCATTTGGTGATTTGTTCAAGTCGCATCCTGACTTAGCAGACCGTATCGCCAAGTTGGAAGCGACTACGCAAGATCAGCTGAAAGTGGCATAATTAAGTAATTAAACTAAGTATTAAACCGCATTTATTGGTTTAAAAATCGCTTAGACAAAAACCCCGCAAAATTTTTTTGTGGGGTTTTTTATTTGGGTTTTGCTTGCAGTGTCACATCATTTAATTCGTTTTTAAGGGTATAAAAAATACTAAATAGTCCGCACAAATAAATGCTATATAGTTACGTTTTTGATTTTTAGCGGGAATAACGAGATGTCAGAGAACACAAAAACTCAAGCGGTTAACAAAAATCGTATGGTTGTAAAATATGGCGCTTTAGGTGCTCTTTTGGCGGTTGCGCCAGTGGTATTGGTGATGGAAATCCTGATGCCAATGTTGTCTGTTCAGTAAGCTAAGTCTTTTCATTGAACATAAAAAAACGCCGTGTTGAAGATTCAGCACGGCGTTTTTTATTGGCTTAAATTAAGCTGCCTGGCGATTTCGGCCTTCGCTTTGGATGCGTTTAATCATGTGGTACAAACCGGTTGAACGGTTTGGTGACAGCTGCTGCAGTAGACCAATTTTTCCAAGAAAATCCAGAGGGGCCGTGGCAACTTCTTCAGCGGTGCGGCCGTGGTAAATGCGTAATAAGAGTGCGATTAAACCGGATACAATCGCAGCATCGCTTCTGGCAGCCATAAATAAGCGGCCATCCTGTTCTTCAATGTGAATCCAAACTTGCGATTGACAGCCATGTATGCGGTTATCCTCGGTAGCAAAGCTTTCGTCCATTGCTTGTAATTGCTTGCCCATGTCGATTAAGTAGCGGTAGCGATCTTTTGGGTTAGCAAAGTGGGTAAAGCGCTTGATTAAGTCTTCTTGTACTTCGGCGATGCTTTTACTCGGCACAGTAAAGTCCATGTCGATTTTTCCTATGAATTCAAAAAACGCCTAGTTTAGCAAATTTTTACCACTATCGCTTAGGGTCTGTGGACAATTCAGACTTGACTCTGTTGCGGCTTAAAAATGCTTCAATCACGGCGCTCAGAGTGCAGTGTATTCGGCACATCCTTGTGCCTCTCCTCTTTGAGGTTGACATTCAAAAACGTTCCTGACGTTTTTGTGGTTATTCCACACAAGTGATGAGCAACAAAGAATGCGGTATTTTTAAGCACACCCCGAAGGGCTCAAGCCATTTTGGCCTCAGCGTTGTTAGAAATTCGCTCAAATAGAATGACTATTTCATGCGCTTTCTGCCTTGCTGAGGCTCAAAATGGTTGAGCAGAGCTTAAGTCTGAATTGTCCACAGACCCTAGTGCAAACGATAACTGACTGGTACGCGAATGGTCCAGTTGTTGCGTTGTATCTGTTCGGGGAATGCCATAAATCGAGACTGCATTTTTTCGGTGATGATTTCTAAGGCGGCTTTATCTAAGATGTCGCGCCCCGAACTGTCTTCAAGTTGCAAATTCTGAATCTTACCGTCGGCATTAATCGTGAAACTGAGCATGACGTCACCTTCCCAGTGACGGCGTTTGGCACGGTTGGGGTAGGTGTCTTGCGCATACTGAATGATCTGTTGGTGCAGTTTCGATAGATACGCTTGTTCGGCGTTCATTACTTGCACAGCAGAAAATTGCGGTTTTGGCGGCTTTGGCTCCGGCTTTGGCTCCGGCTTTGGCTCCGGCTTTGGCTCCGGCTTTGGCTCCGGCTTTGGCTCCGGCTTTGGCTCCGGCTTTGGCTCCGGCTTTGGCTCCGGCTTTGGCTCCGGCTTTGGCTCCGGCTTTGGTTCCGGTTTAGGTTCCGGTTTAGGTTCCGGTTTAGGTTCCGGTTTTGGTTCCGGTTTAGGTTCCGGTTTAGGTTCCGGTTTAGGTTCCGGTTTTGGTTCCGGCTTTGGTTCCGGCTTTGGTTCCGGCTTTGGTTCCGGCTTTGGTTCCGGTTGTTGTGGTGTTGGAGCCGCAAACATTGCCATATTTAGGTCGACAGTGCGTAGCTGCTGTTCTTGTTTTTCAATTGGCTGCAGCCATAGCCAGTAGGCCACGGCAATAATCAATGCGTAGATAAAAGTGGTCAGCAGAGTCGCAATGACGGAGGAGCGTTGCATGGCGTGTCTATTTCTTTTCAGTCAGGATGGTTAGGTTATTGAGTTCTTGACCTTTCAAGAGGTCAATCACTTTAACGAAAGTTCCGAAATTGGCGCTTTGATCGACCCGCAGAGTAATCGGTTGCTGCTTCGGTAGTTCAGCAAACAGTGTTGCAAGCTGTTCCATGTTTTGCGCTTGTTCTTGCAACATAATCTGATTGTCTTTATCAATCGCTAAGGCAATCGGGTCGATTTCAGTCGGCGGTTGATAGCTTTGCGTGTTTTCGGTTTGCGGCAATTCGATATTGAGTTTGTCTTGCACAATAAAACTCGCGGTCATCAAGACAATCGCTAACAGCACCAGCATGACGTCAATTAGAGGAATGACATTAATATTGTCAAAGCGTTTCATGATCTTGCCTTTGCTTTAGTGTTGACGCTGTAAGTCTTGCAATGCGCGGTATTGGGCATTAATCACATCGGTTTTACGAACCAGTCCGTTATAGAACATGATGCTTGGAATGGCGATGGCAATTCCGGCGGCGGTCGCTTTTAAAGCGAGTGCTAGGCCGAGCATAATCGCTCCGGTATCTAGGTTTTGACCTTGACCAATATCGTAGAAAGTAATCAAAATTCCGAGCACTGTTCCGAGTAGGCCGACATAAGGTGCGTTGGCACCGATGGTTGAAAGGGTGGTGAGATGACGGCTAAGCGAAATATTAAGATGTTCGCTGTGATCGAATGTTTGCCATTTGACCGAACGATAATAGAAAAAGCGTTCAAAGGTTACCCAAAGAGCGATAAAGCCCATGGTGCCTAAAATGCCGAATACGGCGTAGTCCAAATATTCTTTAAGAAATTCCATGCAAGTAAAGCTTTCTGTTTGAGATTGATAATGAGAATGATTATAAAATTATAATTTTCTGTTGTGCGCCAAATTTTGTTGAATATGCTGAGGGTGAGGCATTTTATGTGTTCATAATTCTGTGTGTTCTTAAAGCTCTGTTTACTGCTCAGAAGACCGTGACTTATTCAAACATAATTTTTAGCCTTAAGTATTGATGCATTATTGATGGTTATTCGTATTAATAATGCTTTAAATAAAGGTACATAGCGAAGTGTTGAATGTGGCCTGATTGACGTCAACCAGAGATTGCAAGGGTAGCTTCATTGTTTGGTAACTCTCTCATCGTTTTATTGCGATAAAAATATGAGAACAAACTGACGACAACCTCTGCTCTTATGCAGTAAGTGCGTAAAAGTGTTAATATATTCGGGTTTAAATTTTGGTAATCAAAGGCTTGATTATCATTTTGCTAGTCTCGATAGGAGAATCGAATGAAACGTCGTGATTTATTTAAATCTGCTTTTGCGGTAGGTGCTGGTTTAGTTGGGGCTTCTGCACTTCGTCCATTGTATGCATCGGAATTAATGGAATTTAAAGGTCCGGATGTTCCAGATGTTGATGCGGTGAAGGTGACTGAGCATTGCTATACCATTCCGGCAATGGGGCCTCATCCAACTCCGGATAACTTTGGGATGTTCTCTAACCCAGGTTTTGTGGTCACCGATGCGGGCGTCGTCGTGGTGGACTCTGGTAGTTCTGTGCAAATTGGTGAAATGGTACTGCGTCAAATTAAAAAGATCACGGATAAGCCGGTTGTTAAGGTTATCAATAGTCACTTCCACGGTGATCACTGGTTGGGTAACCATGCGTTTGTTAACGCGAACCCTGACGTGGAAATCATTGCGCACACTAAGTGTGTTGAAAACCTGAAAGGCGGCCAGGACAAGTTCTGGTTTGATTTCATGCAAACCACGACCAATAACAAAATCACGGGTACGGTGATCACTATGCCAAACAAAACCGTTGAAGGCGGTGAAGAGTTTGAAGTAGGTGGGGTTAAGTTTAAGCTGCATCATTTTGGTCAAGTACATACCGTTTCTGATATTGCTGTAGAAGTGGTTAACGACAAGGTGTTTTACACTGGTGACATGGTGATGCGTCGTGTGGCAAACATGGAGGATGGTTCTTTCCGTGGTTCAATCGATGCGCTTGGCAAAATCGCGGCAATGGATGTTAATACTTTCATCCCGATGCACGGTACACCAGATGATGTGAAGCTGATCAACGAAGGTAAAGAGTTCATGGAAACCATCTATACCAATGTCGCTGAAATGTACGATCAAGGCCTTTCTGATTTTGAGATGAAGCCAAAGATTATGGCATTGCCATTTATGCAAAATGTGGCTTCTCAATGGCCAGGTTATGACGATACTCTAGGTAAGTTCATCGTCGTTGCCATCAAAGAGTTTGAACAGTCATTGTTCGCTTAACTTTATGAAAGAAAATGGTTACGAGTTACCTCGTGGCCATAGATAAAAAACCGTCGTTGAGTTTGACTTAGCGGCGGTTTTTTTATGGCTGAACAAAAGTGTTGCTAGAGTACGGCCGTTTGATGTTATCTTTCTTTTGTAAAAGCGGTTGATTATAAGAAACTAGATGTGTATCATTCTCATTCTCAAATAGTATTGAGAACAAAATATGTTTTCGCAGCAAAGTTTTGATGGATGCCGTTTTGCGGTTGAGATTTCAGGAATCAGGGGAATGAGATGCCAGCAATGGATTTAAAAATGGGGTTGGAAAAACCGAAAGTTGTTAATTCACAGCAACTGCTGGCTGGCACCAAAACTTTGGTGATTCAGCATGGTGACCAGCAGTATCAACTGCGGGTGACCAAAGAAAATAAACTCATTTTGACGAAATAATCGTCTAAAAATTTTATCTATAACCCATTTCCCAGCCAGCCAGCGCCTTAAATAATTAGGATGCAAGCCAGCCACGAAAGAAACTAAACAGACAGAGAATGAGTCCTCATTGACTTAATTCTTTTTCTTGAAAATTTTAGGAGCTTTTATGGTTTCGCATTCTACAAAGTGCGCTTTTCCTCTTCGTCCATTGGTTGCCGCTATCGCTTTTGGTTTTAGCGCTCAGGCCATCGCTAATGTGGTGCAAATTCCTCGTATTGATGTCGTCGGCAATTCCGAGCAGGCACAACTTGAACAGCCGGGTTCGGTCAAACTTATTGATAAAGAGCAGTTGCAACTGCAACAACCGTTATCGACTGAAGATGCGTTAAAGCGTGTTGCCGGCGTTAACATTAAAGGTGAGGAAGAGACTGCTGTGGTTGCCAATATTGGTTTACGTGGCTTGAGCTCGGCGGAAACCAAAACCTTGATTTTAGAAGATGGTGTGCCGGTTGCCCCCGGCTTGTTTATCGGTAACGGGCGTTATTACAACCCGCGTATTCAGCACATTGAAAGCATTGAAGTGTTAAAAGGCGCGTCGTCATTGCGCTATGGCCCGTCGACGATTGGCGGGGTGATTAATTACCAATCGAAAACACCGGAGGAGGGTCTTGCGCTTTCCGGTCGTGTCGGCCGTTTCGGGTTGCGTGAAGCTACCTTAGAAGCGGGGGCGCTCTCTAAATCTGGAGATGGTCAGATTGGTGTCATTTACACTCATGCCGAGTCGGACGGTTTTCAAGATAAAGATTATCAGATGGACGACCTGATGATTAAAGGCGGTATGGCGTTGGCGAACAATCAATGGGTTGGGGTCAAAATCAGTCACTACAGTAATGATGCCAATATCTCTTATCGCGGCTTGTTTTTAGATGCTTATAACCAAGGTGCGACTTACAACCCTGCCCCTGACGATTATTTTTTAACCGACCGCAATGCGATTGACTTAAACCATGAGTGGGATATCAATGATAAAGCCTTGTTAAAAACGGTTGTATATTGGAGTGAGGTAAGTCGAGACTATTGGCGTTACAGCGTCGATACCGCAGCATCAGAAACAGCAGGTCGCTGGGTGTATACCGATGATTTAACCGGTAATAACCGTTCCTTTACTCGTGTCGGCTTTGATTCGCGTCTAAATTTGCAGAATAATTTGCTTGGTTTTGCCGGCGAAGCGGAGATGGGCGTGCGTTACTTTACCGAACGCTCTAACGATACCCGCATTCGTGCGACCCGCGAGCAAGACCGCACCGGCATTAATGATCGTCATCTTGCAGATTCTGCCAACAGCTTTGCTGTGTTTGCGCAGAACCGTTTCGATTTCAATGAGCGTTTAAGTATTACTCCGGGGTTGCGTATCGAGTCTTACGAACAGACACGCAAGGTATTGACGGATAGTAATGCGAGCGAAAGCACCAATAATACCGAAGTGCTACCGGGCATCGGTTTGACCTATCAATTGGCGAAAAATTCACAGCTGTTTGCCAGTGTGTATGAGGCTTTCTCGCCGGCGGAAAATGCCGCAGCATTGGATGGTCTGACCGATCAGCAGCTGGATGCCGAGCGTTCAACCAATGTGGAAATCGGTATTCGTGGCAATAGAGAGCGTTTAAATTACGAACTTGTTGCTTTCCAGATGGATTTTGAAAACCAAGTGGTTGATGGCAACAGTGATCCGAATCTTTCCAAACAAAACGGTGGCGCGACTATTCATCGCGGTGCGGAGTTAGTGCTTGGTTATGACTTCGGTGCCGGACTGAGTTTGGATGGTAACCTAACTTATATCCCGACTTCGGAATTTGTTGGCGGCGATAACGACGGCAATCGCATTAGTTACTCGCCGGAAGTGTTGGCAAATCTTGAGTTAAGTTACCAAGTTTGGGGGCTGACCACGGCATTGGCGATGCATTACACTGGTTTGCAGTTTACTGACAGTGCAAATACGATTGAAATTCCAGAGGGTGCTGCAGGTGGCATTTGGGGCGGTAAACTGGAAAGTTACAAGGTGTTTGATTTGCATGCTTACTATAAGGCAAACAAACAGCTAGACCTGTTTGCTTCGGTGAAGAACCTAACCGATGAGCGTTACATCGCCGGTCTGCGTCAAGGAATTTACGCCGGTCCATCACGAAGTGTTGAATTGGGTATGAAATATAAGTTTTAAGTTTCTCCAAGCCTAGAAAGCAAAAAGCCCGAAGCTTAATTCGGGCTTTTTGCGTTTTAGGGGAAACGGTGTTTAATCTAGGAAATCTAAAATCGCATCCAGACCGCGATGGTTAAGCGAAGTTGAGGCTTTTGCTTGCACGGCCGGTTTGGCGTGGTAAGCAACGCTCAGTCCTGCGGCGTTCATCATTAATAAATCATTGGCCCCGTCGCCGGCGGCAATGACCTGATTCGGTGTGATATTCAATTCCGCGCATAGTTCGTTCAAGAAGTCTGCTTTTGCCTGTGCGCCGACAATACTACCAATGACTGAGCCGTTAAGTTTACCGTCCGTTTCTGCCAGCACGTTGGCACGTGTGTAATCCAAACCAAGCTTTTGCTTTAGGCGATCGGTAAAGAAAGTAAAGCCGCCGGAGACAAGCGCGAACTTAATTGATTGTTTCTTTAAGCTTTCAATTAATGTATTTGCCCCTGGATTAAGTACCAAACGCTCATCGTAAACACGTTGTAGTAAACCTGTATCCAAACCTTTTAACAGTGCGACACGTTGAGTCAGTGAGCCTTCAAAATCCAGTTCTCCGCGCATCGCTGCTTCGGTGATTGCCGAGACTTCGGGTTTGATATTCATAAAGTCGGCAATTTCATCAATACATTCAATCGCAATTAGGGTTGAATCCATATCACTAATCAACAGTTTCACTTCGGAACCGTTGAAACCTTCCGGGAGTAAGTTGATGTCTAACTCGGATTCTTGGCGTAGTTCAAACAGTTTTTCAGCGTCAATTTGCGCACATTCAACACGAAAATGGTTGTTTTTGGGCTGCAGTTCACCGATGGAATTTAGCAAAGTGTGTTGTGCATCGTTTAAAGTCGGGCTGTGAATGATTAGGGTTGGCATGGGAGTCCTTATTCGTTATCGTCACGGGAAACAGGCACTATTTTAGTCTTTGCAAATTGGTCGTGCAAAAGTTGTTTTTTGGGTAGGAATAATCCAATCCAACTTACCGCAATGAATAGCACCATTAATAAAAATCGTAAGTTGGCATTATGGCGAGTCAGAATATAATTATCTTCACGCAATAGTTGTAATTTCCAAGTTCTCAGTCCCGGTGTTTGACCAGTTTGCGTCCAAAAATAGCTGAGATAAATGTAAGTAATGGCGATGAGATAGACTTGAAATGCCAAGTTGATTTTATCGTTATCGGCAAAACCACCGCCTTGCCAAACGACAAACGGAATCGCTGCGGCAAACCAGACGGCGCAAAGTAAGATAAAATCGTAAAACATGGCAAAAATAATTTTAAAAGGCATGGTTATGCGGCACCTTGCAGTGTGAAACGAGAGACTATTGTAACCAAGAATATTTGCGAAGGATAAGAGATGAATTTATATGCGCAAGGGTTAAGTCTGACTTGGCTGGTATTTGGCTGGTTAGGATTGTTTGGTATGTTGATTTGGGCATTAAAGAGCGCACCCTGGTATAAAGTCAGGAATGATAAGGCGGCACAGAATATCTGGTTGTTTATCAGTGTGGTGGTTTTCTTTGTCTGGCAGTTAGGGGCCAGTCTTGGTGATGGCGTAACCTTTCATTTTCTGTTAATGACGTTGATGACTCTAATGTTTGGTGTGCAGTTTGCCTTTCTTGGAATGCTTTTAGCGCTTCTGGGGGTGACCTATTTTTCTGCGCTCGGTTGGATGGCTTTCGGGGTGAACGCCCTCTTAATGGGGGTCTTGCCAATTGTGATTACCCAGTTGATGCTGCGTTTTAGTGAGCAGTTTCTGGAACAGAATTTTTTTGTGTATGTGTTTTTTAATGCCTTTTTAGCGGCGGGTATCGGCGTAGTGGCTACTTTGTCGCTGGGTGGGCTAATTATGGGCTTAAACGAGGTACACTCGTTTGCTTATCTAGCGCAGCATTTCTTTCCGTTTATTCCTTTGATGGCCACACCGGAAGGGTTTGTGAATGGTATGTTAATCGCGGCGATTATTATGATGAAACCTCATTGGTTGAGTACTTTTAGTGACCAATCGCATTTGCAAGGCAAGTAGTGGGGAAGCTGCGCTTGCTATCTCCGCGCTATTTTTAGGTGATTTAGACATAAAAAAACCCGAGATAAGACTCGGGTTTTGTGGGCGTTGCTTAAACCTAAAATAAATCTTTTAGATTATTTTGCCCATCCGGCTTTTACGTCCGCGGACATTTGAACATGCTCACCTTTTGCTGTGCGCATGGCTAAATCGGCGGCATTTTCCATTTTTTTAAGGTCGCCTTTTTTCTTGGCTTCATCGTATTCAGCTTTGTAGGTGTTGAAATAAGTTTCTTTCATTGCCTTTTGCTTCCAGACAAACCCACCTTTTGCTGCTTCAGCGTGGATTTTTGCCGCTTCTGCCATTTTGGCATCTAAGTCAGCACTGGCATTGGCTAAGCCGTTAAATCCTGCTAGGGCTACTGCGATGGTCATACCTGCGATTAGTTTTTTCATTTCTTTCCTCCAAAAGGGTCAATTTTGAATAACTGATTTGTAATATATATGAGCTGTTGCTTGGTTTTTCAGGAGTGACATCGACTTATCACTCTCAACCTTGAAAACCTATGTTTTTAAAATTATTGTTGCACGTATAAAACGGCGTAGAGGAATCGCAAGAAACCAGATAAATTACCGTTTTTTACACAGATGCATACGTTATTAAGTTTACCCCGTCCGTGTCAATCTTTATAATAGCCGTATTCTGAAAATATTGGGGTTATTTTTCTTATAGTATGCATAGATTTTTTTATCTAACTGCTTGAATTTAAAGGTAAAAATGGATTGCGTGTGTAGCCGGTCTAAAATTCAGAAAAATAACTAATTAGCCCATAAGCTTTTGTATAAGGTAGAAAACATGAGAATTTTGCAAGAAGCCCTTACGTTTGATGACGTTCTTTTAGTCCCAGCGCACTCAACAGTGTTGCCGAACGGCGTCTCATTAAAAACGAAACTGACACGTAATATTGCGCTAAACATTCCGTTTGTTTCTGCCGCGATGGATACCGTAACTGAAGCGCGTTTGGCGATTTCGATGGCGCAAGAAGGCGGTATAGGGATTATTCATAAAAACATGACGATTGAACAACAGGCTCATGTCGTGCGTAAAGTGAAGAAATTTGAGCACGGTGTGATTGCCGATCCGATTACCGTGCAGCAAGATATGACGGTACAAGAAGTGATTGACAAAACCGAAGCGAACCGCGTATCGAGCGCCCCGGTAATGAATGGCGATGACTTGGTTGGAATTGTGACCAGTCGCGATATTCGTTTTGTTAAAGATTTATCTGCACCGGTATCGGCGATTATGACGACCAAAGATAAACTGGTGACGGTTAAAGCTGGAACCCCGCGTGATGAAGTGTTGGCACTGTTCCATGAACACCGTATTGAACGTGTATTAATTGTCAATGACGATTTCAAATTACGCGGCATGATTACAGTTTCTGATTTTATGAAATCTTCAGACCATCCGAACGCGTCGAAAGATCAAGAAGGGCGCTTGCGCGTTGGCGCGGCAGTCGGAACCGGTAAAGAGACCGATGACCGTGTTAAAGCGTTGGTTGAAGCTGGCGTGGATGTCATTATTGTTGATACTGCACATGGCCATTCGCAAGGTGTTATTGACCGAGTGGCTTGGGTAAAACAAAACTTCCCTCAGATTGACGTTATCGGCGGGAATATTGCCACTGGTGAAGCGGCTTTGGATTTGGTTAAAGCCGGTGCGGATGGTGTTAAAGTGGGGATTGGTCCGGGTTCGATTTGTACTACCCGTATTGTTGCTGGGGTTGGTGTGCCACAAATTTCCGCTATTTCCAATGTCGCTAAAGCACTTGAAGGTACCGGCGTTCCGCTTATTGCGGATGGTGGTATGCGTTTTTCTGGTGATGTGGCAAAAGCGATTGTTGCTGGTGCCTCTGCTTGTATGTTCGGTTCGATGTTTGCGGGTACTGAAGAGTCCCCTGGTGAAGTCGAATACTATCAAGGTCGCGCTTACAAATCTTATCGCGGTATGGGATCTTTGGGGGCGATGGCGCAACCATCCGGTTCTTCGGACCGTTATTTCCAATCCTCAAACGCCGAAGATAAATTGGTGCCGGAAGGGATTGAAGGTCGCGTTGCATACAAGGGGCCATTATCGCCAATTATTCATCAGTTAGCTGGCGGCTTACGCTCTGCGATGGGCTATACCGGTTGTCCGGATATTCCGACGATGAATAAGAAACCGTCTTTTGTACGCGTAACTGCCGCTGGGATGACTGAGTCCCACGTCCATGACGTTACCATTACCAAAGAAGCACCAAATTATCGCGTTTAGGCTGGTGATAGGTTGAATTTTTGCCAACAAGGCTTTTGCAGCATTTCTGCAAAAGCCTTGTCTGTTTTTAAGAATGAGTTTTTGGAAGTATTTATGTCACAACACAATATTCATGACCACCGTATTTTGATTTTGGACTTCGGTTCGCAGTATACGCAACTTATCGCGCGCCGTATTCGTGAGATTGGCGTGTATTGCGAAGTAGAGCCTTGGGATATCGATGCCTCTGATGTCGAAAAATTTGGCGCGCGAGGTATCATTCTTTCCGGTGGGCCGGAAACCGTAACTGGCGACGATGCTCCGTTTGCGCCACAAATTGTCTTTGAACTTGGTATTCCGGTTTTAGGTATCTGTTACGGCATGCAAACCATGGCTCAACAGCTAGGTGGTCAGGTTATTAATGCTTTAGAACATGAATATGGTTATGCCCAAGTACGCGCACACGGCCACACCAAGTTTTTGGTGGACATTGAAGATGAAGTCACGCCGGAAGGTTATGGCATGTTGGATGTTTGGATGTCGCATGGTGACCGAGTTGATGCCATGCCAGATGGTTTTAAGCTAATGGCCTCCACGCCTAACTGCCCGATTGCAGGGATGGCGAACGAAGCAAAAAACTTCTATGGTATTCAGTTTCATCCAGAAGTGACGCACACTAAACAAGGACAGCGCATGATTGAGCGCTTTGTGGTTGACTTATGTGGGTGTGAAAAACTGTGGACAACCGAAAACATTATTGACGACAGTATTGCACGGATTCGCGCGCAAGTTGGTAGCGATCAAGTGATGTTGGGGCTATCCGGTGGCGTCGATTCTTCGGTTGTTGCTGCGTTGTTGCACAAAGCGATTGGCGACCAATTAACCTGTGTGTTTGTTGATCATGGTCTGTTGCGTCATCGCGAGGGCGACCAAGTGATGGCGATGTTTGCAGAAAACATGGGAATCTGCGTGATTCGTGCCGATGTCGAAGAGCGTTTTATGAACGCCTTGGCAGGTAAAACAGATCCTGAAGAAAAACGTAAAATCATTGGTCGTGAGTTTATTGCTGTATTTGATGCAGAATCGGCCAAATTGCAAGGTGTTAACTGGTTGGCACAAGGTACGATTTACCCTGACGTGATCGAATCAGCCGGCTCAAAAACCGGTAAAGCAAAAGTGATTAAATCGCATCACAATGTTGGTGGTCTGCCAGAAGATATGAAAATGTCACTGATTGAACCGCTGCGCGAGCTGTTTAAAGATGAAGTGCGTAAATTAGGGGTGGCGCTTGGCTTGCCATATAACATGGTATATCGTCATCCGTTCCCAGGGCCAGGCCTAGGGGTTCGTATTCTGGGTGAAGTCAAAAAAGAGTATGCTGACATCCTACGTCTTGCTGACCATATCTACATTGAAGAATTGCACAAGTGGGATTTATATGACAAAACCTCGCAAGCGTTTGCGGTCTTCTTGCCCGTGAAGTCGGTCGGAGTGGTCGGTGATGCACGTCGTTATGATTATGTTGTGGCGCTTCGAGCCGTAGAGACCATCGACTTTATGACCGCACGCTGGGCACATCTGCCCTATGAGTTTTTGGAACATGTTTCTGGGCGTATCATTAATGAGATTCCACGCATTACTCGTGTGACCTATGATATTAGTTCAAAGCCGCCAGCAACTATCGAGTGGGAATAATTTCTTACTTCCTAAAATATTCCAACTCTGCGTTGTTCAAAAGCTCGTTTGGTTCACTAAACGTCACTTTCGAACGCCTTGATTTGAAAAATTTTAGTTTGTAAGCATTCTATAAAGGGCTTTCTTCTGGAAGCCCTTTTTTATTTAGGATTGTAAAAGATGCAGTGTCCCGAAAATTTAACTCAACCAGAGCAAGACGAGTTTTGGATGGCTTATGCACTTGAATTGGCAGATCGAGCGGAGCAGTTAGGCGAAGTGCCTGTCGGTGCGGTGCTTGTCGCAGAAGGGCGATTGCTTGCCGAGGGTTGGAATCAAGTGATTACGTGCAATGATCCGACCGCTCATGCGGAAGTTGTCGCATTACGTCATGCTGGCGAGGTTTTGCAAAATTACCGACTGGTCGATACCACTTTGTATGTGACCTTAGAGCCTTGTCCAATGTGTGCCGGTGCTTTGGTTCACGCACGGGTTCAGCGCGTGGTTTTTGCTGCACCGGATCCGCGCACTGGAGCGGCAGGTTCTGTTTTTCAATTATTGCAGGCGCCTCAGTTAAATCACCAGTGCCAAATTCAGTCTGCGGTTTTACAAAGCGCCTGCGCGGACAAGATTCGCCAGTTCTTTAAACAAAGAAGAAATGCGCAAAAACAGCAAAAACAAGCAAAAGCCAACAAAACTTGATTCATCACAAAATAGCAGATGCTCTCGGTTGCTCGTCCCTTTCTTTAATGCGAATATAACCTCATATTTTTAACGCTTCTTCGGATTTGTTGCCCTTAAAATCCCGTTTTTTGTGTTTATTTTGAATAAAAAAATCGTGTACGCCAAGCATTTTAAGCGGCCATAAAATCAACTCTGATGGTTGAAACATAAAGTTTTAGTCTGCAAGGTCAAACGGCGAATGGGATTCGCTGCAGTAGGAATAAACAGCATTATGCAAAAAAGTATTGATCCGGCAGAAGGGATAATGACCGTAAAAATACTGCCCGGTGAGTTTTATGTGACTAAGGACAACGAGCGCATTGAAACCATCTTAGGTTCTTGTATTGCGGCCTGTGTGCGTGACCCCATTGCCGGTTTAGGGGGGATGAATCATTTCATGCTGCCGGTCGATAAAAAAGCCAGCGGTGCCGGTGAACTTTCCGACGCAAACCGTTATGGAAACTATGCTATGGAAAACTTGGTTAACGCCCTTTTATCCAAAGGCGCGCGCCGAGAACGCTTGGAGTTTAAGCTGTTTGGTGGTGGTCGAATTATGGCATCGATGACCAATATTGGTTGGTATAACATTGGTTTTGCTTTTGATTATATCTATACCGAAGGCTTTAAAATCGTCGCGCAAGACATTGGCGATGTTTATCCACGTAAAGTGATTTATTACCCGAATAGTGGACGCGCTCGGGTACGTCGACTGAACAAAATGCACAATGAGAGCCTTGCAGCGCAAGAGAATCAATACATTCACAATATCGAATCGAAACCTGTCGAAGGCGATGTAGAACTATTCTGAGGACATGACTATGGACATGATGGAAACTTTCCGACAAACCTATCTAGAAGAGAGTTTTGAAGGGCTGGATATAATGGAGTCCGGTCTGCTTAATCTACCGCCGGGTGTGCCCGATAACGAAAAAATTAACGAAATTTTCCGCGCTGCGCACTCAATTAAAGGCGGTAGTGGTACTTTCGGTTTTACAGAGATTGCCGGATTTACGCACGTATTAGAAACGTTATTGGATGAAATGCGTGATGGTTCCCGCGAGGTTACGCAAGATTCGGTTGATGCGATGTTGGCTGCCGTTGATGTATTGCGCGATATGTTGGAAAAACTCAAGGAACATGAACCGATTGACGAAGAGCGCGCCGCTTCAGTACAACAGTGGATGGAGTCGATTCTTGGTGGTGATGCGGTTGCCGAAGAAGAGATTCAGGACGTGGCACAAGCGCCGGTTGGCGGTGCTTGGATCATCGACATCATTCCAGATATCGAGCTGTTGCAAACGGGCAATGAACCAATTCGAATTTTTCGTGAACTCGAAAGTATTGGTAATCTGAGCGTACAAGTTAATATTGAAAAAATGCCAGAAATTCAAGCCTTTAACCCTGAGCATATCTACCTCTCGTGGCGGATGACGCTAGAGGGTGAGAACGTCACTGAAGACGCGATTCGCGAAGTATTTGAATGGATTGATGGTGATGGCGCCCAAATTCATATAACACCTCCTACTGTCGCAACATTACCGGTAGCTGCTGAGCCAGTTGCAGTGGTTGAAGCTGCAAAACCTGTTGCCGTTGCCAAACCTTCCGCACCGAGCGCCACCAAGGTCGATGCAGATAAAGCCAAGTCAGCCAAATCTGCTGACAAAGCGCCAAAAGCGGAAGGCTCGATTCGTGTTGATTTAAGCAAAATTGATCAGCTGGTCAATCTGGTTGGTGAATTGGTTATTACTCAGTCTATGCTCAGTCAGTTTGGTGAACAAGCCGAACAAGAGGGCAGTGATGCTGAAAGTAAAAGTGATTGGGTCGATAAGTTAAAAGAAGGTTTGACGCATTTGGAACGTCACACGCGTGAGTTGCAAGAAAGTGTGATGAATATTCGTATGTTACCGGTCAGTTTTGCTTTTAACCGTATGCCGCGAATTGTTCATGATGTTAGCCAAAAGCTAGGTAAAAAAATTGACTTGGTGATGGAAGGGGAAGGCACTGAGTTGGATAAAACTATGTTGGAGCAATTGACCGATCCTTTGGTGCATATTGTGCGTAACTCGATTGATCACGGGATTGAAAACCCAGAAAAACGTTTGGCTGCCGGCAAGCCCGAAACGGGCACCGTTAAAATGGCGGCCTTCCACCAAGGGGGTAACATTCTGATTCAGATTACGGATGATGGTGCAGGTATTGATCCGGAAAGAATTGCCAGTAAAGCGATTGAGAAAGGCGTGATTGAAGAAGATCATCATTTGACCCGTGAAGAGATTATCGATTTGATTTTTCATCCAGGATTCTCCACCGCCGATGCCATCAGTGATATCTCTGGGCGCGGTGTCGGTATGGATGTGGTTCGTCGAAATATCAAATCGTTGGGCGGGTCGGTGGATGTCAAAACCGAAATGGGCGTCGGCAGTGTATTTACGATTCGATTGCCGCTGACATTGGCAATTCTGGATGGTCAATTGTGTAGTGTGGGCTCGCAAACCTACGTGATTCCACTTGTTTCGATTATCGAATCGATTCAAGTTGATAAAAAGTTGATTAAAGGCATTGCCGGTGAAACCGAGCTTTATAAGTTACGTGATAGCTATATTCCAGTGATTCGTTTGCATAAAAAAATGGCGATAGATGATGCTCAACAAGATTTAGAAAAAGGGTTGTTAGTGGTCATCGAAGATGGCGGTCAGCGTGCTGGAATTTTTGTTGATGACTTGCTTGGACAGCAGCAAGTGGTCATTAAGAGTTTAGAAAGCAACTTTATGAAAATCGACAGTGTCGCCGGCGCCACTATTTTAGGTGATGGGCGGGTTTCGTTGATTTTGGATGTGACCGAAACCCTAGCGAATCATCATAAAGGCAGTAACCCGCAGTTACACGCGGCCTAAGCGCCGAGAATAAAATTTTAGGATAATGAATGGACAATACTTATAACTATTCGCTTGGCGCAAAAGAGGTTCAAGAAACCATTTTGGTTTTAAACTTGTCGGTTGCGCAAATCGATCTGTCGATTACCGAAGGTGATAATTCGGTGAACACGTTAATCGATTCCTTTACCTATATGTCGCAGCATATTGAGCAGATACAGGCAGCGAGTCAAAAGTTAATTGATACAACCGACCAAGGCAGCGATGAATTGGAAAGTCATCGAAGCCAATTATTGAATGAGACCGGCGAGTTATCCGGCAAAATGCAGCAAGCGATTATCGCTTTTCAGTTTTACGATAAGCTAAGCCAGCGTTTATCTCACGTTTCACGCGGTCTATCAGGCTTAGCGGAGATTGTCTCTCATGAGATGCGAGTTAAAAGTCCGGAAGAGTGGGATGCCTTTAAGCAGAATGTGCGCAAGGGTACGACAATGCGTGAAGAAGAGGAGCTGTTTGAGTTGATTTTTGATCAGCAGATTCCGGCTGAAGATGCCATTGAAATTATGAAAGACCGCATGCGCCAACGGATGCACGAGCATGAAGAAGAGGAAGAAATTGAGTTTTTTTAAGAGGGCTTATTCGGCGTATTCCTGAATTAATCGGACCTGTCGATATGCTTTATTAGCATTGGCTAATTTAAAATATATTAATAACCTTATTTGTTGTTATTGACTAGAAGCCTGCGTTTATTCGATTAAATGCAGGCTTTTTTTGTTAGTTTTCGCTTTATTTTTGCTGAACGTATAGTTAGCGAGACATTTTTTAGATTCTTTATAAATGGATAAATTTTTTAAGCTGTGCAGGGTAAAAACTTTTGATAAAAATATGGCGTCTCATGTAAAGAAGCACATATTTAAGCTCTTCACTTTTTTCAGCGATGATTTTTTTAAACTTAGGTTAGATTGAGATATGCCTGCAACTCTCCGCCTAGCAAACTTGAACTTTGGCGTGTCTGAAATCATTGAAACTTGTGATGTGCTTGCATAGACGAATAACTCAACGTCCTATCGCTCCAACTGATAAAAACAAAACCAGAGGTGAACAATGCAACAACAATCTAAAACGGGTTTATTCGCGAAAATGGCAGCTGGGGCTGCATTTATGGGCTTACCGCTGTCAGCGATGGCGGCAGCAATGATGCCCTTTATTATGGGCTCTACGCCAAGCGGAGACTTGTCTGCGGCGACTTCTTCGACTGAATCAGCGTTATCTTCTGCTGGTTTTGAAGTGGTAGGTAAGTACTCACCAATCGATGGCACCAATGTCATTGTCGTTACGAATGATGCATTGAAGTCTTTGGCGGGCAATTCAAAAAATGGTGGCTTTGGTGCCATGCAACGTGTCGCTGTGACCAGCGATGCTGGAACCGTACAGGTGAGTTACACTAATCCCGAATATCATTTTAATGCGTATCGGATGAAAGGTGATATTACCGGTGTGCAGACCGCAATGGAAAAAGCCTTAGGGAATATTAAGCAGTTTGGTGCTAAAAAAGGCATAGAAGCGGACGATTTACGTGAATATCACTATATGTTTGCAATGCCTTATTTTGATGATGAAGACGAGTTGGCTGAATATGGCTCATACGCAGAAGCGGTCAAAGCTGTTGAGGTCGGTTTAGCCGCAAACCGTGGTGGTGCGCAAAAAGTGTATCGTATCGATATTCCTGGTAAAGAGATGACTGTCTTTGGCGTAGCCCTGAAGTATAAAGATGCGGCGGACGGCAACATTGCACAAAAATTGAAAAAGGAGACGTCTCATAACGCGCATTTCCCGTATGAAATTTTGGTATCCGGTGATGAGGTCATGGCGCTGAATGGTAAATTCCGTATCGCGATTAACTGGCCAAGTTTGTCGATGACCGGTGATGGGAGTTTTATGAGTATTATGTCTGCTCCTGATCATATTACAGCGGCATTGACGGCGGTTGCGAAAAATAAAGAGGTCAGCATGGCGGAGTAATCGGACTCCGCTCGATATAAAAAATTTTAGGATTGTGGGCGAAGCCATTTCCCAAAAATGGTAATCACCGTTCATCAGCGCAGTATTCATTGAATTGAATCTGCGCTTTTTTTGTTTTAGCCCTTGAAAATCATCTGGCCTGTCTCCATATCTTTAAGCAGTTTACCCCTTATGAACTTTCCCTAATACGAATGGAGAAAATTGAATGAGCCATACTGAAACTCATGCTTTTCAGACAGAAGTGAATCAATTATTGAAGCTGATGATTCACGCGCTATACTCAAACAAAGAGATCTTTTTACGTGAATTGGTGTCCAATGCCTCAGACGCGTTAGATAAATTACGCTTTGAAGCTGTGTCGAACGACGCACTGAATGAGGGAGAATCCGAGTTAGCTATTCAGGTGAGCTTTGATAAGGATGCGCGCACCATTACGATTAGCGATAACGGTATTGGTATGACACGTGATGAAGTCATTGCCAATATTGGTACGATTGCTAATTCGGGCACGAAAAAATTCCTTGAGAACCTAAGCGGTGATCAAGCAAAAGACTCGAATTTGATTGGTCAATTTGGCGTCGGTTTCTATTCATCCTTTATTGTTGCCGATGAAGTGGTGTTAGAGACCCGTAAAGCTGGTGCAGAGCTTGCGGACGGAACGCGCTGGGTTTCGAAAGGCGAAGGCGAATTTACCTTGGAAACCGTTGAAAAAGCCAGCAAAGGAACCTCGATTACGTTGCATATCAAAGAAGATATGAACGAGTTTCTTGACCGTTTCCGTTTGAAAAATATCATTTCAACTTATTCTGATCACATTAATTTCCCAATCAAAATGCTCAAAACAGAATGGGATGAAGAAGCAAAAGTAGAGAAAGAAACCGCTGAATTTGAGCAGGTTAACAAAGCGACAGCATTGTGGACTCAGCCAAAATCAGAAATTTCAGAAGAAGATTACAGTAACTTCTATCAGACGATTTCTCATGATTTTAACGCGCCTTTAACACAAATTCATAACCGCGTAGAGGGGACTTTAGAGTACACCTCGCTGTTGTATATCCCTGAAAAAGCGCCTTTTGATTTGTACGATCGTGATCGCCGTTACGGTTTAAAACTCTATGTGAAGCGTGTCTTCATTATGGATGATGCTGAACATTTAATGCCCGCTTATCTGCGCTTTGTTCGAGGGGTGATTGATTCTGCGGATTTGCCGTTAAACGTATCGCGTGAGATTCTACAGAGCAATAAAGTGGTTGATAAGATTCGTTCAGCATCGGTTAAACGAGTGCTGGATGAGTTGGCTAAAATCGCCAAAGAAGACGATCAAAGCCGTTATCTAGGCTTCTGGAAACAGTTTGGTAATGTCTTAAAAGAAGGTTTGGTCGAGGACTTTGCCAATAAAGAGAAAATCGCTAAGTTGCTGCGTTTTGCTACAACACACACCGGTGATGCGGAACAAACCGTCTCTTTACAAAAATACCTTGATCGCTGTAAAGACGAGCAAGAGGCGATTTACTACATCGTTGCCGATAGCCACGCAGCCGCAAAAGGATCACCGCATCTTGAAGTGTTCCGCAAAAAAGGTATTGAGGTTTTATTGTTGTCTGACCGTATTGATGAATGGTTGGTTAGCCACCTTGATGAGTTTGAGGGCAAGAAGCTTAAATCGATTACCGCGGCTGATTTAAAAGAGCTGGCGGAAGACGAAGCTGAAACCCTGTCTGAAGAAGACAAACAAGCGCGTGAAGCCTTGACGGAAAAAGTTAAGAATGCGTTGGCGGATGCCGTTTCTGATGTTCGCATTACGCATCGCTTAACAGATTCTCCGGCCTGTGTGGTGACGGCTGAGGGAGGGATTTCTTCCCATATGGCGCGTATGATGGAGCAGATGGGGCAATCGCTGCCTAAGCAGCCACCGGTACTGGAACTTAATCCAGAACACGTGCTTGTGAAAAAGCTTGAACAGATGGAAGATGCCGATAAGTTGCAACAATGGGCATTGTTCTTGTTAGAGCAAGCTCAACTTGCTGACGGTGAACCGTTGGCTGAGCCAGGCGTGTTTATTAAACGAATGAACAGTTTGTTAGCCGAAGTAATGTGATCAACACATATTTAAGGTTAAGGGAGACACAGAATAATTCCAAATGCCTTCAAGCACAGAACAATTTGACTGGACACGCAACACAGTGCAGTTGAATTGCTCAAAGTCCCTAAGGGAGAGGCTTGCAAGGATTACTTCTCGTTGAAGTTAATTGAGACTTATTCTGCCTATCTCTAAGATAAAGCGGCGCTGAAACCCAGTTTCAGCGCCGCTTTTTTATCAAGAGTGCGGTAGAAATTTCTGCAAAATACTTTTTATCGTGTCAATTGAAAAAGGTTTGCAGATGAAATCATCCATGCCTGCCTGAAAGGCCATGCTACGGTCTTCTTCAGAGCTGTTCGCGGTTAGCGCCAAAATCGGTAAATGCAAATTTTTACTGCGTAGAATGCGCGTGGCATCGTAACCTGACATCTCCGGCATTTGGCAGTCCATCAGCACTAAATCGTAATCGTGCATGACAGATAATTTGTCAATCGCGTCAAAGCCACTTGGCGAAAGGGTCACTTCAAACTCTAAGGCGTGAAGCGTTTTTTCACCCACCAGACGGTTGACCGCATTGTCATCGACCAGCAAAATATGCCCCTTGCTTTTTGCTTTATCAGATTTCAATACCTCGCTGTGACCTTCCTCTTGTAGATTTAAGGCGTCATTAAAGTGTTCATTTAGAACCTGTGTGGTGCGTGAATAATCGTATTCATCGCCTTCGAAATAATCGGCGCTTTGCAGCGGTAAAATCGCACTGAAACAAGAGCCGCTACCCAGTTTACTACTGACATGAACTTTACCGTTCATGATTTCAACAATCCGCTTAGTAATGACTAATCCCAATCCTGTGCCGCCATACTTTCGGGTGGTTGAGGTATCGACTTGTGAGAAATCTTTAAACAGTAAGTCGAGTTTCTCCTGTGGTATTCCTACGCCGCTGTCACATACGGAGAAGTTAATCCACTGCGCTTGTTGCATGACATTCAATTGCACACTACCGAATTCAGTAAACTTAATGCCGTTGCTGAGGTAATTGTTGAGAATCTGCGTAATGCGCGTTGGGTCACTGTGCACGTATTGCGGTACTTCTTTGTCGATATGCAGATTAATTTCAATATTTTTGAGGTGCGCGCGGCGCATAAAGCTTAAATGGATTTGGTGTAGTAATTTGCGCAGGTCAAAAGTGATTGTTTCAATCCGCATCTGGCCAGCCTCGATTTTTGAGAAGTCGAGAATGTCATTGATAATATTGAGCAGTGTTTTAGAAGAGTGTTGTGCAATGCTTAGAAGTTGGGTTTTATCATCGCCATTGTCTACTTTCAGCAAGTCTAAAACGCTAATAATGCCATTTAAAGGGGTGCGGATTTCATGGCTCATCGTTGCGACAAATTTCGATTTGATTTGACTTAGATATATCGCGTTGTTTTTTTCTGCTTCCAATTCTTTCGTGCGTTTAATGACTTGTTTTTCCAGTGATTGGCTCAACGCTTGAAGGGATTGATTGCTTTGATACAGTTCGAGTGACTTCGATTCTAAGAGACGCTCGGCTTCTTTACGTGCGCGCTTTTCACGCTCAAAACGGCGCTCGAGTTGTGCCAGTGACTTTTCTAGCTCGGCAAGGTGTTCTGGCGATGGCGCACTCATTGAGCCCCCTTAGGCATGGTCTTCTTTCTTTGTTAGGGTAAAAACCACAAAGCTTTTATGATCGCTGGAACGATCCTCCATTTCAATGTCGATGTTTTCCTTGAAATAGCTTGCGCTGCCGCGAATTAAACCGTAGGCGAGTGCCGAGAAAGGACGGTTAGAGCGATAAATAAGCTGCATACTTTGTCCACTTTGTTGACTATCAAAAGAGGGTAATTCTGCTTCTGGATAGAGCTTTTTGACCTCAATATGCACTTTGTTTTCAATGGTATCCAGAAAATCAAAACAGTTATTCACGTTTTCAAAAAACTGTGGATAAAGTGCTAAAAATCGTTGCAGCAGGTGTTCCCCAAAAAGTGTGACTAAATCTTCCACAGCAATGCCACTGTGTTCACTGAGTTTGCCGACTAAGGTAATTAATTCGGTATGATCATAGGTGCCGACTTGGGTGTAGGCGCCCTGAGAAGGAAGATTTGATTCCTCGATGATGTTATCAGCCATTTCTAGGCCGAACTTATCTTCAACCAATTCGATAAATTCTGAAAAAACGATACCTTTCACTGTTGAATCCCCAAGGGTTGATTGAATAATTTAGTTTTATCAGCTTAGCATAGAGACGATTTCAGAGGCGTTCTAAACCGCTCGATTTTATAGGATAAATGAATAGGAATTGCTATCAATTAACTTTTGATTTTACACAAGTTCTGTTGGCAACTTAGCCCCATATAAAGAAGAATTTAGCTTGCCTTCACTAGGGCGTTAAAAAAATATGCAGAAAACCTAGCTGATTGTGTTGTTGATTTTTAGCGGTGGTTTTATGCTAAGAAGAAGTGAATACATTCACTTTGGTTTTCGCGTGGCGCTGGAATGCTCAGCAACGCCATCCGTTATAAGTAAATGTCCACGAATGTTGAGTTACGAAATGTCTAAAATTTGCATAACACTTTGCCAGTTTTCGCCTGATTGGCAAGCGCCAAAGCTCAGTTGCCAGCGCTTGCAAAACCAGCTGGCATCAATTCCGACCTGCGATTTATTAATTCTGCCAGAGATGTTTGCTAGCGGTTTTTCAATGCAGCCGCAGCAATTTGTCGAGTCATATTCGGTCGTTTCATTTTTGCAGGATTTAGCTGTGCAGCGCAACGAGTCAATTATTGCTGGCGTGGCTGAAAAGCATGATACAGCATTCCAGAATAACGCTTTGGCCGTCAATCCATATGGCCAGATTTTGTTGCGTTATCAAAAGCAGCGCTGTTTTACCTATGCAGGAGAGCAAGAGGTCTATCAGGCTGGAAAGCAGGCCGGCATCGTTGAGGTTGCCGGAGTAAAAACCGCACTGTTTGTCTGTTATGACTTACGTTTTCCGGAATTATTTCGAGCGCCTGCACAACAGATAGAGATGATGGTGGTGCTGGCTAATTGGCCGCAAGAGCGCCAAGCGCATTGGTCGGCATTATTACAAGCCCGAGCGATTGAGAATCAATGTTTTGTGATTGGGGTTAACCGAATCGGCGAGGATGGCAATGGGCTGCATTACGCTGGCGGCTCGATGGTGATAAATCCCGATGGGGTGGTGATAACGAAACTGGCGAATGAGTCGATTGCGCAAGTCATCATTGATTTGGATGAGGTTGCGCAACAGCGCCAAAAATTTGATTTTTTGGCGGATTATTAAGTTTTTAATTAGACGAGAAAAGATGCGGAAACAGAGATCGTTTCTGTTCATCGGTTAAGTTTTGCACCGTGTCGATGTTGTTGGCAAAAATCGTTTCAGGGTCTTCCGGATAATGCTGTAAAGCCTTTTCCAAACTGGCTTCACGCAAAATATGGAGCAACGGATAGGGCGCACGATTCGTCAGGTTTTCTGCATCGTCTGCAGCGGTGTCGGCAAATTGATAATGTGGATGAAAGCTCGCAATTTGCACTGCGCCTTGCCAGTTTTGTTGTGCCAATAAAGCATCTACCCAATCGAGAAACTGATTGTAGTCTTCAAATGTCTGTAAATAATCAGTCACGGCGATGATGGTGGTATCGCGTTCTGCGGCAGGGCGCGCTAATAAGTCAGTAATTTCAGTGGCTAAATCGGTTAATAAGTCAGCATCGTTGGTTGCTCGGCTGATTGCTATATGCACTTGTCCTTTTTGCCATGGGTGTTTGGCAAACGGGCATAAGTTTAAGCCGATGACCACCTGCTCAAGCCAGTGCTCAAGCTGTTGGTGAATATCGTGTTCTGATTTCATAAAGGGTTCACTATGTGTTGGCGAAGCAAAGAGGCATTGTCAAGGCGCTGGACATCGGTTTTGGCCAGTTCTTGGATTTGGCTGGCAGAGTAATCTGTTGCATGATAGACAAATTGCAGATATTCATCACCGGCTTGTAAAAAATGTTGTTGGGCAAATTCGCTGTATTGAGTTGCCCCCAGTGAAACTAAAAATTGTCTTGGAAAACCAGCGGCATGAATAATTTGATTAAGATTTTCTAAAGGTCCAAAGTTCGCTTGATGATTAAATTTATCTTTCATCCAGTCGAGTAGTTGCTGATGAAAGTAGCAGTAACTGGCGACGGCGCTGTCAATCCCATACGTGTGTATCGTGCCATCACGTTTTAAAAAAGAGGCTATGCGATAATCGTCCAATACGCCACCTTGGTCAAGGTTGTTGAGTTTGATGAACTGTTGACTCAACCCTTTGGAGTGTGCGCCCCAGTTTTTTTTGTCGCTGATTTTACGCGCATTAGGCCGGCGAATTGAGCAGTCGTTAAAAGCGCTAAATGCTTGTGGCTGCAAGCTGACAATTTTGCCAAACTGATAGGTGACGGCAAATAGGACACATATTTCTGGTTCGGCTTGTAAATGGGCGTTATCCCCTAAATCGGCCGGTAGAATAATCTGTGTGTCACTAAAAGGATAGATTCCCAAGCGCCCGGTTGAATGCGGCACATAAAATGGAAAAATTCCTTTCGGTGCTGAAGCACTGTCGGTTTTGACATGAACAAAATCCGGTGTTTCGCCAGCTTGTTCAAGGTGGCCGGCAAAGTTTCCGGCGATGCCTAATCCAAGTACTTTGCTTAAATCCATGCGTTTTCCTTTTGTGCTTTAGAACAGCAGATTTTGCATCTGACGACGAAGCCCCGGGACTTTTTGCGGCGCTTTAATTTCGATAATCGCTAATAGCTTTAGAAAAGAGGCTTGCGCTTTAGATTTGGTGTCGTTTGGTTGTTGCTGTGAAATTTGCAAAATTTTTAACAAAGCTTCTGCACCGGATTCTTCTTGGCCATGCAGAATCAAAATGGATGACAATTGAAACAGTGCTTCCAGTCCCTGTGCCGATTGTACCCCTTGTTGCTGCAAAATGTGTTGTACGGTTTGAATATCCGGCCCATCATTCGCTAATTCTGAAAAATAGAATATCGCTTCTGCTTGTTTGCCTTGGGCTGATTTTTGCACGTTTTCGCCTAGGCCGTTGAAGATTTCCCGTGCCGCGTCGGTCTGGCCGGTTTTGAGGTAGAAGTCGATCATATCAAACAGAATGTTGTAGTTTTCTGGTTCGAGTTGATTGGCTTGTTTCAGGCAGTCAAAAGCGCCGATTGTGTCCCCTTGCGCCGCGAACTGTTTCGCTTGTATGCGTAAGCGGTCGGTCTCACTCTCTTCAAGATGTGGGCGCATAAAGCTTTCGCACACCTCTTCGGTCATGGTCTCATTGAGAATCCCATAGGCGGTACCGTTTTTTATCAGCTTGGCGTAAGGCAGTTTGGATTCGTCCACGGCAAACTGTGTGCTGAGCATGATTTGCTCTTCAATCTGCAGTTTGCCAAGGATGAATTTGCCAGGGTATTTTTCTGCCAATGCTTCCCAAATTTCGACATTTTGCACTGATTCGGCGTGCTCAGGGTGCCAAAAAATTAGAACCACTGGTAAGCGGATAGAGGCGTCAACAACGAGAGTTGAAAAGTTTTCACTATTGATGTCGGCAATAAATGCTTCGTTCATCGCAGTTTCCTTTAGGTTAGCAATTCTTTGAGAAAATACAGTTTTTCAAGTGCTTGGCGTGGCGTTAAATTGTCAATGTCGGTTGCTTTGACTGCCTCCCCAAGTTTTTCTAAGCGAGGGTCGGGCATTTGGAAAAGGTCGAATTGTTGCACTTCATCGCTGCTTTTGGCAACACGATTGGCCACGCTTTGGTTTTCTAAGTCATGGAGATGTTCTTTGGCGCGATGGATAACCGTTTGTGGCACGCCAGCCAAGGCGGCTACTTGTAGGCCATAGCTTTGTGACGCAGGACCTTCTTGAACTTGATGTAAAAACACAATCTTATCTTGATGCTCCATCGCATCCAAATGAATATTGACGGTGTTAGCGTGTTCGTTTGCAAGTGCGGTTAGTTCAAAATAATGGGTTGCAAATAAACACATTCCTTTGATTTTTTGTGCCATTTCTTCGGCGATTGCCCATGCCAATGCCAAGCCGTCAAAAGTCGACGTGCCGCGTCCGACTTCGTCCATTAGAATCAGTGAATGCTCTGTTGCATGGTGCAGGATATTCGCCGTTTCGGTCATTTCCACCATAAAAGTCGAACGCCCAGAGGTCAAATCATCAGATGCGCCGATACGGGTAAAAATGCGGTCTACTGGGCCGATTACGGCAGAACGCGCCGGTACATAACTGCCAATATAAGCCAGCAATACGATTAACGCGGTTTGTCGCATAAAGGTCGATTTTCCCCCCATGTTCGGGCCGGTGATAATCTGCAAGCGCCGTTTGCTACTAAATTTACAATCGTTGGCGATAAACGGATCTTGGCACATCGCTTCTACCGTGAGGTGGCGACCTTGTTCGATTTCAATCCCCGGTTTGCTCGTCAATCTTGGACGGGATAAATCTAAGCGTACGGCTTGTTCGGCAAGATTCGCCAGTAAATCTAACTCCGCTAAGCCTTGCGCCGCTTGTTGTAATGGCGCTAAATCTTGGTTAAGTTCGTCAAGCAGTTGTTGGTACAGCGCCTTTTCGCGTGCTAACGCTTTTTCGTTGGCGCTGAGTATTTTATCTTCAAAGGTTTTAAGCTCCGGCGTGATGTAACGTTCTTGTCCTTTTAAGGTTTGGCGCCGGACATATTCGGCAGGAACCTGTTCACTTTGCAGTTTGCTGACTTCAAGGTAGTAACCATGAACTCGGTTGTAACCGATTTTTAAGGTATTGATGCCGGTTTTACGTTTTTCACGTTCTTCCATGTCGAGCAGATATTGCCCTGCATTTTGTTTTAGCCCGCGCAACTCGTCTAACTCGGCATCAAATCCGTCAGCAATCACACCGCCATCGCGCATGAGTACCGGCGGATTATCGACAATCGCTTTATCCAAACGGTCAGCCATTTCTGGAAATTGACTGATTTTTGCGCTCAACTGTTTTAAACGATGCGCTGCGTGGTGTTGCAGTGTATTTTGCAACGATGGCAGTGCATTGAGAGAGCGTCCAAGTTGCAATAAGTCTCGAGGTCGCGCTGAGCCAAGCGCAACGCGCCCGAGAATGCGTTCCAAGTCGCCGATGTTTTTTAGTTCGCTGCGCAGTGGTGTTAGATGCGCTTGCTCTAATAAATCGGCAATCGCGTCTTGTCGTGCGAGTAAAATTTTTTGATCGCTCAAAGGTTGGTTTAGCCAACGTTTGAGTAGGCGGCTGCCCATCGCGGTAACGGTTTGGTCAAGCAGTGCGGCTAAGGTGTGTGTGCTGCCGCCTTGTAAGTTGCTGTCGATTTCCAGATTACGACGGCTGACAGCATCCAATACAAGACTGTCGCTGATTTGGTAGGTATGCAAACTGCGAATATGGCTGATGTTTTTTTGGAGCATCGCTTGTGCGTAATGCAAAATGGCGCCACTGGCGGCGATCGAGGCGGGAGCACGCTCGCAACCGAACGCCACCAAATCTTTAGTTGCAAAATGGCGGCATAGGTTTTGGCGGCAAGTATCACTGTCAAAATGCCATGCTGGATATTGCTGGACAGACGATTTTTTTGTCAGCTGTTGGCTGAGTGCAGCACTGAAATCGGTCGCTTGCGCTAAGATGATTTCTGCTGGTTTAATCCGCTCTAATTCGGCGAGAAGCTGTTCAAGATTATCGATTTGCGTCGTCTCAAAACGCCCACTGGTTACATCTAAATAGCTTAGACCAATTTGCTTTTGCTCTTCGCAAATGGCGCATAACAAATTTTCACTTTTTTCCTCTAGCAGGGTATCTTCGACCAAGGTTCCGGGTGTGATAATGCGTACGACTTTGCGTTCGACCGGGCCTTTTGAGGTTGCAGGGTCTCCAATTTGTTCGCAAATGGCCACCGATTTGCCGAGCTTAACCAGTTTAGCCAGATAGCCTTCTGCCGCATGATGCGGGATTCCAGCCATTGGAATCGGCGCGCCACCAGATTTACCCCGTGCGGTCAGCGTAATGTTGAGTAACTCAGCCGCATTTTGCGCATCCTCATAAAACAATTCATAAAAATCGCCCATACGATAAAACAATAGGTGATTAGGATGCTCGGCTTTGATGGCTAAGAATTGCTGCATCATTGGAGTGTGCTGGAGATTTTTTGTCATTGAGTGCGCTGTAAAGTTTAATGTAAGTAGTTGAATATAGTATTTTTTTGAAAATTTTAGGGGGATGGTTAATTCCACCAAATACGCATTTTACGTCTGCGTTTTTAGATATTTTGGTCTAACAGGTTTGTTGTCATACACCGAGCATTATGCGGTTACCTTTTGCAAAGGGAGGCGGCTTTATTTGGTTGCAAATACTAACACAAAACCCCATAGCGTTCCTGTGATTGAAAAAAATCAATCTGGGCGAGATGCTGAAGGATGTTAGGGAAAATGCCAGCTTGAGAGTAATGCGGACGTCGAGAGGGCGCTTTTTTATTATTTTTATAAAAATCAAGGTGGGTTGACGAGGCAAGTCAAGCTTGGTACCTATTCCGATATGCGTTTGGCTGAAGTTGCATGAGTTTAAGTCCATCAAAGAAAATGGAGCCGATCCGCAACTCTTTATTGAAGCTGAGGAGGAGAAAGCGGAGCTTGAGCGTAACCGACTAGAGGCTGAAATAACGCAGCAAATGTTTACCCTTAAGACGATGGTCGATCTGTATTTGAATGGATAGAAATGGGGAGGTGAAGGCTACGACCAGTTTGCCGTGTATCACTGCAAGAGTGGATTTGGATACGCAGGAATTGCTCAGCAAAGCGGCTGCTTTGTACAGGTGTCGTCTAATCTGGACGGGCTGATAAGCGGGCAGTATTTACAAAGCGCACGCGGTGAAACCTATTCGCCTCATCCAAAAGTAGAAGAATCTACCCCCATTTTTAATGGCGAAACCGAAAGACAAGTAGCGCAGGTGGCGTTACAAGTCTTGCAGACCTATCAGCATCAACCGCAATTGGCACCGACCACCCAGGCACTGAGTCGTGCTGACATTCAACAGCAGGTGTATCAGGCAGTATCTGAGCAGTTGCAGAACAAACAACAATCTTTATTGCAAGACGAAGAGTATCTTCAACTCGAAGAGGTGATCGCCAAAACCACACAATTTTTGATTGCGCAGACGATTGATATTCCGCGTATTTTGGTGCAACCGATTGGCGAAGTGACCTATGGCTATCAGCCGTTTTCGGTGGATTTGAGTGGGTTGAATTTGAACCCAAGTAATTGGGATTTGGTCTTGCAAAGTTTGCAGACCAATCAGCAAAGTACGCTGGCTGCGGAACAAACGAGAAAATACGCGCGCTTAGAGGATTATGTCATCGAGCATCTCGTCGATTTTGATGATATTTCTTACGACGAGCATGGCGAATTGATTTATGATTTAGTCGGGCAAGTGGTGCGTTATTTCAAAGAGGCCAAGTCCTTTAGTGAGGATGAATTGCACAATATTTTCTTTGGCTTTGCCAAGCAAATTGCCGCCAATATCCATGCTCAGATGGCCGAGCATTTTTGGCAAAAAGCGACGGGTTATGAGGTGAAAATTACCGCCGGGTTTATGCCATTAAAGCAGCTTACCTTTAGTTTTGATGGTAAGCAAATTCATAACCTGTATGACACGGTCGCCGATAAGAGCAAAATAAAGTCGATGTTGTTTGGCGGCTTTAGCAAGTGTTAGTATCCGGTGCAGAAGTTTGATTCGGATACCGAGCGCACCTTTGCCAAGATGTTGGAGCGCCAAGCGATTAAATGGTTTAAGCCGGTTTCTCGTCAGTTTCAGATTTTTATAAAGACGGTGTGGAGCACCGAGAATACCTACCGGATTTTGTCGCCGAGTTTGAAGATCGCATTTTGATGGTTGAAACCAAGGCGCGTAATGAAATGACCGACGCTATCGTGTTGGCTAAAAAAGAGGCAGCTGAAAAATGGTGTCAACAGGCTTCTGAACATGCGTTGAAACATGGCGCTAAAGCGTGGGTCTACAAACTCATTGCCCATGACCAAGTGCAAGAACAGATGGCGGTGCTAGATTTTTAAGGGCTTGCGGACTTTACGCAGTTCAGCAAAAAGAGAAGCAGATTGGATTATTTTCATTTAAGTCAATTACGCAAAACGCATCCGGCTTGGCGGTTATTGTGTGCTGAGCAGGCGCCTTTGGTAATGAGTTTTTTGCATAGGGTGTTTATCGAACCGAATGTACGCAGTCTATTGCAGTCGGAGTTGATACTCAAACTGGAAGATTTTCTCTATCAACTGAGGCAGGAAGTGGAGGATGAGGACGCTTTTCCCAAGTCCGCTTATGCGTATCTAGAAGACTGGGCGCAGAACGATAAAGGTTGGTTGCGTAAGTTCTATCCCCTTGAGGCCGAAGAGGCTGCTTATGATTTAACACCTGCTACCGAAAAGGCGATTGCGTGGTTGCAGAGTTTGCAAAATAAATCATTTATTGGCACTGAATCACGCTTGCTAACCTTGTTTGATCTGCTAAAACAAATTGCCTCAGGGACAGAAGAATCCGCCGAAAATCGCATAGCGGAGCTTAAAAAACAACGCGCGGAGCTGGATGCTCAAATAGCCGTGATCGAAAAAGGCGATTGGGCGGTGATGGACGACAGTGGTGTTAAAGAACGCTTTATGCAGTTTGATCGAGTGGCGCGTGAATTATTGGGGGATTTTCGCCAGTTAGAGCAGAATTTTCGTGATCTTGATCTGTCTGTACGTGAAACGATTGCGACCTGGGAAGGTTCTAAGGGAACCTTATTGGAACAGATTTTTGCGGAACAGGACGTGTTGGCGGACTCGGATCAAGGTAAAAGTTTCCAAGCATTCTGGCGCTTTTTGATGTCCTCACAAAGCCAGCAGGAGCTGGAAGCCTTGTTGGCCAAGGTGTTTGCGCTCCAGCCGGTGATGCAGTTGGAGCCGGATAAACGTTTGCAAAAGGTGCATTACGACTGGCTGCAAGCCGGCGAACAGACGCAACGTATGGTGCAAAAACTGTCATCGCAATTGCGTCAGTTTCTTGACAAACAGGCTTGGATGGAAAATAAGCGGTTATTGCAGCAATTGGATAGCGTATTGCATCAGGCGGTGGATTTAAAAGGTGAGATTCCGGAAAGCTTGAATTTACCGAAACCTTTCGCTGCCTTTATGCAGCTGGAGCTGCCGAAGTTTGATTTGAGCTTTCCGATGGAACGCAGCTTGTTTCGTCCGCCTTTACAGCAGGATCTTAGTGTTCAAGTGGAAGCAGATTCTGGGCAAGCAGTGGATGTGTCGGCGCTATTTGAAGAGGTCTTTGTGGATGAGCTGGTGTTAAAAGAACACATTAGCCAGTTATTACAGTCCAGGCGTCAAGTCAATTTGCAGGAGGTTTTGTCGGCCTTTCCTTTGCAGTTGGGTGTAGCAGAGCTGGTCGGTTATTTGTCGATTGCCAGTCAAAATGATGCGGATGCGCCTTGGCAAGCCTTGCTGGATGATGTGCATCCTCTGTTGCTGCATTGGCAGGATCTTAGCGGCAAAGCGCACCAAGCTTGGGTGCCGAATATGATTTTTACCCGTTAGTAAATGATGGATTGGGGTGGCTGAATGTTAGAGGCGTTTTCACTAGAAGCCGATAATGCATCCGATGAATTATCGAGAGTGTTGATTCATTTGTTGAAAGGAATCGTGTATCGCGACGAGCAGGAAGCTTTGTGGCAAAGTTTGCTCAAAAGGCAAAGTCAGGTCAAAGAATATATCCAGGTGCTGGGTTTGGCGCTGGTGATTTTTGAAGACGAAGGCTTTGCGTGGTTGAAAACCCGTGAAACTGAGAGTGCAGGTGAAGAGGAAAATGCCTTGCCTAAACTGGTTTCGCGCCGACCTTTGAGTTATGCCTTGAGTGTATTGCTGGCATTGTTACGCAAGCAGTTATTGTTGTTTGATGCGCAGTCCGGCGAGGGGCGTTTGGTCTTACGATTTGACGAAATGGTTGAACTCATGCAGGCCTATTTACCCAGTGGCACCAATGAAGTGAAATGGCGCGATCAAATCGCCGTGCAGGTGCAAAAAGCCGTTGAAATGGGTTTTTTGAAAAAATTAAAAACGACCGTTGAAAAGCAGGAAGCGCAATATGAAGTGCGGCGTATTCTGATTGCGTTTATTGATGCGCAGTGGCTAGGGGAGTTTGAAATGCGTTTGCAGGCCTATCGTGATTATGCGCAGGGTGGTGAACTGTTGGATTCTGGGACGGAGGAATCCGTATGATGGAAAATGGTTTATTGGATTTTGCCGATGACAATCAGTTAGCGGGGTTTCGTTTGCAGCGGCTGGAGGTCTATAACTGGGGAACCTTCGATAAAAAGGTCTGGACCCTGGTGTTAAATGGACAAAATACCCTGCTCACTGGTGATATTGGCTCGGGTAAATCGACGTTAGTCGATGCGGTGACCACTCTATTGGTTCCCGCCCATCGCATTGCCTATAACAAAGCGGCAGGCGCTGAGGCGAAGGAGCGAAATTTGCGCTCTTATGTCATGGGCTACTACCGTTCGACGCGCTCCGAAAACGGTGCCAAGCAGGAGGCGTTGCGAGATCACAATGCCTATTCGGTGATTCTGGGCGTGTTTTATAACGAAGGGTTTGATCAATGGGTGACCCTTGCTCAGGTCTTTTGGTTGAAAGAGGGTCAAAATCAACCTGCCAAGCTCTATGTGACGGCGGATAGAGACTTGAATATTGTCGAGCATTTTTCTGATTTTGGCAGTGATATTCGTCAGCTGCGCAAGCGTTTGCGGGAGTTAGAAAACACCGAAGTTTTCGATCAGTATGCGCCTTACGCAGGCGCTTTTCGACGTCGTTTTGGCTTGCACAACGACCAAGCCTTGGAGCTGTTTCATCAAACTGTGTCGATGAAACAGGTCGGAAATTTGACCGATTTTGTGCGCGAACACATGCTGGAGCAAGGGGAGGGCCAGGCACAGGTTGAAGCGTTGATTGCCCATTTTGATGATCTGAATCGAGCGCATGAATTGGTGTTAAAAGCCAAGCGTCAAATCGAATCTTTAGCTCCGATGGTGGAAGACGGTCGAAACCATCAAGCCGTGCAAATGCAAATTGCCGAACAGGAAGCCGCACGCGAGGCTTTAACCGGCTTTTTTGCAATGCAAAAACAGGTTTTGTTGCAAAAGCGGCAAGAAAATTTACGTAATCAATTAGAAAAACTTAAGCGGCAAATAGATTCCTTAAGCGAACAGAAGCGTTTACAGCAATTGCAACGCGAGGAGTTACAGCAGGCGATTTTCGGTGCGGGCGGTGATCGCTTAACCAAACTGACGCAGCAGCTTGCCGAAGCGGAAAGAGAAAAGTCGAAGTGTTTGCAAAAAGATCAGACTTATCAGCAACTGCTTGCCAGTTTGTCTTTAGCCAAGGTGGCTAACGAAGCGGAGTTTTTGCAACGTCAGGACGAGATTTCAGAATCTTTGCAAGTTTTGCGCGCGGAGCAGGGCGAGGTTCAAAATACGCAGCAAGAATTGAACTTTCAAGCACGCGACCAGAATGAGCAGTTAAAAGCCTTAGATCAAGAGTTAAGCTCATTAAAGCAACGGCAAAACAATATCGACGAGCGTCAAATACAAATCCGCCGCAGTTTATGCGAAGCCCTAGGCGCTAAAGAAAGCGAGTTGCCGTTTATCGGTGAGTTATTGCAAGTGCGAGAAGAAGAGCAAGTTTGGGAAGGGCCGATTGAACGCATTTTGCACAATTTTGCATTATCTTTATTGGTACCTGAACCGCTTTATTCCAAGGTGTCGGAATGGGTGGAACGTACTCGCTTGCAAGGGCGTCTGGTTTATTATCGTGTGCAGGAAGAACTTAAAAATCCACCCGGCCTGATGGATTCTCATCCCCATTCTTTAGTGCGCAAATTGGAAATCAAAACCGACTCCGAATTTTACCCTTGGGTGTTGGCGCAGCTGATTCGTCGTTTCGATTACGCTTGTTGTGAAGATTTATCGACCTTTCGCCGTGAAAAGCAAGCGGTCACGCTGAAAGGACAGGTGAAGTCCGGCGATCAACGTCATGAAAAAGACGACCGCCGCGCACTGAACGACCGGCGTTTCTTTGTGCTCGGTTGGAGTAATCAGCAGAAAATAGCCTCATTGGAAAAACAGGCAGAACAATTGTTGAGTGCAATCGAAACATTGCAAACGCAAGTGAATACTTATCAGCATCGCTTGGAGGCCTTAAATGGACAAATAGAAAGCGCCAATAAACTGAGCGTTTATCAAGATTATGCCGATTTGGACTGGCAACGTTGGGCGCGGCAGATCGACTCTTGGCAAGCGGAAAAAACCGAGCTGGAAACCACCCATGATCTATTGCGCAGCTTGCAACAACAGCTGGAAAGTTTGCAGAAGGTGATGCAGCAAACAGAAGACGATTTGGATGAGACTAAGCGTGAGGAGAGTCGCCGCAGTCGTGATTTGGAGGTCTGCGAAGAAGATTTAGATGTGACATTGCAGAGCATCGAATCCGAGCGTAAAGAAGGGCGATTGACTGAGTCTTTGCAGAACTTATTGCAATCATGGCAGCAACAATGGCAGTTGGTTTTGGCGGTGCAGGTTGAGCATATTGACGGCAAACAGACTGAAATGCGTCTTAAGGTTCAGGAGACGCTGGATGCGGCACGAAAACGCGCTGAACGCCTGCGTGACAAAATCAATAAGGCCATTAGCGAGTTTCGCCATGCTTATCCAGAAGAAACTGCTGAGCTTAGCGCCGATTTAAGCGGATTGAATGAATATGCCCAGCGTCTTGCTCAGTTGCAGGATGACGATTTACCGCGCTTTGAGCAGAAATTCAAAGCGCAGCTCAATCAGAATGCGATTAATCAGATGTCGCATTTCAAAATTAGCTTGAAAAAAGCGCAGCAAGAGATTCGTGAGCGCATTGAAAAAATCAATTTGTCTTTGGCGGATATCGACTATAACTCGGGGCGTTTTATCCGTTTGGAGTTGATGCAAAATCCCGACCAAGAAATCAAAACCTTTTATCAGGATTTGGATGCTTGCGTTGAGGGGAGTTTAACGGCGAGCGAAGACTCGCCTTACGCCGAGGCCAAATTCTTGCAAGTCAAAGCTTTGGTGGATCGTTTTCAAGGGCGTGATGGTTTAACTGAACTGGATAAAAAGTGGACTCGAAAAGTGACCGATGTGCGTTATTTTTTCCAGTTTTCCGCCTCGGAACGCTGGCGTGAAGATGAGAGCGAATTTGAGCACTATTCCGACTCGTCAGGAAAATCCGGTGGGCAAAAGGAGAAACTGGCGTACACCGTTTTGGCAGCGAGTTTGGCGTATCAATTTGGTTTGGAGTGAGGCGAAATTAAGTCGCGTTCTTTCCGTTTTGTGGTGATCGATGAAGCCTTTGGTCGCGGTTCGGACGATTCGGCACGTTTTGGCTTAGAGTTGTTTAAACAGTTAAATCTACAATTGTTGGTGATTACGCCAAAACAAAAAATCCATGTGATTGAGCCTTATGTCTCGCACGTCGGTTTCGTCAGCAATCCCGAAGGACATCAGTCGCAATTACGCACCCTGAGCATTGATGAACATTTGGCTGAGAAAGCCAAACGCCAAGCACTGCAAGCCACAATTAGAGTGGTAAACAGCGAATGATCAGCGTAGCCCAGCTGAAAGCTGATTTGTTGCAGAAATGGCCTCGACTCTATTTGTCTTGCGGTTTGGTGGATGAGGCGCAAAGGTTTCCATTAAGGGTCACGCTCAAGTCGCCGAATAACCAAACGATACTGGATGATTGGCAAAGTGTTAAAAGCTGGGCAGCCAGTTATGCTGTCTTGAATCCGACGGATTTCAAGCTGGAATGGCAAACGCGGAAAACGCCCTTGGGAAAACAAGAACTTCCTGTAGCGGCGGTATTTTCAACCGTGATCGATTTAGCGCGTTTTTTAAAGAAACATCAGGAATTAACAACCTATTGCAATGCATGCCAAGCCTTAATTCAAAGATTTCCGGCCTTGCTCTCATGGTGTTTGAAGTCTACCGCAAAAGTATTGCAGGAGCATGCACATTGGCACAAATTGATTCAGGTGTTGCAGTGGTTGGTCGAGCACCCTGCGCCAAATTGTTTTGTGCGGGAAATTGCTTTGTCTGATATAGATTCTAAGTTTATCGAAGCGCATTATACTTTGTTAAATGAATGGTTATTGCTATTGCGTCCTCCTTTGGATGCTCAAGCGAAAGGCTTTGAGCGTAGATGGGGACTTAAATCCAAACCTGAACGGTTACGGCTGCGTTTTTTAGGCATGCAATCAATTTGTGGATTAAAAGATCTACAAGTCCCTTTTATCGAACTGAATCGTATTAATTGGTCTGCATTAGGCGTGGATCGTGTTTTTATCACCGAGAACGAAATCAATTTTCTAAGTTTTCCATCACAGGAAAACAGCGTGATACTCTTTGGGCAAGGTTATGGTTTTGATGCTTGGCGAGATCAAAACTGGTTAAAAAATCTCCCTATTTTCTATTGGGGAGACATTGATACCCATGGTTTTGCGATTCTCAATCAGTTAAGAGTTTTGTTTCCACGTAAGCGGCAATTTACCCACACCCTAGTTTTCTAGGATGCGGTGTGGTTCCACGGCAGAAGTGCTTCGAACTGCTCGAGGGTGTCGCAGTTGGGGAGGTTTCGGAAAAGATGAGTGAGATAGGCTTGGGGTTCGAGTCCGTTGGCTTTGGCGGTTTCAATCAAGCTGTACAGCATCGCACTGGCTTTGGCACCTTTTACCGATTGGCTAAAGAGCCAGTTCTTGCGTCCAATCGCGAAGGGACGAATGGCATTCTCAACCGGGTTGTTGTCGATATTCAATCGCCCATTCGTGGTGAAGATTTGAAGCTTTTCCCAGTTTTTTGCCAGATAGCTCAAGGCCTCACCGAGTTTGCTTTTGGGCACGGTGCTGTTGAGGCTTTTATCCAACCACGTTTTGAGCTGTTCTAAAACCCGCAGGCTTTCGGTTTGCCGGATCTCGAGTCGTTTATTTGGTGGTTGGTCTTTGATGTGTTGTTCAATTTGATAGAGCTTTTGAATGAGATTGAGTGCCATGTCCGCCTTGCCGGTTTTATTCTTAGGCAGTACTTTTTTGGCATCCATAAACTTGCGTCGGGCATGGGCCCAACAACCTAGATGGGTAATCTGTTCCGTTGCACCGATTTTGTGATAACCCGCATAGTCATCGGTTTGTAGGAAGCCTTTAAACTCAGGCAATAAATTCATGGCGGTTTGTGTGGTGCGATCCGGTGAATAGTCGAATAACACCACTGGGTGTTTTTGATCGCCCGTCTTGCGTACCCACATGTAACTGTGGCTCTCTGCGGTTTTCCCCACCTCATTGAGCACTTGCACACGCGTTTCATCCATGTGCACATAGCCACTGTCCAGCAGAGAATCTTGCATCAGGTTGTACAGAGGCTGGCAGAGTTGGGCACCCTTAATCATCCAGTTGGCCATCGTTTGGCGAGACAGTTCGACCTCTAAACGTTCAAAGGCTTTTTCTTGACGATACAGCGGTACGCCATCTTGGTATTTCGCGGTGGCAATGTAGGCAAGTAACCCAGGACCGGCGATGCTTTTGGGAATCGGCTGTTTGGGCATGGACGCTAACTTAAGCGAACCCTCACACCCTGGGCAGGCGTATTTTTTACGCACTAACTGACGAACAATGATTTTGGCAGGAATAATTTCTAATTGCTCAGAGACTTCTTCACCGATCTCTTTGAACTCTGAGCCACAGTCACATTTCTCACCGGCCGGTAAGCAATGTTCAACGCGTTGACGGGGAAGATTCTTTGGTAAGGGTTTACGACCGGCGTTGGATTTTGCTTTGGGTGAGTCACTCGAGGATTCATCACTCGACGCTCTCAAAGACGAATTGTCCTCGACTTCGGGTTCATTAAACAGTTCCGCTTGATCGGGGTGTTTTTCACTGCTTTTATAGAATTGACGAACCTTAAAGAACATGACTAATTCAGACAGACGACTGACTTCCGTTGATAAGGTGTCGATTTGCTGGTCTTTTTGCAAAACCAAGGCTTTTAAGACATCGATATCATCGGGTAAATCGTGAGCAGTCAGAGGTGTTTTCATGGGCGGGTAAGATACCCGAATTAGCTCACGTTGTCATAGAAAAGTGACTCATGCGGTTGTTGAAAAATATCCAAGCCATCGAGTAACTGATTGAGCTGTTTGCCTGTGACCGACACCGCCTCTTGATCGACGACTGGCGCTAACCATTTGAACTTGTGTTTCTCTAATCGCTTGTACCAGAGCACAAAGCCATTGCGCTCCCAGTAGAGGAGTTTGACCTTGTCGCGAGAACGGTTGCAAAACACAAACAGTGCACCATTCATGGGAGAATGTCCCAGCTCAGCTTCCACAATGGCCGCCAGTCCATTAATGGATTTACGCATATCCACCGGATCACGATAGACAAAGACGAGTGAATCAAGGCTTGGTCTAAGCATGACGATTCAACTCGGTGATCAATTGCGCTAGTTGCACCACGGAACACTCAAATGCCAATCCTTTTGCCTTGACTGCAATGCTGGTTGAGCACGGTTCAGGCTGATCGTGAATCACCATCGGCAAAAAGGCAGAAGATTCTTTGATGGGTGCTTGGCTTAAGTTTCGAAGCCTACGTCGCCAAGTATAAAAGGTTGAAATCGCCAAGCCTTGCTGCTGGCAAAATGCCCGTTGTGAAAGGCCACTGGCTTGCCAATCGGCAATGCGCTGCACCCAAAGTTCGTGTTTGCTCATCAAAATTCTCCTGTGATTGAAAACACATAGAAGAATAACGAATTTTATCCAGGAATTTTAGATGTGGGTAAATTGGCGCTTACGCATTTTTCGCTTCAATGGTTACCTTTTCATATCCCTCAATCAATAGTAATTCTTTAACTAATTGTTCTAATCCAATACCACCACTTTTGAGGTAAGTTTTTCCACTTTGCAGATTTGATAAAAGTTGTTGTTTGAATTGTTCTTCTTGTTCTAGCTGCTTTTGACTAATAGCAGAATTAAAGTGATAGGAATTTCCAGCCATTAATTCAGTTTGAACTGTTTTGATTTGATCTGCGAATTCATTGAGACTGACAACCGACATCCTTATTTTTAGCCGACTGGAAAATGATTGTTCAACCTGATCTCTTGAAACTTCAATTAGGCGGTAAATCACGGGTTGGATCAAATGGACAGACTCCCATTCCAACCGAATACCTGAACACCCTGCTCGCATAGCCCCGAACTTTTTTAAGCATATTTAAAGTACCGCGCGCTTCAATACGTTTAAACACTTCAAGCATATCCATCGCTGAGATCTCTGCAATCTTACGTTCTTGCAGAAAAGGCAAAAGATGATTCTGGCAACGTTCATCTAAATCTTTGGCATAACCTTCACTCCAAGACTCAAAGTTATGCTCATACCACTCCTGATACATATCAGAAAAGGTTTTAATGGTTGCTTCTTCAGGAATCTCAGGTTCTGATTTAATTCTAGGATCGATTCCTGATTTAATCTGAATTTTTAAATCATCACGGGCTCGACGAGCCTCCGCAAGTGAAACGGAAGGATAATCACCAAGTGACAGCATTGTTGCCTTGCCACCAATTCGGCAACGATAGCGCCAAGCTTTTACGCCATTAGGCTTAATTTCCAAAACCAACCCATGAGAATCAGTTTTTCGGTAAAGCTTTTCTTGAGGTTTAAAATTTTTGACCTGGGTATTGTTTAGCACCTTGTACTCACATTTTTTGTACTCACCTGTACTCATACTCAAATTTATACTCATTTTTTTGTGAGATGTATAGATTTCAGTTGAAACTAGATGAGATAGTTAAAAATCAGGAACAAGGCTCTAAGCCAGTAAACACGGGGGTTTTGGGCAAAAAAAACCCGTCTGGGACGGGTTCTTTTAAGTGTAATGGCGGAGACGGAGGGATTCGAACCCTCGATAGAGCTACAAACCCTATACTCCCTTAGCAGGGGAGCGCCTTCAGCCTCTCGGCCACGTCTCCAAAATGTGTGCGTATAATACCTACTCTAAGCAGGCTTGTAAACCTTTTAGCAAAGATTTTTCGTAAAGTTTTTAAGCAAGTAATTCACTTGAAATTAAATGCTGAACATCACTATGAAGCGACAAAATTGGCTGGAATAATCCATCGATTAGGTAGGTTCTGAACTAGAGAGTGGCGTTTTTTGATCGCTCGCAACTGCATTTTTTTCCGACGTGTCAGAGTTAGGCTTTTTACCATTTAATAACTCTTCTCGGTGAATTGGAACCTTTTGCGGCGCTTCAATCCCGATTCTAACTTGACTTCCTTTAACAGAAAGAATTGTCACCTTGATGTCGCCATCAATCACTAGTGCCTCACCCTCCCGTCTTGTTAATACCAGCATTTTGCTCCCTCCGTTAGAACACGCCAACCAGTATAAGGTTTTGGTCTATAGAAAAAAATGCACTACGTTAAAATACGGAAAGTTAATCGCTTTAAATTGAGCGAAGATAATTCTCTTATAGCAACCAAGGTTTTTGCAAACTCGCATAAATTAAAAGTCCAAAGTAAGTCTGTAAAAAACAAAAACCCGTTTTAGCATCAGGCCAAAACGGGTTTTTGAAAGGCTGGATTTTAATAAAAAATTATTTTGACTCTGCCCAAGCTTTAACCGAATTTAAAGCAGCCTCTAAATTATCTGGTTGATTGCCGCCTGCCTGCGCCATATCAGGACGACCACCGCCTTTACCGCCAACTTGTTGCGCTACGTGATTAACCAATTCACCGGCCTTGTAAGTCCCCGTTACCGACTTACTAACCCCCGCCGTTAACGCAATATTATCGCCATCTACGGCAGCCAATAGAATCACTGCTGGATCTAACTTATCTTTCAACTTATCGACCGTCTCGCGCAATATCGTGCGGTCAGCACCCTCCATTATTGCCGCAAGAACATTGACGTTACCGACTTTAATGGCCGAACTCGCCAAATCATCTCCTTGAGACGCGGCCAACTTAGCTTGCAGCGTTTTGAGCTCTTTTTCCAGCGCTTTATAATCAGCCACCAATTGTGTCACCTTATTGATCACTTGTGCTTTATCGCTTTTCACCGTATCAGCGATGTTTAGCAGCGCATCCTCTTCGTCATAAATTACTTGCCAAGCAGCCTCACCAGTAATGGCTTCAATACGACGCACACCGGAGGCAATTCCACTTTCGGAAAGTAGACGGAATGGCCCAATATCGCCAACCGACTTTACGTGGGTTCCGCCACATAACTCGACAGAGAAATCGCCCATATCCACTACGCGAACTACGTCACCATATTTTTCGCCGAACAGAGCCATGGCTCCACGTGCTTTTGCGTCTTCAATCGCCATCTCAGAAATGGTAACCGGCGTATTATTCATAATTTCTAAATTGACCAGACGCTCGATTTCACGCAGCTGTTGGTTAGAAATCGGCTCAAAATGCGAGAAGTCAAAACGTAGGCGATCAAACCGCACCAAAGACCCTTTCTGCCCGACATGTGTGCCTAAAACCGTGCGTAAAGCAGCATGTAGCAAATGGGTAGCCGAATGATTACGCTCGCAATCACGACGCTTAATCACATCAATTTTTGCGTGGACACTCTGTCCAACAGCAACGGTTCCAGCGGTCGCTTTACCATAATGCAAAAACAGGCTGCCCTGCTTCTGGGTATCATCAACATGAAAACTGTGCATTCCTTCAGTCAAGCTACCACAATCCCCGCTCTGGCCACCGGACTCTGCATAAAATGGAGTTTGATTCAACAAAATGACAGCTGCATCGCCCTCATTGATTGACTGCACCGACTTGCCATCAACAAATATTGCAATAATCGATGCATCCGCTTCGTCTTGCTGATAACCGATAAACTGAGTGCTACCATCAAATTCGATACGCGCATTCCCGGAAGCACCGAAGTTAGAAGCCGAACGAGCACGTTCACGCTGTGCCTCCATCGCAACACCAAAACCGGCTTGGTCAACCGTTAAATTACGTTCACGTGCCACATCCGCAGTTAAATCGATAGGAAAGCCGTAAGTGTCATACAACTTAAAGGCCATTTCACCATCGATAACCGTACCGCTCATGCCAGCAATATACTCTTCCAACAGTTTCATACCATTTTCTAAGGTCTCGGCAAAGCGCTCTTCTTCAAGCTTTAGCACACGCTCAACATTCGCCTGTTCTTTGGCTAATTCTGGGTAGGCTGCACCCATCTGCTCAACCAAGGTATCGACTAATTGATAGAAAAACGGCTGAGTTTGTCCCAATTTGTAACCGTGTCGAATAGCGCGACGAATGATACGACGCAACACATAACCACGCCCCTCATTGGAAGGCAAAACGCCGTCGGCAATGGTGAACGAACAGGAGCGAATATGATCCGAGATAACGCGCAGAGAGCTGTTAGTCAAATCTCTTTCACCTGTTAATTCTGATGCTTTTTTTACCAACGCCTGAAACAGATCAATTTCATAGTTGTTATGAACACCCTGCATCACCGCAGCCAAACGCTCCAAGCCCATACCAGTATCCACTGAAGGCTTTGGTAAAGGCGTTAAAGTACCGTCTGCCGAACGGTCAAATTGCATGAATACCAAGTTCCAAATTTCGATATAACGATCACCGTCCTCATCTGGCGAACCTGGAGGGCCTCCGGCAATGTCTGCGCCATGATCATAGAAAATTTCTGTACAAGGTCCACAAGGCCCGGTATCCCCCATTGACCAGAAATTGTCTTTTGCGCCGCAACGTGAAAAACGCTCCGCAGACACCCCCATTTCTTGAAGCCAAATCATCTCGGCTTCTTTGTCTTCCTCAAAAACCGTTACCCACAGTTTTTCAGGCGGTAGCTTTAATTCTTCGGTTAAAAACTGCCAAGCAAATTGAATCGCCTCTTTCTTAAAATAATCGCCAAAACTGAAATTACCCAGCATTTCAAAGAAAGTGTGATGACGCGCTGTGTAGCCAACATTTTCCAAATCGTTATGTTTACCGCCGGCACGAATACAACGCTGCACGGAAGTTGCACGCGTATAATCGCGCTTATCCTGTCCCAAAAAGACATCTTTAAACTGCACCATTCCTGCATTTGTAAATAAAAGTGTTGGGTCATTCATTGGCACAACAGGGCTGGAATGCACTGCGCTGTGCTGGTGTTGCACAAAAAAGTCGACAAAAGCTTTTCTGAGTTCTGCACTGGTCATAGTTCGTTTAACCTTAAAAAAATAAAATAATGAGTTGACTGCGACAGTCGGAAATTCTTTACAAACAATTCGTTCAGACGCAAAACAGGCTCACACTATCGTGACGTGGACCTACTCGGAATGCCTTTAACGAAAAAGCCGCCATATAAGCTCCGGACTGTAACCGCGGCTTTGCAAAAAACGCATCTGTTTTGCCTTATCCTTAGGCAATAAAAAAGCGCCTTTAGCACCACTTTTTACGCCGTATTTTTTATCCAACACTGCGCGCATTTGTTCAAGCAAAGCATCTTTATCCAAATCCAAATAATCGTTAAGCAATTCGGTACGGCTCGATTTTTGTTGCGCTTTTTGGCGAATCTTCATCGGGCCTTGGCCTTTCGCCAATAAACTGCTCACCAACTGCTCTATATAACGTTCGTCACTCTGCCAATTACACTCTTGGCAGTGCGCCAAGCAAGACTGCAACTGTTCGTTAAACTGCGCCTCGTCAATTCCATATTTCTTAAGGTCTTCCACTTGAGAACTAAATTTTTTACGCAGTTTTTCTAAAAGTTCTTTATCACCATGCTCACGCTGACCAAGCAAACGCAACGCATGATTTTGCATATCCTGTTGCAATTGAGCCTCTTGACCCGCAGAAGGATCAAAAGGCTGCAAAAAATCTTCATCCCAAGCTTGCTGCAAAAACGCATTACGCTCTGCAGACGGTTTGACACCCTGCGCCGCTTCTAAAGAATCCGTCGCAATGCCAAGCGCCTGCAAAAACTGCGTAGCGTCTTTCATAAATCAATCAGCTCGGTTCTGAATAAAAAAATTAAGCGTCAAATAAAGATTCTGGCGCATCTTCTTCAATTACAGCAATCGGTTCAGCCTGAGTCTTTTTACTCGGCATTAAATTGGCTTTAATCTGCTTCATCAAAATATCTGCTACGTCTGGATTATCAATTAAATACTGGCGCGCATTGTCTTTACCTTGGCCAATTTTAGTCCCATCGTAGCTATACCAAGAGCCGGATTTTTCAATTAACTTCTCTTGCACGCCAAGATCGATAATTTCACCCTCACGAGAAATGCCTTTGCCGTATAAAATATCAAATTCTACCTGTTTAAATGGCGGAGAAACTTTGTTTTTGACAACCTTAACACGGGTCTCATTACCGAGGATTTCATCGCCTTTTTTAATGGCACCAATGCGACGAATATCTAAACGAACCGAAGCATAGAATTTTAAGGCATTGCCACCCGTGGTGGTTTCAGGGCTACCGAACATAACCCCTATTTTCATACGAATTTGATTGATGAATATCACTAAAGTGTTGGTACGTTTAATGTTGGCCGTTAATTTGCGCAATGCCTGCGACATTAAGCGCGCTTGCAAACCAACGTGCGAGTCACCCATATCGCCCTCAATTTCCGCACGAGGCGTTAAGGCCGCAACCGAATCAATAACCACAATATCCACGGCACCAGAGCGCACCAGCGCATCGGTAATTTCTAACGCTTGCTCCCCCGTATCCGGCTGAGAAACCAAAAGGTTATCAATATCCACACCCAGCTTTTCTGCATACAAAGGGTCTAAGGCGTGCTCGGCATCAACAAAGGCGGCCGTTCCACCGGCTTTTTGCATCTCGGCAATAGCGTGCAACGTCAAGGTCGTTTTACCTGAAGACTCCGGACCATAAATTTCAACAACACGACCACGCGGCAGACCGCCTATGCCCAGTGCAATATCCAAACCGAGTGATCCAGTGGAAACCGACTCAATATCTCGCGGCGCAGTATTATCCCCCATTCGCATAATCGACCCTTTACCAAACTGTTTTTCAATTTGGCCAAGAGCGGCACTGAGCGCTTTCTTTTTGTTTTCATCCATGGGTATCGAATCCTTCATTTTTGTCAAAAAACCGCCCAATAGCAGTTTTAAATTTGCGAGCAATCGTGCAGGAGAGTCACCAAATCTTTAGCGGATAATGGCGGGCAAAAAATTAGCCTGAAATTATCCCATAATCACCGACTAAATCCTAGGGGCTGTTCAATATTCACTCCTGTAAGAAGCCTTTGATCATTGCGTAAAGTTCTATTATCTCCTGCTCGGAAATAACAATAGTAAACCACAAACTTGATTTTTGATACAGTAATTAAATAACATCTACTAACGAAAAGCAGCAAAACACCGAAAGTAAATTGTCGCACTTTAATGCAATTAGATAAGTGCTTCTATACCTTGTAAGGCGGCTTGCGTAGCTTGTTCGCGCACCATTTGGCGGTCTCCGTCAAAATGATAACAACTGCTTTCAACCTTATCATGCCCTTGTTTTGCCCAGGCTATCCAAACCGTACCGACAGGCTTATCCAATGAACCGCCCGTTGGCCCAGCAATCCCACTACAGGCGACAGCAACATTAGCGTGCGACTGTTGCAAAGCGCCAAGAGCCATCTCTTCAACACACGCTTGACTCACCGCCCCTTGCTTTTGTATGGTCGCTTCCTTTACCCCAAGCATTTCGCGTTTTGACTCATAACTGTAAGTCACATAGGCTCGATCAAACCAAGCAGTACTCCCGCTAATCGCCGTTAAGGCTTCGGCAATCATTCCCCCTGTGCAGGATTCCGCGGTTACCACGGTAATATTTTTATCGGCTAGGCGAGGGCCTAACTGGTTCATCTGCGCAATAAAATCCATGTTCAACTCCCGATGTAAAACTGTCGCTATTTAGTTAGCGGCTAGCATACCGTTTTTTTACACGCCCGCAAAATGTCAGAGACAACGAAAACCGCTCACGACTAAAAAATCGCTATAAAAACATCAAACATCCCTCCTTTTGCTTAACCGAAACCTTTGCAGTGTCGTAAACCGCTTGGCGTTTTGCAGATTTGCTTAGGGGAGAGTTGATGCTGCTCAATATATACCCAACTTTAGGGGACTATCGTGTTGCAACACTGCCAAAGCGGTTGTGAAATAGCACAACATAAATAAAAGACATACGATTACTTTTTTAACTTAAAAAATTAAAACTTGCGTAATCAAACATAAAACGTCAATAAACAGTGCAATTAATGAGTATTTTCACTTATTCAATATTACGTATATAGTATGCAAATATTCACCGAGTGAAACACCAAATTATGTCCGCCGAAAATTTAAGATAAATTTTAGCAAGGCATTGCTGGGGACAATTTTCAACAGTCATTGAAAAGCCTTGCTAATGAGGCGAGCGTTTTAGAGGATACAGAAAAAGTCCAAACGGCTTCAGACCGAAATCAATCGGGACTTGTCTGTATTTCACTGCGTAAATACATATTGAATCGAGCCTAAGGGGGCCGCAATGATTAACCAACATCTTCGCTTATTACTTCCCTTTATCTTGATTATTATTGGATTAGCGGCGATTGTGGTCAACATGGACTTTACGCTACGCAACGAACAACAAGCAAAAAACAACCAACAAATCCTTGACCAAGTTACCGGCATCATCCGATCCAATTTAACCAAGACCAATGAAGACGTACAATTCATAGCGGCACTACCGCTTGCAGAAGCTTTTCTACATAACCCACAGGACGAGCGAAGCTATCAGCAACTTTCCGACACGCTTCTAAAATTCACCAACTCTCGCCAAGACTACCATCAACTCCGGCTTCTTGATAAAAATGGAATGGAAAAACTCCGCATTGAGCTCAACAAGCGCACCTTAAATTTAGTCCCCGAAGAAGAGTTGCAAGACAAGTCTGATCGATACTATTACCAAGCAGCCAAAACCTTGTCACCAGGTGAGATTTATCAATCGCCGCTCGATTTAAATATCGAATTCGATAAGATTGAACGCCCTTTTCGCCCCACCTTACGTTTTGTACAAGGCATTTTTTCTGGTGGTGAAATCTTGGGATACGTCGTACTTAACTACAATGTGAACTCTATTTTTAGAAACCTTGACCGAGTGATGGCAAATTATCGCAACGAACAAACCAAGTTGTATATCGCCAACCAGCAAGGCTACTTACTTTACAGTCCAAACGACACCCAAAACTGGGGCTTTATGTTTAATCGTCCTGACTTGACCTTAGAAAAAATACAGCCTCTACTGTGGCAAAAAATACAACAACAAACACACGCCGAACAAGCATTAAAAATCGAACAGAATTTGTATTTTTACCAGCATATCTGCGCTTTTAACAGCTGCTTGGATTTAGACCCTCATGCGGTACTACCCAATCAGGCTGAAGACTTACCCTGGTACCTCATCAGCGAAACGCCAAGCTTAAACGTAAGCAACCTATTTTGGCTAAACAGTTATTGGCCATATATGATGCTATTACTCATGCTAAGCACGATTCTATTAGTACTCAAAATTAGCCAAAAATTGGGCAGAACTTATCACACTTTGGTCGAAAAACAACAGGATATCCGCAATAGTGAACAGCGTTTTGCCAAAGTCATCGAATCCATTCCTGACGGCTTAATCATCCTCAATGAGAAGGCCAAAATCGAAACGGTAAACCCAGCAGCCGAAGCGATTTTTGGCGTCGACAAAATGCAACTACTCGGCAACCCAATTGAAGTGCTGATGAGCGGGCATTTTAAAGAGATGCATTACAGCAAAACCGATGACTTTTATCATAATCCACGGCGCATTGAAATTACTCGCGAACGCCCGTATTGTTACAAACACCCAAATGGCTCAACACACTTTGTACAGGCTACCATCAATCCCTTAAAAACGGCAGACGGCGTAATCGCTATTGTTCTAGTCAAAGACGTGACCAAAAGCTTAAAGCAAGAAGACAAATTGCGCCAATCACAAAAGTTAGATGCCCTTGGTCAGTTAACAGGTGGCGTGGCACATGACTTCAACAATCTGTTAGCCATTATGCTCGGCAATCTGGAACTACTGGAAATGCAAGCTCAAGGCCAAGATAAACTACTGACGCGAATTACTAAAATCACCAATGCCGTCAACAGTGCTGCAGACTTAACCCAAAAACTCCTTACGGTTTCTCGCCGCAAAAACCTTAGCGCCCAAACCGTTGACTTAAAAACGTTTATGGAAAGCACCATGGATATGCTGCTACGAACAATCAAACAACAAAAAGTGCAGATTAGTTATTCGATTGAAGACAACATCCCTGCGGTGTTTATCGACCCAAATGAATTAACCAATGCGTTGATTAACTTACTGCTCAACGCGCGTGATGCAATGCCAAACGGCGGAAAGATCTTTATCCGCATTGAAAACGCCTATTTAGACCAAGATTACATAAAGAGTATTTCTGACACCATTAAACAAGGCAAATATGTGCTCATTAGCGTTGAAGACAACGGTTGCGGCATACCCAAAGGCTTGCTTGATAAAGTGCTCGAACCCTTCTTCACCACCAAAGAAAAAGACAAAGGAACCGGCCTTGGTTTGGCAATGATTTACGGCTTTATAAAACAATCTAATGGCCATATGCGCATTTACAGTGAAGAAGGGTCCGGCACAAATATCCACCTCTACTTGCCAACCATCGAAAATGCCGACACTAAAGTACCGATTAAACATGACGTTCCAGTACTGCCGCCGGAAAACTGGAGTAATTTACGCGCCTTGGTGGTAGACGATGAAGTAGAATTGGCAGAGGTCGCCGCCTCTTATCTGGAGCTAACCGGCATAACAGTTGATGTTTGCCATTCTGCCGACTCCGCTTGGCAAAAAGTTCAACAACAATCATACGACATTGTTTTCTCGGACATTGTTATGCCAGGAGAGATGGACGGCATTGATCTACTTAAAAAATTAAAAGAACAAAAACCCAATACCGCCGTTATCTTAACCAGTGGTTTTTCTGAAGAGATGCTAACCCAGCAATACCAATTGCAAGAAAAAGCAGTCTTTGTTCACAAACCCTATAAACGCGATCAAGTTACCGATGCCATTATCAAAGCGCTAAAGAAGTAAAATATGCATAAACACGCATTAATTGTCGATGACGAACTGGGCATTTGCGAACTCATCAGTGAAGTTTGCGAGCTGCAGAACATTCAGTCTAGCTACCTGACTGATGCCACCCTCTTTACCCAAGCGCTTGGCGAACATCCAGAAACATCCTTAATCTTTCTTGACTTAAATATGCCCAACAAAGATGGCATTGAAGTCTTGCGCGAACTGACGGACATTCAATTCCAAGGGCAATTAGTGCTAATGAGCGGCTTTGACGATGGCGTTTTATCGAGCGCCTACGAACTCGCTATCGAACTTGGCTTATGTTTAATGCCCTCGATTACCAAGCCATTCACCTTACAAGAAATTCGCACCATTTTAGAAACGCTGTACTCACCGCTCGCTAATAGTACAACATCAATTTTGGCCGAAGACATTTGCGAACACAGTTACGAACGTGTTAAAAAATGGCTTGATAACGACCAACTCGTTGTGCATTATCAACCGCAAATTCATCTCCAAAAACTCACTCTGGAGGGCGTGGAATGCTTGGTTCGCCTGATTGATGATGATGGCATATTGATCTATCCAAACGACTTTATCAACACCGTTGAAACCCACGGCCTTAATCAAGTCTTACTCGAAAAAGTGGTTGACCGTTTCTGTGCAGACTATCAACAAAATCCCAAATGCTTTGCCGATTTGAGTATCTCTATCAATGTCTCAGCACTTGACCTTGACCGCCTATCCTTTCCGGACGATTTATGGGGCAAAATAAAAACCACCAACATTCAACCACAAAACATTATTGTCGAAATTACCGAATCACGCGCTATCGAGCAAATGAGAGTTGGTCTAGACATCCTAGCGCGCTTACGCTTAAAAGGCTTTCAACTTTCAATTGATGACTTTGGCACTGGCCGAGCAGTTCTTGGGAACATTCGTAAACTGCCTTATAACGAACTCAAAATAGACCGTTCCTTTGTCGACCAACTAACGAGCAATCCACGCACACTCTCGCTGACTCATGATCTCATCCAAATGGCTCATCATCTCGGTTTACGCATTGTCGCCGAAGGCATTGAAGACATCCAGACAGCCGAAGTCTTACGCCAGATGCACTGTGAAATCGGGCAAGGCTATCTGTATGCCAAACCCATGCCATTGGCACAACTCGCCCACTGGATAGCGCAACACCATGCAGACAAAGACAAGCCCAATTAATCACAAGCCTCGCCACCAGCAACAAATTACAGCGCTTCGAGCCGTTTTTTTAAAAATGGCAACGCAATCCGCTCTTGTTCCAAGCGCAAACTTTTCTGCCAGCGATGCTCCACCAATCCTAAGTACATCGCACGCTCTTCCTGAGTGAGAGCATCCAAACACTCTGCTTTTGATGGCGAGGGTTCCTGGCACCAAAAAGACCGATGAGCCAACAACGTTGATTCATCCATCAAAAGAGAACGTACCAGTGGAAACGTAAGCGCCAATTTACCCACATCTAAAATTCCTGAATAAAGTTCGTTATTCTTCTATGTGTTTTCAATCACAGGAGAATTTTGATGAGCAAACACGAACTTTGGGTGCAGCGCATTGCCGATTGGCAAGCCAGTGGTCTTTCACAACGGGCATTTTGCCAGCAGCAAGGCTTGGCGATTTCAACCTTTTATACTTGGCGACGTAGGCTTCGAAACTTAAGCCAAGAACCGATCAAAGAATCTTCTGCCTTTTTGCCGATGGTGATTCACGATCAGTCTGAACCGTGCTCAACCAGCATTGCCATCAAGGCAAAAGGATTGGCATTTGAGTGTTCCGTGGTGCAATTAGCGCAATTAATCACCGAGTTGAATCGTCATGCTTAGACCAAGCTTTGATGCACACGTCTTTGTCTATCGTGATTCCGTGGATATGCGTAAATCTATTAATGGACTGGCCGCCATTGTAGAACTTGAACTGGGACATTCTCTCATGAATGGTGCACTGTTTGTGTTTTGCAACCGTTCTCGCGATAAGGTCAAACTCCTCTACTGGGAGCGCAATGGCTTTGTGCTCTGGTACAAGCGATTAGAGAAACACAAGTTTAAATGGCTCAATCCTCAGGAAACAAAGGATTCGATTGAAGTTACCGGCAAACAGCTCAATCAGTTACTCGATGGCTTGGATATTTTTCAACAGCCGCATCAATCACTTTTCTATGACAACGTGAGCTAATTCGGGTATCTTACCCGCCCATGAAAACACCTCTGACTGCTCACGATTTACCCGATGATATCGATGTCTTAAAAGCCTTGGTTTTACAAAAAGACCAGCACATCGACACCTTATCAACGGAAGTCAGTCGTCTGTCTGAATTGGTCATGTTCTTTAAGGTTCGTCAATTCTATAAAAGCAGTGAAAAACACCCCGATCAAGCGGAACTGTTTAATGAACCCGAAGTCGAGGACAATTCGTCTTTGAGAGCGTCGAGTAGTGATGAATCCTCGAGTGCCTCACCCAAAGCAAAATCCAACGCGGGTCGTAAACCCTTACCAAAGAATCTTCCCCGTCAACGTGTTGAACATTGCTTACCGGCCGGTGAGAAATGTGACTGTGGCTCAGAGTTCAAAGAAATCGGTGAAGAAGTCTCTGAGCAATTAGAAATTATTCCTGCCAAAATCATTGTTCGTCAGTTAGTGCGTAAAAAATACGCCTGCCCATGTTGTGAGGGTTCGCTTAAGTTAGCGTCCATGCCCAAACAGCCGATTCCCAAAAGCATCGCCGGTCCGGGATTAATGGCCTACATTGCCACCGCGAAATACCAAGATGGCGTACCGCTGTATCGTCAAGAAAAAGCCTTTGAACGTTTAGAGGTCGAACTGTCACGCCAAACGATGGCCAACTGGATGATTAAGGGGGCCCAACTCTGCCAGCCTCTGTACAACCTGATGCAAGATTCTCTGCTCGACAGTGGTTATGTGCATATGGATGAAACGCGTGTGCAAGTGCTCAATGAGGTGGGGAAAACCGCAGAGAGTAACAGCTATATGTGGGTACGCAAGACGGGTGATCAAAAACATCCAGTGGTGTTATTCGACTATTCACCGGATCGCACCGCACAAACCGCCATGAATTTATTGCCTGAGTTTAAAGGCTTCCTACAAACCGATGACTATGCGGGTTATCACAAAATCGGTGCAACGGAACAGATTACCCATCTAGGTTGTTGGGCCCATGCCAGACGTAAGTTTATGGATGCCAAAAAAGTACTGCCTAAGAATAAAACCGGCAAGGCGGACATGGCACTCAATCTCATTCAAAAGCTCTATCAAATTGAACAACACATCAAAGACCAACCACCAAATAAACGACTCGAGATCCGGCAAACCGAAAGCCGGCGGGTTTTAGAACAGCTCAAAACGTGGTTGGATAAAAGCCTCAACAGCACCGTGCCCAAAAGCAAACTCGGTGAGGCCTTGAGCTATCTGGCAAAAAACTGGGAAAAACTTCAAATCTTCACCACGAATGGGCGATTGAATATCGACAACAACCCAGTTGAGAATGCCATTCGTCCCTTCGCGATCGGACGCAAGAACTGGCTCTTTAGCCAATCGGTTAAAGGCGCCAAAGCCAGTGCGATGCTGTACAGCTTGATTGAAACCGCCAAAGCCAACGGACTCGAACCCCAAGCTTATCTCACCGATCTCTTCCGAGACCTGCCCAACTGCGACACCCTCGAGCAGTTCGAAGCACTTCTGCCGTGGAATCACACCGCATCCTAGAAAACTAGGGCGTGGGTAAATTGTCGCTTACAAAATATCCAAGCCATCGAGTAACTGATTAAGCTGTTTGCCTGTGACCGACACCGCTTCTTGATCGACGACTGGTGCTAACCATTTGAACTTGTGTTTCTCTAATCGCTTGTACCAGAGCACAAAACCATTGCGTTCCCAGTAGAGGAGTTTGACCTTATCGCGAGAACGGTTGCAAAACACAAACAGTGCGCCACTCATGGGAGAATGTCCCAGCTCAGCTTCCACAATGGCCGCCAGTCCATTAATGGATTTACGCATATCCACGGAATCACGATAGACAAAGACGTGTGCATCAAAGCTTGGTCTAAGCATGACGATTCAACTCGGTGATTAATTGCGCTAATTGCACCACGGAACACTCAAATACCAATCCTTTTGCCTTGACTGCAATGCTGGTTGAGCACGGTTCAGGCTGATCGTGAATCACCATCGGCAAAAAGGCAGAAGATTCTTTGATGGGTGCTTGGCTTAAGTTTCGAAGCCTACGTCGCCAAGTATAAAAGGTTGAAATCGCCAAGCCTTGCTGCTGGCAAAATGCCCGTTGTGAAAGACCACTGGCTTGCCAATCGGCAATCCGCTGCACCCAAAGTTCGTGTTTGCTCATCAAAATTCTCCTGTGATTGAAAACACATAGAAGAATAACGAACTTTATTCAGGAATTTTAGATGTGAGTAAATTGACGGTTAGCTTACTTTATTAGCGTATTTCAGGCATAAAAAAATCCCCAATACATCGGGGACTTTGTCAGTCGTTTCAGCCCGTTTTCACGGGTTTTATTGTTTTAAAATCAGTTAGTTAAAGAGTAAGCGTTCATTCCAGGACGTCCTGCCACGGCAATGAATTTCCCGCTACAGTAACCTCTCACTCACCAACAGGAGGTTACATTCATGACAACAAAGCGCCGCACTGCCGACCAATGGCAAGTCCTGGTTGATCAGCAACATCACAGTGGCTTGTCAGCCCGACAGTTTTGCCAGCAACAAAAAGTTGGCTATGCCAGTTTTTGCAACTGGCGCAAACGCTTATCTGAAAAACCAGACGAGAGCGACGATTCAGCATCCAGTGAATCCAGTTTTCTGGATCTGTCCTCAGTGATAAATGACTCACGCGCGAGCGACTCTGGCTGGAACATTGTTCTAAGTCTGGGCAACGGTGTTGAACTGCGACTGAGCCAGAACGGATGATCGGGCTCGATAGTCAAGCGCGTATCTGGCTGTGCACCCAGCCCACCGACATGCGAAAATCCTTCCAAGGCCTCAGCGCCCTGGTTCGCAACCAACTCAAACAAGATCCGCTCAGCGGTCACTACTTTGTCTTCATCAATCGCCGTAAAACCCAGATGAAGATGCTGTATTTTACCGGAACCGGCTACTGCCTGTGGGCCAAACAACTGCAACAGGGACAGTTCCCAGTGCCCAAATCCAATGCGTCCCATCATGCGCTGACGCTTGCTGATCTGCAGCTGCTCATCGATGGTATTGAAGTGCAAAAATACCGCCAATTCAAGCGTTTCAAAAGGGTATAAGTACGTTAGTATTTGGTATAATACAGCCCATGATTTCAATGGGCTCAACATCACCTGCCACACCACTATGCGCCTCGTCTGACGCCACAGACCTGGCTCAGGAAAATGCGCTGCTACGTGAACAGTTAGCCTTGCAGGCAGAAACCATCGCTAAGCTCGAACACCAGCTCGACTGGTTCAAAAAACAACTGTTCGGTCCCAAGTCAGAAAAGCAGGTGTTTGACCTGCCCCAGCAGGCCAGTCTGTTCCAGAGTGAACAGGCAATGCGACCGGACACATCAGTGGATGAACCCAAACGCACCATTCAGGCCTATCAGCGCGGCACAGGCAAAAAACAGCGTGACGACGATTGTCTCAACGACACCGGTCTGCGCTTCAGCGCCGATGTGCCCGTGGAAGTCATCGAACAGCAACCGCCAGAACTCAGTGGTCCCGATGCGGACCTGTACGATATCATTGCCATCAAAACCACTTATCGTCTGGCGCAGCGCGCCTCAAGCTATGTGGTACTCAAGTTTGAGCGCCCGGTGATCCGTCGCAAGGGCTGCAACCCAAAATTGATCACAACGCCCGCACCGTTGAACGTGCTCGACAACTCTCTGGCTGACGTCAGTCTGCTCGCCGGAGTGTTGGTCGACAAATTCCAATTCCATCTGCCCCTGTATCGACAGCATCAACGGCTTATGCAGGCTGGCATTACCGTCAGTCGCAGCACCCTGACCAATCTGGTCAAGCGGTCCATTGATCTACTCAAACCGATTGTCGATGCCCAGACAGACAATGTGTTGCGCTCGCGAGTACTGGCCATGGATGAGACCCCAATCAAAGCCGGTCATCAGGGCCGGACAGGCTCACAAAAGGGTAAAATGAAATCCGGCTGGTTCTGGCCGCTGTATGGTGATGCTGACGAAGTGGTGTTTACCTATGCCAGCTCCCGAGGGCGGTTGCACATAGAAACCGTTCTCAAGGACCAATTTAATGGCACCCTGCTCAGTGATGGGTATTCGGCCTATGCGCGCTACGTTGAGACACAACAGGGTGTTACGCATGCTCAATGCTGGGTGCATGCACGCCGCTACTTTATTGACGCACAAAAAGCGCACCCTGAACGAGCGACCGATGCCTTGCAGCAGATCGCACAGATCTACCGGAATGAAGAAGTCATTCAGACACAGGGCCTGACAGACGAGAAAAAACGTCAGTACCGATTGGATCACTCAAAGCCAGTGGTCGATCACTTCTTCACATGGTGTGAGGAGCAACTCGATAACCCACAACTGGTTCCCAGTGATCCGCTGACCAAAGCGCTGAACTATGTGCTGGGTCGTACAGCGAGTCTGAAAGTGTTTTTAAAAGATCCGCAAGTGCAACCGGACACCAATCACCTGGAACGGGCCTTGCGGCCCATTCCAATGGGTAGGAAAAACTGGATGTTCTGCTGGACAGAACTGGGGGCCGAGCACCTGGGTCTGATTCAAAGCCTGATCAGCACCTGCAAGTTACATGAGGTTAACCCCTACACTTACCTGGTGGATGTATTGCAACGCATTGGCCGACACCCGGCCAAAGACGTTGTGGATTTAACACCGCGCGTCTGGAAAACTCGGTTCGCTGATGCCCCTCTGCGTGCACTGATTGATCCACGCCACCCGTACCGTCAAAACACAGCGACAGAGGTTTACGCTCATGCGCATTGAAGACATGACATTGGATCAGTTAATGGAACTGAACACGCTTATCTGCCAGCGCATTGACCAGTTGCAGGAGCGTGAAACCATGGAAGCGCTGATGCAATTGCGATTGGGGATGAAAGTGACGTTTGAGGGTCGCTATGGACAAGTGTTTGGCATCGTCACAAAAATCAATCGAAAGACGGTGATCGTACTGGATGAAGATGGTGCCAAACAATACAAGGTTGCACCGGTATTATTACGCCCACTTCATGAGGCAAGCTGATTCAACCACGTCTTGGAATGAACGCTTACGTTAAAGAGGCGTTTCAAAGCCTTGGCGTGTGTTTGATGTCCTTTCATGTGATCAAGGGCCTAAGTGCTTAGAAGCTGAATTGATAATTCATTTGAACTAAAAAAACAGACCAATGTTTATTGCGCGTACTTGGGTCATAGTCTTTGTGAATTGGGATGAGTGCATCGCCTTCACGTAAGTCGTATTGGCCGGTTACATTTAAATCGGCGTTAAAGTGCCAGCGTAGAGCGGCGGTCGCGACTTTGCTGTAACTACGTAGAGAGGTTTCGCCGTTATCTTTATTGGCCAAATAGTAAGAATAACGTAGCCAAGTTTCCATTTGGTTTAATGGTAGCCATTGCCATTGCGCGTAGTAGGCTTCGCCGTAAGTTTTACGGGTGGTTTTTTGATCATTGACGACTGTTGAAGTTGTATTTCCTATGTCACTGTATTCCACCATGAATGAATGTTTCGGTAACTGGTAGCGTATCGAGAAAAGGTGGATGTCGCTTTTGTAATTGATTTCGTTCAAGGTATCGATACCATTGTTCGCATTTGGGAACTGG